>CAZPUH010000799.1:0-7056 GCA_964589215.1 uncultured Myxococcales bacterium | reverse complement strand
CGCGCCCTTCGAGTAGGCGGTCCAGATGGACGTCGACGTCACGCCCGTCATGTAGGCGCGCATGATCAGCTCGACGGGCAGCAGCTGGCACTCGCGCGCCACCGTCACGGCCGGGTCGGGCACGCTGATGACGTGGTTGGGCACCAGGTTGGCGGTGGCCTCGAACCAGAACGCCGCCATCTCGTTCAGGACCTGCCCCTTGAACGGGATCGTCCCCAGCACGACGTCGAAGGCGCTGATGCGGTCGGTGGCGATCAACGTGCGCTTGCCGTCGCGCACGTAGCAGTCGCGCACCTTGCCCTCGTACTTCGTCCCCAGCTCGGGCAGGTCGGTCGCCTGCAGCGTCTTCGTCAGCTGCGCGCGCAGCACCTGTTCGTCGATCTTGGTGGTGGTGGTCGTCATGGCAAATCCTCGTCGTTGGAATCTTGATCGTGAATGGCGCGGTCGATGATGGCGCCCGCGTGGCGAAGGTGATGGTTCAGGTCGAAAGCCCGGTCGATCTCGGCGCCCGAGAGTCGCGCGGCGATGTCCGGGTCCGCGCCCAGGAACGCCCGGAAGCTCCCCTCGCCCGCGGCGGCGCGCAGCGCGCTCTTCTGGACCAGCTCGTAGGCGGCCTGGCGCGCCATCCCCTTGCGCACCAGCTCCAGCAGCACGGCCTCGCTGAAGAAGAGGCCACCGGTCAGCTCCAGGTTGCGGCGCATGCGGTCGGCGTTGACGACCAGGCCGTCGACCAGCCCGGCGGCGCGGCGAAGCATGAAGTCGCAGAGGCCCGTGCCGTCGGGGCCGATGACCCGCTCCACCGACGAGTGGGAGATGTCCCGCTCGTGCCACAGCGCCACGTCTTCCATGGCGGCCAGCGCGTAGGAGCGCAGCAGGCGCGCGATGCCGCACAGGTTCTCCGACAGGATCGGGTTCTTCTTGTGGGGCATGGCCGACGAGCCCTTCTGCCCCTTGCCGAAGGCCTCGGTCGCTTCACCGACCTCCGTCCGCTGCCAGTGGCGCACCGTCAGCGCGATCCGCTCGACGGCGGCGCCGATGCGCGCCAGCGACGTGAAGTAGGCGGCGTGGCGGTCGCGCGCGACGATCTGGGTGGGCACCGTCTCGCGTCGCAGGCCCAGCGCCGACAGCGCCGCGGTCTCGATCGACGGGTCCAGGTTGGCGTAGGTGCCGACCGCGCCGGCGATCTTGCCGACCGCCACGCCGTCCCGGGCGGTGACGAAGTCCCGGCGCGCGCGCCCGAGCTCCGTGTAGAAGCCCGCGAACACCAGGCCGGCCGTGATCGGCTCGGCGTGGATGCCGTGCGTGCGCCCGATGGCCGGCGTCGCCCGGTGCTCCTCGGCCCGGCGGCGGCAGGCCGCCCGCAAGAGGTCCAGGCCCGCCAGGATCTGCTCGGCCGCCTCGACCAGCGTGATGGCGAGACCCGCGTCCAGGACATCCGAGGAGGTCATCCCCAGGTGCAGCCAGCGCGCGGGCTCGCCCACCAGCTCCTCGACGTGGGTCAGGAACGCGATGACGTCGTGGCGCGTCCGCTCCTCGTGCTCGAGGATGCGCGCGGGGTCCAGCCGCCCGGCGACCTTCTCGCGCACCGCCTCGGCCGTGCCCCTGGGGACGCGGCCGGCCGCCTCCATCGCCGAGCAGGCCGCCAGCTCGATCCGCAGCCAGGTTTCGTAGCGGTGGCGATCGGACCACAGCTCGGTCAGCTCGGGACGCGTGTAGCGGGGGATCATGAGCCGCTCGTTCTAACGAAATCGCGCCGGCCGTTCAAGGCAGGAGCACCGTCGATCCGGTCGTTGGCCGCCCATCGAGGTCGGCGTGCGCGCGCGCCGCGTCGCGCAGCGGGTAGGTCTGGCCGACCGAGACACGCACCGCGCCGCGGCCGACCACGTCGAACAGCCGCTCCGCCGACTGCACCAGCTCTTCGCGCGTGGCGAGGTAGTGCACCATGCTGGGGCGGGTCAGGAACAGCGAGCCGCGCGCCAGCAGCGCCGGGTCGACGGCGGGGACGACGCCCGAGGACTGTCCGAACAGCACCAGCAGACCGCGCCGCCCCAGGCATTCGAGCGAGGCGGCGAAGGTCTCTTTTCCGATCGAATCGAACACGGTGCGCACGCCGGCGCCGCCGGTCAGCTCCTTGACCCGCGCGACCAGGTTCTCGCGCTTGAGGTCGATGACCTCCGCGCAGCCGTTCTGGCGGGCCAGCGCGACCTTCTCGGGGCCGCCCGCCGTGCCGATCACGCGCACGCCCAGCGTGTGCGCCCACTGGCAGGCGATGCTGCCCACGCCGCCCGCGGCCGCGTGGAAGAGGATGGTGTCGCCGGGCGCGACGCGGGCGCATCGCAGAAGCAGGAACTCGGCGGTCATGCCCTTCAGCATCATGGCGGCCGCGACCTTGTCGTCGATGCCGGCCGGCAGCCGCACCAGCTGCTCGGCCGGGATCAGGCGGACCTCCGCGTAGCCGCCCAGCTTGCCGGCGTAGGCGACCCGGTCCCCGACGGCGACCTCGGTGACGCCCGGGCCCACGGCCTCGACGATGCCCGCCCCTTCTTGCCCGGGGATGAACGGCAGACTCGGCGCCTTGTAGAGCCCCGTCCGGTAGTAGACGTCGATGAAGTTGAGGCCGATCGCCGTCTGGCGGACGCGGGCCTCGCCGGGGCCGGGCGCGGCCTCCGGAACGTTCTCGTAGGTCAGCTTCTCCGGACCTCCCACCTCGTGCACGACGACCGCGTTCGGCATGGCGCCGGGTATAGCCACCGGCTCAGCCGCGCGCAAGGCGGCGCAGGAGGCGGGCGGCTCAGCCGAGCTCGAAGAGGTCGCGCAGCTTCACGGCCAGCGCGCTGCCGCCCGAGGCGCGCCGGGGCGCGACGAAGACCGTGTCGTCGCCGGCCAGCGTTCCCAGGATCTCGGGGACGCGCGCCTCGTCCAGCGCGCGCGCCACGGCGGCCGCCGTGCTGGCCTGCGTGCGGACGACGACCAGCGCGCCGTTGCTCTCGACCGACGAGACCAGCCGGCGCACGGGGTCCAGCGGCAGCGCGCCCGCGCCGTCCTGGGGCAGGTAGCGCGGGCCACCGGGCCCGACGGCGCGCTGCACGCCCAGCGCCGCCATGTCGCGCGAAAGCGTCGCCTGCGACGCGCGGATGCCACGCTGGCGCAGCCGCCGGAGCAGGTCGCCCTGGCTGCCGATCGCGCCGTCGGCGAGGATCGCGCGGATGGCCTCGCGCCGGGCCTCCGAGCTCACGTCACCCATGTCCCGACCCCGTGATCCGTGAACAGCTCGGCGACCACGCTGTGAGGCGTGCGCCCGTCGACGATGTGGACGGCGCGCACGCCGCTGGCCAGCGCGTGCAGCACCGCCTGGGCCTTCACGTGCATCCCGCCGCGGATGCTCTTGCCCAGCTTGGCCTCCAGCTCGGCCGCCTTGATCTCCGAGATGAGGTTGCCCTGGTCGTCCAGGATGCCGGCCACGTCGGTCAGGAAGATCAGCCGCTCGGCGCCGCAGGCCGACGCGATCTCCCCCGCGGCGACGTCGGCGTTGATGTTGTAGCTGGCCCCGTCCATGCCGAACCCGACGGGCGAGATGACCGGCATGTAGCCGCGGTCCAGGAACATGTCGAGCAGGTCCGAGTTGACGGACTCGATCTCACCGACGAAGCCCAGGTCCGGCTTGCCGGGCGCCGGCGCCAGCTTGTGCGCCACCAGCAGTCGGCCGTCCTTCCCCGAAAGACCGATCGCGTTGCCGCCCAGGCTGTTGATGAGGCCCACGATCTCCGTGTTGATCCGGCCCGTCAGCACCATCTCGACGACGCGCACCTCTTCGGCGCCGGTGATTCGCTGGCCGTCGGCGAACTCGGACTTGCGCCCCATCTTCTCCAGCGTCTTCGTGATCTCGGGGCCGCCGCCGTGGACGATGACCGGGCGCAGGCCCGCCGACTGCAGCAGCACCATCTCCTCGGCGAAGCTCCGCTTCAGCGCCGGATCGATCATCGCGGCGCCGCCGTACTTGATGACGGCGCGCTTGCCGGCGAAGCGGCGGATGTAGCTGAGCGCCTCGACGATCACGGGGCGGTTGACCGAGCCCGCGGGGCGGCGCGCGCCGTCGGTGGGCGCGGTGGTGGCGCCCGGACCGCTGTAGTACTCGGCGTTGATCTTCACGTAGTCGAAGGTCAGGTCGCAGCCCAGCGCGCGCCCGGCCCCGGCGCCCAGGCCCAGATCCAGCCGCACCGCGATCTCCGCCTGGTGCATCTTGCGGGACAGCGCGTCCTTGTCGAACGCGACCGGGCCGCCGTTCTGGTAGACGCGCACCCCCTGGATGTCCAGCGCGACGCCCGCCGGATCGACGGCGAAGCCGCGCGCGCCGATGCGTGCCCCCAGCGCCGCTAGGATCCGCCCCCAGGACGGATCGCCCCCGAAGATCCCCGACTTCACCAGGCTCCCGCCGGCCACGGCGCGGGCCAGATCCCGGGCCATCGCGGCGTCGGGCGCGCCCGCCACGTCGACGATCAGCAGCTTGGTGGCCCCCTCGCCGTCGGCCGCGATGGCGCGCGCCAGCTCGGCGCAGAGCTCGGTCAGCGTGCTCTGCAGCGCGGTGAAGGCCGGTGTGCCAGCCGCGATGGCCGGGGCACCGGACGCGCCGTTGGCCAGCGCGATCACGGTGTCGTTCGTCGACATGTCTCCGTCGACGGTGATGGTGTTGAAGGTGTCGTCGGCGGCCGCCGCCAGCGCCCGCTGCAGCACCTCCGGCGCGACGCGGGCGTCGGTGGCGATGAAGCAGAGCATGGTCGCCATCTGCGGGTGGATCATCCCCGACCCCTTGGCGATGGCCGCGAAGCGGACGGTCTTGCCGCCCAGCTCCAGGTGGCGGAAGGCCATCTTCGTGCGCAGGTCCGTGGTCCGGATCGCCTCGGCGGCGCCCGCGACGTCGTCGCCCAGCGCCGCCACCAGCGCCGGCACGGCGGCCGTGATGCGCTCGACGGGCAGCCGGATGCCGATGCCGCCCGTGGACGCGGTCAGCACCTGCTCGGGGCTGGCGCCCAGCGCGCGGGCGACGGCGGCGGCCACCGCGCGCTCGTCGGCGGCGCCCACGGGCCCGGTCAGGGCGTTGGCGTTGCCGCTGTTGGCGACGATGGCCCGCACGTCGGCGGCCGGCAGGCGGCTGGCCCCGTAACGCACGGGCGCCGCGCAGAGCTTGTTGACCGTGAAGACCCCGGCGGCGGCGCACGGGACCTCGGACGCGATCAGCGCCACGTCCTTGCGGGCGCCTCCGGCCTCCTTCACCCCGGCGGCGGTGGCTCCGAACCGAAAGCCGAGGGGGGGCGCAAAGCTCTTGCTGCCCGTGCTGGTCGAGTCGCTGACAGTGCCGCTCATGGTGCTGTTCCTCCCAAGCCGTCGAGGCCGGCCGTCTCGGGCAGGCCGAACATCAGGTTCGCGTTCTGGACCGCCTGGCCGGCGGCCCCCTTGACCAGGTTGTCGATCGCCGCAAAGGCGATCGCCACGCCGCGCTCCGGATCGCCGTCGCCGCCCATCAGCACGCGGTTCGTGCCGACGACCGAGGAGAGCCGCACCGCCTCGGGCTTCACCGCCCGCACGAACGGACGCCCCTCGGCGAACGCCGCGATCGCGGCGGCCACGTCCTGGCCGGTCTTGCCGGGCGCCAGCCGCCCGTAGACGGTGGTCAGGATGCCGCGCCGGATCGGCAGGTAGTAGGGCGTGAACGTCACCCGCAGCGCCCCCTGCCCCGCCAGCGCCAGCGCCCGTTCGATCTCGGGCGTGTGCTGGTGGCGCAGGATCCGGTAGGCGCGGAAGTCGCCGTCGATCTCCGTGAACGACATGTCCTCGGTCGCTTTGCGCCCGGCGCCCGTCATGCCGCTCTTCGCGTCGATGACGATCCCCTCCTTCACGATGACGCCCCCGCGCAGCAGGGCCAGCGTGGCCAGCGTGCTGGCGGTCGCGTAGCAGCCGGGGTTCGAGACCAGCCGGGCCTTGCGCAGGTCGCCCGACGAGCAGGCCTCCGGAATCGCGTAGCAGGCCCGATCCAGCAGCGCCGCGTCGGGATGGACGAACCCGTACCACCGTGGATATTCATTCATCGCGAGCCGGAACGCGCCCGACAGATCGACGACGCGGGCGCCGGCGTCCAGCGCGGGGCCGGCCAGGGCCAGCGACGCCTCGGCGGGCGTGCAGAGAAACGCGAGGTCCAGATCGCCGAAGGCCGCGGGAGCGTCCGCCTGCGGCCGGATCTTCACCTGCCCCGTCGGCCCGACGAGCGGCAGGCGATCACCGACGGTGTCCCCGGCCCACTTGTCGCTGACCGCCAGGGCCAGCGTGAAGCTGGGGTGGTTGGCCACCAGGCGGGCGAGCTCCATCCCCGAATAGCCGGACACACCGACGATCCCTACGCGTACGCGAGCGCTCTGCGACATGTGGATATTTATTCACACGCGGCCGCCCCGCACAAGGACTATGAAACGCCAGGACGCCAGGAGCGCCAGGAAGCCGCGGGATCAGAAGAGCAGAACCGGGGAGGCGCGGTCCTGGCGCTTGAAGGGACCTCAGCCCGTATGGCCGAAGCCGCCGGCGCCGCGGGCGGTGTCGCTCAGCTCGGCGGCCTCTTCCAGCTCGGCGATCGCGACGGGGGCGATGACCAGCTGCGCCACACGGTCGCCCGGGTTCACGACGAACGGCTCGCTGCCCCAGTTCACCAGCAGCACGGCGACCTCGCCGCGGTAGTCCGCGTCGATGGTGCCGGGCGCGTTGGGCAGGCCGATGCCGAACTTGCGCGCCAGACCGGACCGCGCGCGGACTTGCCCCTCGAAGCCCACCGGGATCTCGAAGGCCAGCCCCGTCGGGACGGCCGCGCGGCCGCCCGGCGGGATCGTGATCGGCTCCGGCGCCGCCGAGGCCAGGTCCATCCCGGCCGCCCCCTCGGACATGTAGCGCGGCGCCGCCGCGCCCGGCCGCAGCTTCACGAACCGGATGCGGGGGCGCTCCATGGCGCGGCTACGAGGCGGTGGCGCGGAAGTTGTGCACGACCTCGGGGGTCTTGCCCATGGCTTCCTTGCG
>CAZPUH010000798.1:0-10340 GCA_964589215.1 uncultured Myxococcales bacterium | reverse complement strand
TGAAAGTCTCGTGCGTCGCAGTTGCCTGGGTCTGCTCTCGGCGCTTGCCGCCCTCGCTCTCCCGGTCGCCGCTCACGCGGGACAAGGCGTGAGGCTGCATGCCGTCGTTCCTTCGGGTCCGCCGCCCGCCATCATGCCGCTGGCCGATGTCCGCCCCGGCATGGTGGGGCAGGCCCTGACGGTGTTTCAGGGGACGAAGCCGGAGCCGTTCAAGGTCCGCGTCGTCTCCGTGATGCGGAACTTCCTGCCCAAGCAGGACGTCATCCTGATTCGCGCCGAGGACCCGCGCGTCGAGTTCAGCGGCATCGTCGCCGGCATGAGCGGCAGCCCCGTCTACATCGACGGCAAGCTGGTGGGCGCCGTCGCCTACGCGTGGAGCTTCGCGAAAGAGCCGCTGGGCGGCGTGACCCCGATCGAATCGATGCTGGCCGAGCGGCGGCGCCCGCGCCGCATCTCGCGCGAGTACTTCGCCGCCGGAGACGACGGCGCGCCACGCCTGCCCGCCAACCTGCGGACGTCGGCGGCGCACGACGCGTTCGGCGCGCCCGACGCCCTGTCGCGCGGCCTGGGGTTGCCCCCCATGGGCCCGGCACCCGCGATGGGCGAGCCGCGGTTGATGCGCGCCTCCGTCCCGCTGTCCGTGTCGGGGTTCGCCCCGCGCACGGTCGCGGAGCTGGCCGACGAGCTGCGCCCGACGGGGCTGGTGCCGCTGCAGGCGGGCGGCGGCCGCCGCCCCGGTCCCCCGGCCGCGGGCCACGTCGAGGCGGGCTCCGCCATCGGCGTCGAGCTGGTGCGCGGTGACATGAGCACGGTGGCCACCGGCACCGTCACCTACCTGAACGGCGGCGACGTGCTGGCGTTCGGGCACCCGCTGTTCGGGATCGGCGAGGTCTACCTGCCGCTGGTGGACGCGGAGATTCACGCCTTCCTTCCCAGCCTGTCGAACTCGTTCAAGATGTCGTCGCCGCTGAACGAGGTGGGCACGTTGATCCAGGATCGTCCGTCCTGCATCGTGGGCGATCTCGACGCGCGGTCGACCATGCTGCCCGTCGACGTGCGCGTCGCGGGCCCGGGCGTCGAGCCGCGCCTCTTCCACGCGGAGATCGCGCGCAACCGCCGGCTGACGCCGATGCTGGCCTCGATGGTGGTCGGCAACGCGATCGCGGATGCCGAGCCCGACGTGACCGACATGATCGTGACGGTCACGTCGAAGGTCGGCGTGAAGGGGTTCGCGCCGCTGGAGCTGCGCGACCAGATCTTCTCGCCGGAGGGCGTCTCCAGCCACGCGCTGGCGTCGTCGCGCGGGCTGCGCGCGATGGGCGAGCTGCTGTTCAACCCGTTCGAGCCCGTCGTGCTGGACCGCATGGACGTCGACGTCCGCGTCGAGTACCGCCGGGACGTGGCCGAGATCGTCGGCATCTCGCTGCCCGCGCAGGACATCCACGCCGGCGACACGGTCGACCTGCGCGTGACGATGCGCCCCTACGCGGGCGCCGAGTACATCGAGACGGTGCCGGTCATCATCCCGCGCTCGGTCGCCGGCCAGACGGTCAAGATCGAGGTGTCGACGGGCGCCGCCGTGAAGCCGGACGTCCCGGAAGCCGAATCGCTGCCGGTCTACATCGACAACCTGCGCAAGTCGTACTCGGCCAGCGCCATCGTGGTCACCCTGCAGACGCCGGATGACGGCGCCTCGCTGCGGGGCCGGCTGATCTCGGGGCTGCCCGCCTCGGCGCTGGACACGCTGCGCCCGGGCAATCAGACCCGCCGCGCCGACGCCTACCACATCGCCGATCGCACGATCTTCCCGGCCCGCCAGCTGGTCAGCGGCAAGGAAGAGCTGACGGTCGCCATCAAAGGCGACGTCCTCGGCGAGCGCGTCCGCTGAACCCGCCGGCCCCGGGCTTTCAGCCGGCGCCGGAGGGCGAAGAACCGGGACGTCCTTTACAATAGGCGCCCCGGATGCGATCGCGACCGATCCTGACCATTGCGCTTGGGCTGCTCGTGACGGCGCAGGCCGGCGCCGCCCCCACCAGGACCTTCCGCCAGACGACGGCGCGAGACTTCGAAGAAGGGGAAGCCACCGCCAGCATGATCCTGCCGGACGGCACGGTCGTGCCCGGGATGAAGGGGACCCCCGTGGCGCTGGACGCGGCCTTCGTCTGGTGCGCGACGCTTTCGCCCGACGGGAAGACCGCCTACTTCGGCACGGGCGACGAAGGGCGCATCTACGCCGTCGACGTCGTCGGGCAGGAGAAGCGCGCCCGCCGCGTGGCCACGCTGGACGCCGCCTGGGTGACCGCCCTGGTGGCCCGCCCCGACGGGACGCTGGTGGCCGGCACGACGCCGGGCGGCCGGCTCTTCTCGATCGATCCCAAGAACGGGAACGCGCGCCCCATGGCGGCGCTGGGGACGGACCACGTCTGGGCGCTGGCGCTCGACCGCAAGACGGGCGTCCTTTACGCGGGCACGGGCGGGCCGGGGAAGATCTTCTCCGTGGATGCCGCGGGGCGCGCCAAGGAGGTCTGGGACTCCGGCGACCGCCACGTGGTCTCGCTGCTGCAGGACGACGCCGCGCACTTCTTCGCCGGCACGTCCGAGGAGGCGATCCTCTATCGCGTCGGGCTGGACGGCCACGCCGAGGCGATCGCCGACTTCGACGCCGAGGAGGTTCGCGCGCTGGCCCGGGTGGGCGACACGCTCTACGCGGCGGTCAACGAGTTCGAGCGCGTCGCGACGCCCGCTGCGACGACGCAGCCGCAGGGCGCGCACGGGACGCGCATCACGATCGCGCCCTCGGGGTCGCCCGCCTCCGCGGGCAGCCTGCCGCGCCCCGGCCAGCGCAAGAGCAAGGGCGCGCTGGTCCGCATCGGCCGCGACGGGCGCACCGAGCTGGTGTTCTCGATCGGCGACGGCTATCTGACCGCGCTGGCCTTCGACGACGACGGGCGCGCGTTCGTCGGCACCGGCACCGAGGGGCGCGTCTACCGGGTCGCCCCGGACCGGACCGCGGCGCTGGCCATCGATCTGCCCGAGCGGCAAGTGCTGGCGCTGCTGCGCACGGGCAAGACGTTCCTGGTCGGCACCGGTGACGTGGGCGGCGTGTATCGCGTCGCGCCGGTCGCCGCGCAGCAGGCGACGTATCTCTCGCGCGTGCTGGACGCCGACGCGCGCGCGCGCTGGGGCCTGCTGCGCTGGACGGGCTCGCACGGGCTGCACGTCGAGACCCGCTCGGGGAACACGGCCCGTCCCGACGTGACCTGGTCCGGGTTCGCGGGGCTGGATCACGGCCACGCGACCGGCGACGGCGGCGCCGGGGGCGTAGCCAGCCCGGCGGCGCGCTACGTCCAGTACCGGGTCACGTTCGACGCGCCCGACGGGAAGCTGGGGCAGGTCACGCTGGCGTACCTGCCGCAGAACCAGCGGCCGCGCGTCCTGGAAGTCGCGGCCGGCGACTCCGGCGCGCCCGCGGCCGGCCTGGGAACCACGGCGCTGGGATCGCTGTCGACGACGACGGCGGCCGCCTCGACGCCGGCGCGGTCCCACAGCTCGACGATCAAGCTTCGCTGGAAGGTCGAGAACCCCGACGGGGACGAGCTGGACTACCGGCTAGCGTTCCGGGAACAGAACGAGGCCGTCTGGCGGCCGCTGGGCGGTCCCGACCCGTTGACCCGCACCGACTTCGACTGGAACACCGACGGGCTGCCCGACGGCAACTACGTCGTCCGCGTGACCGCCAGCGACGAGCGCGCGGAGCCGCGCGACCGCGTCCTGACCGACAGCCTCGAGTCCGCGCCGATCCTGGTCGACAACCGCAAGCCCGAGGTCGTGGGGCTGACGGCCAAGTACCCGTTCGTGTCGGGGCGCGCGCGCGACGACCAGAGCCCGCTCGCGTCGCTGGAGTACGCGGTCGACGGCGGCGAGTGGCAGCTGCTGTCGCCGGCCGACGGCATCTGCGACGACCTGGTCGAGGCGTTCACGCTGCGGCTGCCGGCCCTGTCCGCCGGACCGCACGCGGTGACGGTGCGCGCCTGGGACGGCGCCGACAACGTCGGGTCGGCGTCCATCACCGTCCGCAGCGACGGGAAAGGCAAGTGACCCCATGAGCGATCCCGTTGCGCAGGACGACGCCGCTGGCCTGCCGCCCGCGCCCGAGGTGATCCAGATGGAGGTGGGGCTGCTGCAGAACTTTTGCGAGATCCTCTTCTGCCCCGAGACGCGCGAAGCGGCCATCGTCGATCCCGCGTTCGAGGTGGACCGGCTGCTACACGAAGCGCTGCGCCAGAACTTGAACGTGAAGCTCGCGCTGATCACGCACACGCACCACGACCACATCGACGGGGTCGCCGAGCTGTGCGACAAGACCGGCGCCGCGGTGGTGGTGAACCCCCGTGAGGCGGCGGCCGTGCGCGCGCCCGGCCGCACGCTGGTCGACGCGACCGACGGCCGGGACATCGCGATCGGGCGGCGCGGCGTGCGCGCGCTGCTGACGCCCGGGCACACGGTCGGCGGCACCTGCTACCTGGCCGACGGCTACGTGGTGACCGGCGACGTGCTGTTCGTCGGGGGCTGCGGCCGCACGGACTTCACGGGGGGCGACACGGCGCAGATGTGGAGCAGCCTGCAGCGGCTGGCCCGCCTGCCCGAGGAGACGCGGGTGTACCCGGGCCACGACTACGGCGAGACCCCCACGTCGACCATCGCCCACGAGCTGCTGACCAACCGCTTCCTGCGCTGCGCGAGCTTCGAGGAGTTCCGCGCGATGCGCGAGCGCAAGCGCGCCTGACCGCGGCCGCCCCTCAGGTTTCTGAGAGCCGCGGCGCGGCGTGCCGCGCGTTTCGCGGACTTGCCTCCTGGTCCGTCCCTTGCTTCGATCGCGCGCATGCGCACGCACCTATGGCTCGCGATCGGGTTGGCCGCGTCTCTGGGCGCCTGCAGCCAGTCGCTGTCCGGCAACCTGACCGGGGCTGGGGGCGCCGGCGCCGACACCACCGGCTCGGGCGGGCAAGTCGGAACGGGCACCGGGGGCAAGGTCGGGGCGAGCACCGGAGGGAGCACCGGCTACGACGCGACGGTCTGCGCGGGCCTGTCGGCCGAGTACGACGCGGCCATGTCGGCGGCGCGCGCCTGCACGGCCACCGCGACCGGACAGTGCATGCAGGCCGCGCGCGACAGCCTCTCGCCGTGCGGCGCCGGATGCGTGGCGTTCGTGACGGACGCCTCGAAGCTGAACGTGATCGAGAAGATGTGGGTCGCGGCCAACTGCGACCGGCCCGTGCCGGCGCCTCCGTGCGCGCCGATCGGCGCGTGCCCGTCGGCCATCTCGGACGTCTGCATCGCAGGCGCGGACGGCCGGGGCGTCTGCTCGTACGCGGGCTCGGGCACCGGCGGGACCGGGGGGCGCGGCGCCTCGGGCGCGGGCGGCTCCGCGGTCGACGGCGGCGCGCCGTACGACACCTGCGCCGGCTACGCCTCGAAGTACGAGCTCCTGCTGAACGGCGCGAGGAGCTGCACGGTGAACGGGAGCAACCAGTGCGCTCACGCGGTCGCGCCGTCGCTGTCCGTTTGCTCGGGCGGATGCACGACCTACGTGAACGACAGCACGGACCTCGACCAGATCCGGCAACTCTGGCAACAGGCGGGGTGCGGCAAAGCGGCGGTCGCCTGCCCCGCGATCGCCTGCCTCCCCCCGTCGGGAAGCGTCTGCACGCAGACCGACGCCGGCGGCGGCACCTGCACGAGCTACTATCCGCTCTGAGCCGCCAGCAGCGTCGCGCGCGCGGCGACGACGATCCGTCCGCTGCCCGCGTCGTCGGGTAGCTCGCACAGCTCGAGGGCGAACGGCCCTTCGCCGCCCGCCAGCTGCAGCCGCGCGGTGAGCGCGCCGTCCGCCGGAAAGCGGATCTCCGCCTCCTGGAAGCCGATGAAGCGACCGACGCGCGGGCTCAGCGCCTTGAAGATCGCCTCCTTCGCGCTGAAGACGCGCAGCAGGTGGGCGTCGCGGGCGGGCCCGGG
This sequence comes from uncultured Myxococcales bacterium, assembly GCA_964589215.1. Taxonomy (GTDB): domain Bacteria; phylum Myxococcota_A; class Polyangia; order Fen-1088; family Fen-1088; genus JADGRB01. The sequence continues at coordinate 4,325 of CAZPUH010000798.1, read as the reverse complement.
CGGCGGCAAAGCGGCGCGCTCGGCGTCCGTCAGGATGCGCCCGGACAGATCGGCGCGCAGCGGCCGCAGCAGCTCGAGGTCGACGCCCAGCGTGACCGCCGGAGCGCCCGCGGCGGCGAGCGCCACGGCCAGGCCGGTCTTGTGGCTGATCGACCCCAGCGATCCGGGCGGCAGGCGGGGCGCCCCCTGCGCCGTCGCCAGGATGGGCGCGCTCGCGGGCAACGCCGCCGCCTCCAGCGCGGCCCGCAACGCCGCGCGCCCGCCGAGCCAGGACGCCCGGCGTTCGTCAGGCAGACCACGCGCGAAGGCCCGCTCTTCGGGGTGCAGCGCCGCCGGCCACTCGGCCTCGGGCGGCGCCGACGGCGGCAGCGCCACCCCGACGCAGGTCCCGAACGGGAGCCGGGCCGTGAACCGGCGCGCGAACGCCATGTCAGCCGTCGCCACGTCAGACGGCCAGCGCCGCCGCCGTGTCGGCGGCGACCAGCGCGCGCACGTGGGCCAGCAACGGCGCGCTGCCGGCGCGCGCCGGGAGCAGGTCGGCGGGCAGGTGCCGCACCAGCCAGACCACCGGCCAGACCAGCGCGCCCCCTGGCGGGATGGTCTCGTACGCGCCCTGCACCTCGACCTCGATGTAGGTGTGGGCCGGGTTCGCGTAGATCTCGATCTGCGCCTCGCCTGGCGCGTGGACCGCGCGCGGCGCCACCGGAAACGTCTTGATCAGCAGGGCGTCCCGGTCGACGTGGGCCAGCCAGCCCTCGCGGCCGTCCGCGAACAGCTTCTGGTCGCCGGTGATCTTCGACTTGTCGTAGTCGAACCAGGTCACGCCGTCCTCCTCGCGCACGCTGAGGTTCGAGGGGGCGAAGTGCCCTTCGCCCGACGGGTAGAAAGTGAGCCCCCCTGGCGCGACCCGCGTGATCTGCCAGGGCGCCGTCTGCATGGGCGCCTGACCCAGGTTGTGGATGCGGTACTCGAACAGGATGGCGCCGCGCGCCCGATCGGCGGAGAGGATCTTCTCGACCTCGACCCCCAGGCTCGCGCTGTGCGCGCTGCGCATCACGATCGAGCGCCCGACGATCGACGCCCGATACGGCGCGTGATCGATCTCGGGGACGGGCGGCCATCCCCAGACGCTCTGCGGGCTGGTCCAGAACGTCGAACCGAAGTTACCGGGGTCGACGTTCGGGCCCGTCAGCAGGTTGCGCCCCGCCAGGCGCAGCGCGGTGATCCGGCCGCCCGTGCGGGGGTCGACCTCCAGCGCCAGGTCGTTCCAGGCGATGACGTACGGCGCCTCGGGGGTCTGGGGCGCCAGCGGCTCCACGAACGAAGGGGCAACCACGCCGCCATGCTAACCGCGCGGCCCGCGCCCGATCAATGCGGTGGGAGGTGGATACAGGGTTCGACCGGCGTCCCGTCCGGATGGCGCGGACACATCGTGATGCCGGACTTCGCGACCTCGACCATGATGTAGTGGTAGGTCTGGGTCAGCGCCAGCACGCTCGACGGGCAAGGGCGCGTCGCGCGCGTGTCGACGAGCGGCGGCCCGGACGCCGCCCGGCAAGAGGTCGGGTACAGCGGCGCGCCGCCCCCGCCCGTCACCACGTAGTTCAGCTTGCCGGACGGCGTGCTTCCCACGCCGCGCTCGTAGATGTGGTCGTGCCCCGAGAACAGCACGTCGGCGTGGGCGGCCGCCAGCAGCGGGGCGTACACGCGGCCCATCAGGTCCGAGTTGCCGTGGATGCCGTGGGACCACGGACCTTCGTGACAGAAGGCGAAGATGGCGCGCGCGTGATTCTCCCTCGCGCGCGCGAGGTCGGCCTTCAGCCAGTCGCGCTGGGCCATGTTCCCCATCTCGTTCGTCGAGAGGATCACGAAGTGGACGCCGCCGTAGTCCAGCGAGGTCCAGCCGGGCGGCGGCGTGGCGCCGTTGCGGGCGGGAATGCCGAAGAGCTCCCAGGCGATCGCCGCGCCCAGCCCGCGGCGCTCGCCGTCGTGGTTGCCCAGGGCCGGCACGACGGGCGTGATGGCGCCCAGCGGCGCCGTGATCTCGAAGTACTTCTGCCAGTTCGACTCTTCGCTGCCGAGGTCGGTCAGGTCGCCCGTGTTGAACACCATCGGCGGCGCCTCGCGGACCAGTCCCTCGACGACCATGCGGTGGGCCGCGTGGCCCGGGTACCGCATGTCCCCGTAGACCGCGAAGCGCACCGTGGCGGGCGCGGCGGGCATGGTCTGGAACTCGAACGGCCCGGCGGCGGCCCTGTCACCGTCGCCCGCGTCCAGGTCGACCCGATACGTGTAGGCCCGCCCGTGGTGGAGGCCGCCCACCGTGACGGTTCCGGCCAGCGCGGGGCGGGGCACGTCGAGCACCCGGGGCGCCCCCACGCCGTCGGCGCGCGCGACCGTCACCTTACCGGAGGCGGGGCGATCGGTTTGCCAGCGGATCGTGATCCCGGCGCCTTCGGCGTCGTCGGCGCGCGCGTTCAGATAGGGGCCGCGGACGATCCGGACGCCCGAGGCCGCCCCGATCTCGACGGCGGCCGCGGGGACCAGCGGCACCACCATGTTGCGCATCGGGGCTGCGAAGATCGCCAGCCCGACGGTGCTGCCCGCGGCGGGCAGGCCGCCCGGAGGGACCTCGACGGAGACGCGTTCGACCTCGGGCCCGTGGGGAAAGACGGCCGCCGTCCCCGACGGGGCCATCCCGCGCCGCGCCACCTCGCGCCCGTCGAGGTAGGCGATGAAGCCGTCCCCGTACGCGACGCGCAGGTCGAGGACGCGCACGCGGGACGGATCGGCGGCCATGACGTGCCCGCGCAGCAGAAGCGGCTGCCCGCGCGTCATCGAGTAGCGGATCGTCGGCGTGGCGCCGTCGGACAGACCCGCACGGTCGGGGACGAAGGGCCCGGCCGCCGGTCCGCCCCAGCTCTTGTCGTCGAACGCGGGATTGGCCCAGCCCGCGGGCGGCGGCCCCGAGAAGAAGCGCCAGCCGCCGACGGTGACCGGCACGGCCTTCGCGTCCGCGCCCGGCGCCGGCACCGAGCCCGCCGGTTTCGGGGCCGCCGGCGCCTGATCGGCGCGCGCCGGGGTGGCGGCGACGGCGCCCGCGAGCAGCAGCGGAATGAACCCGGCGGATCTCAATTGCGCAGCGCCTGGATCGGGGCGGGGATGCGTCCCCCGAGGCGCACGAACCGATCGGCCCCGAACGCGCCGACGGGCTGGACATAGGCCTCGCCCAGCAGGCCGCCGTAGACGACCGACTCGCCCGCCTTCTTGCCGGGGACGGGGATGATGCGGACGCCGGTCGTCTTGTTGCTGAAGACGCCGATCGCGATCTCGTCGGCGATGATGGCGGCCAGCGTCTCGGCGGACGTGTCACCGGGGACGGCCACCATGTCGAGGCCCACCGAGCAGACCGCGCTCATGGCCTCCAGCGCCGACAGCGTCAGCGCGCCCGCGCGGGCCGCGGCCACCATGGCGGCGTCCTCGCTGACCGGGATGAAAGCGCCCGACAGGCCGCCCACCGACGACGACGCCATCACGCCCCCCTTCTTCACGGCGTCGGTCAGCAGGGCCAGCGCCGCCACCGACCCGGGCGCGCCCGCCTTGTCGACGCCCATCTCTTCCAGGATCTCCGCCACCGAATCGCCGACGGCCGGCGTGGGCGCCAGCGACAGATCGACGACGCCGAAGCGGACCGGGCCGCCCATGCGGCGCGCGACCTCGCGCCCGACCAGCTCCCCGGCGCGCGTGACCTTGAACGCCATGCGCTTGATGGTCTCGGCGACCGTCGAAAGATCGTAGGGCACGCCCGAGGCGCGCAGCCGCTTCAACGCCGACAGGACCACGCCCGGGCCCGAGCAGCCGACGTTGACGACGCACTCGCCTTCGCTGACCCCGTGCAGCGCGCCGGCCACGAACGGGTTGTCGTCGGGGATGTTCGCGAACGTCACCAGGCGCGCGCAGCCGATCCCGCCGCCGGCCGCCGTGGCCTGGGCGGTCGCCTTGACGACGCGCCCCATCTCCAGCACCGCGTCGGCGTTGATGCCGGCGCGCGTGCTGGCGACGTTCACCGACGAGCAGACGCGCGTCGTCGAGCCCAGCGCCTCGGCGATCGAATCGATCAGCGCGCGGTCGCCCGGCGTCATCCCCTTCTCGACCAGCGCCGAGAAGCCGCCGATGTAGTCGACGCCCAGCTCGCCGGCGGCGCGGTCCATCGCGCGCGCGGCGTCGACGACCCGCGGCGCGCGCGTCGGCTCGGTCACCAGCGCGATCGGCGTGACCGACAGGCGCGTCGTCGTGATCGGCACGGCGAAGTCCGCCTGCACGGC
>CAZPUH010000797.1:0-8538 GCA_964589215.1 uncultured Myxococcales bacterium | reverse complement strand
TGCCTCGCTTCGCCGTTTTGGGGTCCCGCGCATGCCCACCGTCCGGGAATACGAAGCCGCCCTTCAAAGGAATCCCGCCGATACGGAGGCGTTCGTCGCCCTGCGTAAGACGTACCGTCAGGCGCAGAAGCACGACCGCCTGGTGACCCTGTACGAGACGCGCGCCCAGGCCATCGAGGACAACGCCAAGGCCGGCGAGCTCTTCTATCTCGCGGCGGAGCTCCGCCTGGACCAGCTGGGCGATCCGGAGGGGGCCGAGGCGGACCTGGTCAACGCCGTCGACCGTGATCCGGGCCACATCCGGGCGGCCGCCCGGCTGAAGGACATCTATCGCGAACAGGGCCGCACGGCCGACTACATGACGATGCTGGAGATGGAGGCCGCGGCCGTCGCCCGCACGCGCGACCCCGCCCGGCTCGCCGAGCTGGAAGCCGAGATGGGCCAGCTCTTCTTGAACCACTTCGCCAAGCTCGAACGGGCGGTCCGCAATCCGCAGCGCGCCGGCAAGCTGGGCGCCGAGCACCTCAAGTCCATCGAGTCCGCCCGCAAGATCTACCGGGCGCTGGGCGACTGGCGCTCGGTCGTGCGCCTCTACGAGCTGGAGCTGGAAGGCACCTCGGACGCGCGGCGGCGGGCCGACCTGCTGCTGGGCCTGGGGCGCGTCCTGGGCGAGAAGCTGGAAGAGCTGGACGCGGCCGCCCAGCGTCTGTCCGAGGCCGTTCGCATCCGGCCGCGCGACGAGAAGGCGCTGGAGCTGCTGGCGGCCGTCTACGCCAACCCGAACTGGATCGGGGCGGACGGGGTCGAGCGCGCCGCCACCATCTATTACCAGGTCGGCCGGCGCCGCCAGGAGGCGGGCGATACCGACAACGCCATCGCCTCGCTGCGCAAGGCGCTGCACGTGCTGCCCGGCCACAACGAATCCTCCGAGCTGCTGGAGCGGGTCTACTACGACGCGCGCCGCTTCCAGGAGCTGGATCGCTATTATCGCGAGCGAATCTCGGCGGCGACCAGCGAGGCCGAGCGCATCGACTTCCTCTACAAGCGCGCACAGCTGGCCGAGGGCGAGCTCGGTGACCGCGTCGAGGCCCAGCGGATCTACAACGAGATCTCCCTGCTGGAGCCGCCGGGCGGGCCGGCCGCCGAGAAGCTGGCCGAGCTCTACGTCGCAGGCCACGACTACGCCAAGCTCGCCGAGCTGCGCGAGCGGCAGCTGGGCGCGATCGCCGACCCGACGGCGCGCGCCCGGATCATGCTGGAGCTGGCCGCGCTGTACCGCGATCGGCTGGGCGACGGCGATCAGGCGGCCGTCTACCTGCACGCCGTGCTGGAGATCGAGCCCGAGAACCAGGTCGCGCTGGCCGCCTACGCCGAGCATTTCCGCGAGAAGGGCGACTGGGCGGCGCTGGCCGACCTGCTGGAGTTCTCGTACGAGCGGGCCCGGGTGTCCGGCAGCACCGTCGAGGAGCTGTTGCCGCGCCTGGAGGAGATCGCCGCCGTCGCCGAGAAGCAGCTGGGCGATCCCGAGCGCGCGCTGGCCGCCTGGATGCGCGCCGAGGAGCTGGCCCCCAACCATGGGCGGGCCCGCGAGGCGCAGCGGCGCATCCTGCTGAAGGCGAAAAGCTGGGACCGCCTGGCGGCGCTGCTCGAGCGAGAGGCGGCTGCGCAGACGGACGCCACCGCCCGCATCGACGTCCTGCGCCGGGTCGCGCAGCTGCACCGCGAGAAGCTGGCGAACCCGAAGCGCGCCATCGAGATCTACCGAGAGGTGCTGCGCGCCGACCCGCTGGACGCGGTGTCGATGCGCGCCCTGGTCGAGATTTACGAGCGCGAGGGGGACTGGAAGGGCCTGGCCGCCGCGCTGCGCGAGCAGATCGGCCTCACGACGGCGAAGCAAGAGCGCGTCGGGCTACTGCGGCGCGTGCTGGTCATCTACGACGAGCGGACCGGCGACCTCGTTCAGGGGCAGTGGGCCGCGAACGAGATCCTGCAGGCGGTCCCCGGCGACCGGGACACGCTGGTGCGGCTGGAACGGATCCTGGACCGGGCCGGCCAGCCGGCCGACCTCGTGCACGTGCTGGAGATGCACGCCAAGCACGCCGCCAACTCCGACGAGAAGCTGCAGCTTTACCGGCGCATCGCGGAAATCCTCTACAGCAAGCTGCAGGATCCCACGGGCGCCGCGGCCCGGCTGGAAGAGGTCGCGCGGCTGGATCCCGACGACGCCAAGGCGCTGGCCGGGCTGCGGCAGATCTACGAGTCGCTCGGACGCCACGAGGACCTGGCCCGCGTGCTGGACATGGAGGTCGAGCGGGTCATCGCCGACGCCGCCGAGCAGTCGGAGTTCCTGCGACAGCTGGCGCGGCTGGTCGAGGGGACGCTGGGCGACCGCGCGCGGGCGCGCAAGGCTTGGGAGCAGCTGTCGGATCTGTTGCCGACGGACGCCGAGGCGCTGGAAGCGCTGGCCCGGCTCTACACGGCCGAGGAGGACTGGCCGATGCTGGTCCGGATCCTCGAGCGGCAGGCGCCGCTGGCGGCCGAGCCGGACCGCGCCGTCGAGCTGACGCTGCAGCGGGCGCAGATCTTCGACGAGAAGCTGAACGACATCAACGCCGCGACGGACACGCTGGAGCGGCTCATCGCCGAGGTGGACCCGCGCAACGTCGAGGCCCACGCCCGGCTGCGCGCCTACTACGAGCGCGCCGAGGATTGGGCGCGCGTCGTCAAGATCGCCGAGCGGCAGCTGTTCCTGACCGAGGACCGCGCCGAGCGGGTCCGGTGGTCGATGCAGCTGGCGACGCTGATCCGGGATCGCCTGCAGGACGACAAGAAGGCGATCTCGATCTACGAGCGGGTGCTGGAGATCGATCCGGATCACCGGGACGCCCTGGAAGCGGTGGCCGGCCTCTACGGGACGACCGGCAACTACCAGCGCCTCGCCTACGCGGACGAGAAGCTGCTGGAGGCGACGGAAGATCTGGAAGAGCGGCGCAAGCTGCTGCTGCAGATTGGCGAGATCTACGAGAAGCACCTGGACGACCCGGCGCGCGGGTTCGAGTGGTTCCGGCGGGCATACCTCGAGAATCCGACGGCCGAGAACCTGCAGGTCGTCGACGGCGCCGCCGACCGGCATGGCCTCTACGAAGAGCTGATTCAAATTTACGAGGGAGCGCGCGAGCGGGCCGGCGAGCCGATCGAGCAGCTGGCGGCGTCGCTGAAGATCGCGCTCATCTGCGAAGAGAAGCTGGACGATCCGGCGCGGGCGTTCCGCACGCTGGTCGACGCCCTGCCCTCCGACCCGGCGGGCGACGAGCTGCTGCACAACCTCGAGCGGCTCGCGGAGCGAACGGGGGACTGGAAGAGCCTGCTGGACGTCTACGCGCAGGTCGCGCGGGCCCGCACCGAGACCGAAGAGCGCGTCGAGCTGCTGCGCCTGCGCGCCGAGGTCCGCGAGAAGCGGATGAACGACCCGTCGGCGGCGCTCGACGAGACTCTGCGAAGCTTCGCCATCGAGCCGCGCAACCCGCGCACGCACGAGGAGATCCTGCGGCTCTCGCGGGTCACGGGTCGCTGGGAAGAGGCGATCCGGGTGCAGGGGCAGCTGTTCGCGCTGGCCGAGGAGCTGCCCGAGAAGCTGGCCATCGCGCGCAACGCCGCGCACCTCGTCGAGACCGAGGTCAAAGATCTGATTCGCGCCTTCCGCGCCTACCTGAACGCCTTCCGGCTGGCGCCCGACGACGAGGAGGTGGTCGGACACCTGTGGCGTCTGGCGGCCGAGATCGGGACGTACGATCACGGGCCGGCGGCCGGCGCGGCTGTCGAGGAGCCCGCGCCCGAAGCGGCGGCGGACGACGACGCGGCGGCGCAGGGAGAGGCGGCGGTCGAGGCGGCGGCGGCCCCGAACGAAGACGGGCTGGCTGCCGGGGCGCGGAGCGACGAGGCGATCGAGGACGAGGACGAGGACGGGGACGGGGACGGGGATGGGGGGTTGGATGTCGTTTCGGTCGATGTCGATGTCGATGACGAGGCCGCGCGGGTCGTCGCGAGTGAAGCGGCGGCGGAGGTTGCCGCCGAGAGCGAGGAGAGTGGTGGCGAGAGCACGCCGGCGCCGGTCGTCGCGGAGGCGGGGGTCGGGGACAGCGGGGCGGTGGCGATCGAGGACGACGACGCCATCGAGGTCATCGAGGAGGACGAGCTCGTCGAGGAGGAGGCCGTCGAGGCGGCGGCGCGCCCGCCGGCCACGCCGCACGGAACTCACGAGGACGTGCCGTTCGCGACGCCCTGGGAAGAGCTGGCCGCCGCCTACGAGTCGCTTCCAGCGGAGGACGCGGACGATCGGTGGGTCTACCTTCGCAAGATCGCCGAGGTCTGGGAGCGGGGGCAGCACGACATCGAGCGCGCGCTGGACGCGCTGGAACGCGCGTTCCGCCTGGACATCACCGACGACGACGTGCGCGCCGAGCTGGAGCGGATCGCCGAGCAGTACGAGCGCTGGGACCGACTGGCGAACATCTATCTGGGGGCCATCGACGAGTTCGGCGCCATCGAAACGGCGGTGACGCTGCACCACGACGCCGCGCGCGTTCGCGAGCGGCTGGGGCAGATCGATCAGGCTGAAGAGCTTTATCGCGCCATCCTCCGCATCCGCTCGGACGATCCGATCGCGATCAACCGGGTCGAGGAGATCTGCCGGTCGCAAGAGCGCTGGGAGGATCTGGCGAACATCCTCGAGCAACGTACCGGCGCCCCCACCGAGTCGCTGCCGAACGGTCCCGAGCGGCGGGCCCGCCTGCGCGAGCTGGCGGCGCTGTACGAAGAACGGCTCGAGCGCCCCTACGAGGCGATCGACACGCTGGAGCGGCTGCTGCGCGAGTCTTCCGAGGAAGAACGCGGGACCGCCGAAGCGCCCGCGACGGCCGAGACGCTGGCCGCGCAGGAGGCGCTGACCCGCCTGTACTCGCGCGTCGGCCTGTGGGCCAAGGTCGTCGACATCTTGCAGGCGCAGGCCGAGCTGGTGGGCGACCGCCAGAAGGCGCGGGCCCTGCGCATCGAGGTGGCCGGCGTCTATGAACGGGAGCTCACCCTGCCCGACCGCGCCATCGACGCCTACGAGGCGGTGCTGGCGGAGATCCCCGACGACGCGCAGGCGCTGGAGGCGCTGGATCGGCTGCACGAGTCGACGGGCCGCTACGACGACCTGCAGGAGGTCCTGAAGAAGCGCGCCGCCCTGGCGACCGGCGAGGCGCGGCTGGAGATCGTGCGCCGGCGGGCGCGCATCCTGCAGGATCGGCTGAACAACCCCGAGGCTGCGGCGGCGGCGCTGCGCGATCTGGGCGCCGAGGCCATCGCCGACGACGATCTGCTGGCCGTCATGCTGCGCAACCTGCGGCGGGCCGGGCTGGCGCACGAAGCGGCCCGCGTGCTGCAGCAGCGGATCGATCTCGAGAAGAGCCGGCCCAGCGCGGATCCCGGCGGAGAGGCCGCCCACGCGAACCGCATCGCGGAGCTGAACCTCGAGCTGAGCCTGCTGAAGCTCGACGACCTCAACGATCCAGTCGCCGCGCGCAAGGAGGTCGAGGCGGCGCTGCAGGCTTCGCCCGACAACCCGGCGGCGCTGGCGGCGCTGGCGCGCCTGCACCTCAAGGCGAACGACTTCGCCGGGTACTCGGCGGCGCGCGTCCGCGAGGCCAAGGCGCTGTCCGGCAAGCCCGAGGCCGTCGAGGCCCTGCTGGACGCGGGGCGCGTGTACCGCGAGCAGCTGGCGCAGCCCGAACAGGCGCGCGCTTGCTTCGAGGCGGCCCTGCGCGAGGCGCCGGCCAACCCCGAGGCGCTGCAGGCGCTGGCCGCGCTGCTGGCCGCCGAGTCCAGCTGGGACGAGGCGCGCAAGGTTCTGGCGCGGCAGCTGGAGATCACGGACGATCCGACGGCGCGCGCGACGGTCCTGAGCGACCTGGCCCGCGTGGCGTGGGAAGGATTCAGCGACGCCGCCGAGGCGCAGCGCTACCTGGACGAGGCGCTGTCGCTGGTGCCCGACCACCTGCCGGCGATCCTGGAGATCGCGGACATCTACTACAAGGAAGGGCAGTGGGAGCAGGCCGAGAAGCGGCTCAGCGAGGCCGTGCGGCGCCTGCGCCACCAGCCCCAGCAGGCGGCCCGCCTGTTCCAGCGGCTCGCCGAGGTTCACGAGAAGACCGGCAAGCTGGAGGAGGCTTACCGGCAGCTGCTGGAGGCCGACAAGATGGGGCCCGGACAGCTGCTGACGAAGCTGTCGCTGGGCGAGAACCGCTTCCGGGCAGGCAAGTGGCGTGAGGCGGCCCTGCACCTCGGCAGCCTCGCCGAGCACCCGGACGCCGCCCTCTACCCGGACGAAGTCGCCGATGCGCTGGGGCACGCCGCGCAGGCCGAGATCAAGATGCGGCGCCCCGAGCGCGCGATCGAGCTGTACGAGGCGGCGCTGAATCTGCGGGCCGGGCACCGGCCGTCGCTGCGCGCGCTGGCCGACCTGGCGCTGGAGCGCGGCGAGCGCGAGAAGGCCGCCAGCTACTTGAAGCGGCTCTCCGAGGAGTCGTCCGACCGCGCCGAGCGCGCCCAGACGCTGGAGCAGCTCGGCGACCTCTACCTCGAGGTCGACGACGAGGAGCAGGCGCTGTGGGCGTACCACGAGGCGCGCAAGGCGTTCGGCGGGCCGTCCGAGGAGCAGGTCGGCCTGCTCGAGAAGACGCTCAAGCTGCAGCGGTCGCGCGGCGACGTCGAGGGGGCGGCCGAGACGTCGGCCACCCTGATCGAGCTGGTCAAGGACCCGCAGGAGCGCGCCGAGCGGCGGCGCGACGCCGCCGTGCTGCTGGCCGAACAGGGGAACGTCCCCGACGCCGCGGCCCTGCTGGACCAGTCGCTGCGCGAGAACCCGAACGACGAGGGGGCCCTGGCGACGCTGTGCGAGCTGGCGGATCGGCTGCCGCGCGGGTTCGACCTGGACGCGCGGCTGTCGCGCGCGCTGGCCGAGCTGCCGCCCCCTGGCGACCAGCCGGCCGCGCGGGCGCGGCGCGCGACGCTGTGGCAGCAACACGCGGAGCTGCTGGAGCCGAAGGATCCCAAGGCGGCCATCACCGCTTACGAGCAGGTCGTCGCGCTGACCCCCGAACAGCTGCCCGCGCGCGAGGCGCTGGCCGTCCTTTACGGCGAGTCGCCCGAATACGAGGAGGCGGCGCTCGAGAACCACCGCCAGCTGCTGAACGCGGACATCACGCGATCGTCGTCGCTGCGCGCGCTCGGATCGCTGTACCTGCGGCGCGGCCAGGTGGATCGCACGCGCTGCTGCTACGAGCTGCTGGCGTTGCTGGGCACGGCGACGCCGGCCGAGCGGACGTTCCTGGAGGACAACCGCCTTCCCGAGCTGAAGCCGGACGATCCGTATGCCGGCATCATCGACGACCGGGACCGCAGCGAGCACCTGTCCTTGGGCGAAGCCACGGTCATGTCGGAGATCTTCTCCTGCCTGTGGGCGGGCGCTCCGGGGCTGGTCGGGCAGCGCCTGGAGGACTTCGGCGTCTCGTCGCGCGACAAGGTGTCGCCCATGGCGGAGATGGACCTGGGGCGCATCTACGGGCAGGTGTCCAAGGCGCTGGGCAACAAGAAGACGGCGCTCTACGTGCGCGCCGAGGGCGCGACCGAGGAGCTCACGATCGCCGTGCAGGCCCCGCCGGCGCTGATCGTCGCGCCGTCGCTGGCCGAGGGAGCCGCGGCGGCGGAGGTCCGCTTCCTGATCGCGCGCGGCCTGGAACTGACCCGCCCCGAGTACATCCTGGCCGCGGGCGTGCGCCCGAAGCAGTTCACGGCGCTGTTTGCCAGCGTGCTGCGCGCCTTCCACCCGCGTCACGCCAAGCGGCGCACGGCTGTCGGAGACGCCGCCGCCGAGCAGGCGGCGAAGCTGAAGAAGAACGTCCCCTACAAGGTCTCGAAGCAGCTGGTCGAGCTGTTCCAGAAGCTGGGGAACACGTCGTGGAGCTCGCTCCGCTGGCGGACGGTCGTGCACCAGATCGGAAACCGCACCGGACTGGTCCTCTGCGGCGACCTGTCGACGGCGGCCCAGATCGTCATCCGCGACGAGGGCGGCCGGTCGGCCGACGAGGCGGCCACGCCCGAGACCATCCGGCAGCTGGCCACGACCAACGAGCCGCTGCGCGAGCTGCTGCGCTTCGCCATCAGCGAGGACTACTTCGTGCTGCGCGAAAAGCTGGGCACCGCCCTCGCCAAAGCCGCAGCGGCCTGAGCGCCGGCGCTAGAGCCAATGCCGTTCGGTTAAGAGCCACGCCAGGACTTCGGAACCGCCAGGATCAGGAATTCTAAATGGTTCGGATGGCGTTCCTTGCGTCCTGGCGCTTAACCGAACGGCATTGGCGCTAGTGTCCTGTCTCAGAAGTTAGTAGACAGTATCGCTTAATGCTGTCGAGGATCTCGTCGGCGGTCTTCGTCCAGACGAAGGGGCGCGGCTTTTCGTTGTTGATGTCGACGTAAGCGCGGATGGCCGCCTCGAGTTGT
>CAZPUH010000796.1:0-3843 GCA_964589215.1 uncultured Myxococcales bacterium | reverse complement strand
TCCCCCCGAACCGGCCACGCCGCCCTGACCGCCGGCGCCCCCTTGCCCGCGGCCACCCGCGCCCGCCGCCGGCGTCGCCGCCGCGCCGCCCGTCCCGGACCCGGCGGCCCCGCCACCATGCCCGCCCGTGGCCTTCCCTGCCGCCCCTGCGTCCGACGTCCCTCCGTCCTCCGATTCGTGGAGCGACGCGGATCCGCACCCGTAGCCGGCGAACGCCACCTCGACCAGCAGGGCAGCAACAAGCAAGCGAGGTCCGGTCATGGTCGTCGTCTCCGTCGGCACGCAGCTGTGGCTGCCGACGGAAGAACGCGCCGTGGCGCCTTTGTTCCGCGCGTTTCGGCGGAAAGATCGGTTCTTCGCCGGCTGGTCAGGGGGCGGGACGCGCGGCGCCGGTCGTCCCGCCGTCAGCCACCGCCGCCGACCTCGGCGCGCATGGGCGGACAGGACTGCGGGGTCGGCGTGAACCGGAAGATGGCGACCTGGTCGCCGGCGTAGGCGGGCGTGAGGAGCGGCCTCACGTCCTCGAAGGCGGCGCGGTGCGCCGCGAGCCAGGGTTGCTCGACGACCAGCAGCCCGGCCCCGAAGGCGCGGTGAAGCGCGCAAGCGAGAATCGGCGCGGGGAATGCCCGCGCCATCGCGAACATCAGCTCGCGGTGGAGCGGCGGAAAGTACGACGCGTAGCCATTCACCAGCGGGCGGCCGTGATCGATCTGGGCGAACATGCGCCAGGCCTCGGGCGCCAGGTCCTCGACGTCGCCTCCGCTCGGAAACGGCACGTGCGCCACCACCGTTCCGGCGGGCTGAGCCGCCACGAACGCCGTCCAGGGGGTCCGCGCCGTCGGCGGGACGTCCAGCAGCGGCGCCGGCAAGCTCAGGTTTTCGGTGGCCGCCAGCAGCCCCAGGCTGAGCACCAGCGCGCGCCTGCCGAGCCGCCGGGCCAGCGCGTCCAGGCCCAGCGCGGCGAGGCACGCGAGGTGCGCCTGCGCGAACACGGCGATGCGGAACGGGCTGCGGAGCTGGCTCACGCCGGGCAGCGCCCGCAACCATGAAAAGGGGCGCCATCCGCCGAGCGAGAGGTTCAGCCCCAGCGCGAGCGCGTCGGCGACGATGACCGCGCCCACCGCGTACCAGCGCCAGCGCCGCCCGGTCGCGCGCCGGTCCAGGACGCCCGCAGCAGCGAGCAGCAGGAGGCCCACGCCCGGGAAGAGCCCGCCCGTGAATCGATCGGGCGCTTCGCGGGCCGGAAACGACAGCCAGGCGTTGCCCGGCCGCGTGAAGAGATCGGCGGCGCCGGCGGACAGTGATTGCACGACCTTGGCGCTGCGCTGCAGGCCCAGGTGGCGGTGAATCGCCAGAGGCGCGCGCGCCAGGGCCGCGATCAGCACCGCCGCCAGCGCCAGCGCCGCGCACAGGCGCGCGATCGCCGCGCGCTGGAAGCCGCGCTGGTGCAGCGCCAAGAGGGCCGCGCCCAGGACGAAGATCGCGGCGGGCCCCGTGAGCTGCTCGCAGCACAGCGCCTGCGCGGTCAACCCGGCGGCGACCTGCAGCGCGTGGACAGAGCGGCCGGCAGCCCCGAAACGCGCCACGCCGTCCAGGGCTGCCAGCGCGCCGGCAACCGCGAGGATCGGCAGCTCGCCCTGCATCTTGGCGAAGAACGGGAGCGTCACCACCAGAACCGCCGCCGCCAGCGCGGCCGCGCGGCTGGCCCCGAAGGCGCGCGCGAGCCGGCACCCGAAGACGCCGTTCGTCGCCAGCAGCGCCAGCAAGACCAGGTTGTGACAGAGCGCGGGAGGCGCATGCAACGCAAAGAACGGCGCCGCCAGAAGCCCCGGCAGAACCATCGGCTCCGACAGCGCGAACGCCCCGCCGGTCGGATGAAAGATCGGCGCGTCCCAGAATCCGGCGTAGGCGTGAGCCGGCCCGTTCGCCGACCACCACAAGGTCCAGATGTCGAACAGCGGGATCGTGGCAGCGGTCTCCGTCCCCAGCGGCACGGCGCGCGTGACGTGCAAGACGAGCGGCCAGGTGGCCGCGACCGCCGCCAGCAGGCAGGCGCCCGCCACGGCCGCGGCCCAGGCTCGGTTGGACCACGAGTCCATGGAACGCTCCGGCGGGCGCCCCCGTTCAGGGCGTCGACGGGGCGCGAATGGCGACCACCTGCTTGCTGCTGTGGTGGTACATCACGCCGCCCGCGAAGCTGGGCGCCGCCAGCGTCCAGGTCTGTCCCAGCGGCCCCAGGTCGCCGTATCCCAGGATGGCCGTCTCGTCGAGGACCTTGGCCGCGGCGTCGACGACGTACGTGATCCCCAGCGTCGTGCCGAAGTAGAGCTTCGTCCCCAGCAAGACCGGCGGCGGGTAGAACGCCGGGATCGACCAGCCGTCGGTGTAGGACCGCGGCGCGTCGTCGGCGATGTCGTGCCCCTTGGCGTCCTGGGCCGTGGTGGTGAGGTCCTTGCCGTAGACGAGCTGCTCGGTGGCGTTCGGCGCGCGCTGCACACCCACCGGCAGCTCGAGATACTCCACCTTGCCCGTCTCCACGTTCACGCGCCCCAGGCAATGCGGCGGTCCCGTGTGCGTTCCCCAGCGGTCGTTGTTGTTCGTGACCGTCAGGAACCAGACGTAGCCGTTGGCGGCGATGTTCGAGAACCAGTCCGGCACGACGTGCATGGTCCCCGTGTACTCCCAGTCGGACAGCGTGTTGAGGTTGACGTTCGAGAGCGTCACGTACTTCTTCATCGTGCCGTCCCAGCGCCGGACGTCGACGGGCTTGGCCAGCGACCAGCCGTGGACCGGCTTGCCGGTGTTGACGTCCAGAACCGTCAGGATCTCGTTGGGGGGCTCGGTGAACCAGTAGGCGTACTTCTGGTCCCAGCTCATGTTGTAGAGCGCCGTGCCGGATCCGCCGCTGCAGGTTTGCGGGGTGGTGGCGCTGCCGCCGGTGCAGGTCGGCGCGCCGCCCGACTTGAACTGCCAGAGCGACTTGCCTTCGCTGCCGGGCGCGAGGCTGGTCAGGCTCAGGCCGACCGGCTGCTCGGGAACGCCGTGCGGGCCGCCGCGGCCGTGAACGACCGCCGGCGTGCCGTCGGCCAGCTTGCCGATCTCCGCCGTGTTGTAGAAGGTCGACGCGTCCTGCGCGACCCAGGTCGTCTTGCCGGTCATCTTGTCGACGCCGTGCAAGTAGTTCCACCCCGCGTGCGGCGACGCCGGATCGCCCGCGCCTTTGCCCAGCGGCGACAGGATCACGACGTCGTTGCCGCTCATGAACGGCTCGTGCTGGCGGTTGTAGGGGAACGCGGGGTCCTGGCCCGCGAAGTCCCCTTCCCAGATGGGCGCCAGGATGCCGCTGGCGTCGGGCTTGCCGTTCACGTCCCAGCAGCCCATGTGCCCCGTCGAGTTGAAGAACCAGACGTAGCGCCCGTCGGTGACGGGCGTCCATGACGTCGCGTCGCTGTACTGGTAGGCCATCCCGCTGGAGAGGCCGTTGCCGGTGAGCGTCTTGGTCCGCCACTTGATGGCGCCGGTGGTTCGATCGATCGCGTACCCCTCGATCGAGAGGCTGGTCTTCGCGCCGCTGAACGGAAGGAAGGTGGTCAAGAACAGCAGGTTCCCGGCGACCGCGATGCCGCCCTGCCCTTCGTTGTCGAGGTCGGTCTTCCAGAGGATGTTCGTGTTGGTGGCGACGCTCCAGGTCGTGGGCGCGCCGTCGACGGCGACGCGAAACGTCCCGTCCGGACCGCCGGCCTCGGGCCAGGCGTCGACGCCGTTCCCGCCCGCGGCGCCGCCCGATGCGCCCGCCGGACCGCCGCCGCCGCCGCCCGCTGGAGCGCCACCGCCGCTGGTCCC
>CAZPUH010000795.1:0-2345 GCA_964589215.1 uncultured Myxococcales bacterium | reverse complement strand
AGCGCCGCCAGCCAGACCAGAGGGCGCCCGGCCAGCCGCGCGGGCGCGGGGCGGCGGAGGGCGGGGGGACCGGCTTCGGCGGGCGTGGTGCTCACGGGTGGTTCTTCCGTCCTGATCGGCCGGCTGTCAACCTCCTTCGCGGTCCGGCGCGGCTCGCTTGACGGAGCGGCGCATCTCGTTTACCTCAAAGGAGATCGGCCCATGCGCTTACGTGCGAAACATCACGGCTCTTCGACGGCCGCTCGGGCGCTGACGCTGCTCGCGGTCGTCGTCGCGTCCGTGGGCCAGTTCACGTCGCTCGCGCACGAGATGACCGTCTGGCACTTTCGCTGTGCCGATCACGGCGAGCTGACCCACGTCGCGGTGGCCGGTCCGGCCCCGGCGGACGGCGCCGGTCAGACGGTCGCGGCGAACCACACGTTGCGCGGGGCGACCACGTCGTGCGTCGACGCGCACGAGCACTGCGGCCTGGCCTTCACGACCGAGGGGAGCGCGCCCGCGCCGTCGGCGTGCGCACCGGGACGTCTGGCGCCTCCGCCGCCCGGGCCCGCGCCGCCCGCGCCGCGCCTGCACGGCGCGCGCACGGTGGCGCTGGCCGCCGCGCCCAAGACCTCACCGCCGCGCGCCTAGCGTCGACGCGGCGGTCGGTCCCTCCGTCGCGGCAACACGTCACCGAGACATCGTCGCGCCGCGATCGCCGGGCGCGGCCCGTGCGCTTGCAGCCAAGAGGTTCCTTGCTTTCGTTCGCCTCGTTCCAAAATTCGAAAATTCAAGCTCCGTTGCATCCCGGGGCGCTTGCCGCGTCGCGCGCGCGTCCGCCCGTGGTCGTCGAGGAGAGAGCACGCAAGGGTGGCTCGACTCCGACGGACTCTGCTACGTCGTGCGACACTATGTGTCGCCCAAGGAATCGACCATGACTGCGATGGAAGCCGTGAAAGACGTTTTGCTCGCCTCCGGCGCGGGGTGGGTGCTGTGGTTCCTGGGGCTGCTCTCGACGTCGAGCCTGGCGCTGGCCGTCGAGCGCTGGGTCTATCTGCGGCGACGCAGCGGCAACCTCGAAACGCTGGCGCGCGCGCTGGACCAGCGCCTGCGCGCCGACGACTTCGCAGGGGCGCGCGTCGCGCTGGAGTCGAGCCCGTCGGTCGCCGCGCGCGTCGCGGACGCCGGGCTCCGGCTGGCGGACCGCGGGGTCGAGTCGGCCGAGAAGGCGATGCAGAGCGCGGCGGCGCTGGAGCGGACCCGCCTGGAACGCGGCCTGGCGTTTCTGGCCACGGTCGGCAACAACGCCCCGTTCGTCGGCCTGTTCGGCACGGTCGTGGGCGTCATTCACGCCTTCGAAGAGCTGGGGCACGCGGCGCCGGGGCACGGGGCGACCTCGACGGGGCAGGTCGCGTCGCAGGCCGTGATGGCCGGCATCGCCGAGGCGCTGGTCGCGACCGCCGTTGGCATCGCCGTCGCGCTGCCGGCGGTGGCCGCCTACAACTACCTGCAGCGGCGCGTGTCGTCGTTGCTCTCGGGCACCGACGTGCTGTCGAACCTGGTGCTCGCGTACATCGGAGACGCTCCGCCCGATGACGGCGGGCGGAAGGAGGTCGGCGGTGGCCTCGACCGGTAACAACGACCCGGGCGGGATCATCTCGGGCATCAACGTCACGCCGCTGGTGGACGTCATGCTGGTGCTGCTGGTGATCTTCGTCGTGACCGCCAAGATCATCGTGACGCCCGCCGTGCCGCTGGACCTGCCGCACGCGGCGCACGGCGAGGAGGTGCAGGTCGTCCTGTCGATCATCCTTCCCGTGCGCGGGCCGACGCTGGTCAACGGCGCGCCCATCCCCGACGACGCGACCTTTCAGGCGAAGGCCAGGGCGGCGCTGGCAGGCAGCCCGGATCTGCGGGCCGTCATCCAGGCGGACGGCGAGGTTCCCCACCGGCAGGTGGTACACATGCTGGACATGTTGAAGGGGGTCGGCATCACGCGGGTCGCCTTCGGTGCCTTGCCCGATCAGCAGGCCACGCCGCCGGCGCGCTGAACGATGCCCCCTCGCGCGCACACGCCCGCGTCCGGACGGCCCGCCGGCGCGCGGCTGCCGATCGCGGACCTGGTGTTCGCGGGCGAGCCGGGGGGGCGCCGGCGTCGGCTCACGCTGGGCGCCCTGGCCGTGCTGGCCCTGTACGCGGCGGCGGTGTTGGTCGTGCGGCAGCTCGGCCGGTCGGGCGCCTCGGTCGTCGCCGAGATGGCGGCCCAGATCCATGACGCGATCGCGGCCGAGCGGTCGGTCGACGTCGCGCTGCCACCGCCACCGCCACCGCCCCCGCCCGCACCGGAGGCGCCCGCGGCGCAGGCG
>CAZPUH010000794.1:0-4472 GCA_964589215.1 uncultured Myxococcales bacterium | reverse complement strand
GCGAGCTGCTGGCCGACCGGATCATGCAGCTGGACGCCGAGGGGCAAGAGCGCGCCGCCGAGGAGCACATCCTGTCGAACCGCGAGGGCGCGGTGGGCGGCAACGGCACGTCGGGCGGGGGGTGCGGTTGCAACTGACGCGTTCCTGGCGGCGGCGCCTGCCGCTGGTCGTGGCTCTGGCGGGCGCGGCGCTGGCCGTTCCGGCGCGGGCCGCCGACAACCCCACCGAGGCCTCGGCCCGCTTCACGTTCTTTCAGGAGCCGTCCAAGGAAAACGGCGGCATCAAGGTCATTCACCCGCAGGTGGACGCGTCCTCACCGCTGGGCGCGGGGGTCGGGATCGCCGCCGGGTGGGCGGCCGACGCGGTGACGGGCGCGACGCCCGCGGTGTTCGGCCCGCACGTGGGCGTCGACGCAATCACGACGGCGACGCAGTTTCACGACCTGCGGCAGCAGGCGCACGGCGCCCTCAGCTACGACCGCCCCGACGCCGGCATCGCGGCCAGCTATGCCTACGGATGGGAGCACGACTACCGATCGCACTCGCTGTCGGTCACGACGCGCGACGATCTGTACGACCACAACTTCACGCTGGGCCTGTCGTACACGCACAACTGGGACAGCGTGTGCGACGCCAACAACGCCGCCGCCACCACGCCGCTGGACCTGCACCCGCTGACGTCCTCGGAGCACTGCTTCACCGCCGGCGCGGCCGACGTCGTGAGCCGCCGCCTGAGCATCGACGCCGTCGAGCCCTCGCTGTCCTGGACGATGACGCCGCGGCTGGTCGTGCAAGGGGGCGGAACCATCCAGCTGCTGGACGGGTTCCAGTCGAACCCGTACCGGCGGGTCCTGGTCGGCAGCCAGCGACAGGAGCCGCAGGAGCACGAGCCGACGTACCGGCAGCGGTACGCCGTGTTCGCGCGGGCGGCCTACGCGTTCCCCCAGTGGCGCGCGTCGGCCCTGGCGATGGGGCGCCTCTATCAGGACAGCTGGGCGATGCAAGCCGTGACCGGTGACCTGCAGGTCAACAAGTACCTGTCCCAGTGGGCGCTCCTGACCTTGCGGGGGCACTACCACCTTCAGAGCGGCGCCAGCTTCTACCGTGACGGCCAGGGCTACCGCGTCAACGGCCCCGCCGGCCAGTACTGGACCGGCGACCGCGAGCTGTCGCCCATGAGCAACTACCTCATTGGCGGCCGCGTCGCCTTCTTGCGCCGCCCCCAGCAGGAACGCAGCTCGTGGTTCGCCGAGATGGAGGCGGACGTGAAGTACGAGCTGCTGATGTACCACCTGGACTCCGTGAACGCCCCAAACGCCGATCGCCCGTACGCCCACATCCTGCAGGCCGCCTTCGCGGTCCGCTTCTAACCTCCCGTCAGCACGCCCGCCCCAGTAAACGTAGTCGTGGACGTGGACGTGGACGTGGACGTGGACGTGGACGTAGACGTAAACGTAAACGTAGTCGTAGTCGTGTTCGCGTTCGCTGACGTCGTCGTGATCGCGGACGTCTCCGCCCCTCCCCGCTCCCCTTCCCCCCCGATGCGTCTCCCCCGACCGGCACCGCGATCCCCACCCGTGCTGCTGGACGACGCGGGGAACGTCGCAGAATTGGCGGCCGCACAATTTGCGGCCGCTCGATTGCGACCCCCGCCGCTGGGCTGATCGGCGCGCCGGGCCGTCAGCGACGCGCTTCGGGCCAGAACAGGCGGGACACGGCCGCCACGATTCCGTCCAGGTCGGGCTTGTAGAAGACGGGCGCGTCGATGCTGACCGCCAGCATCGGGTCGTTGGTCGCCGTGACGGCGATGCAGGGGACGTCCCCGTGGGGCCCTTTGCGGAACCCCTTCAGGAACGCCGCCCCGCCGCCCGGCAGGTCCAGGTCGACCAGCATCAGGCCCGGCGGCTCCAGTTGCAGGATGGCGGCGGCTTCGGACGGCGTGGCCGCGCACCGAAGCCCGAACCCCTCCGCGACCGCCAGCTCGAGGAGAAGGTCGCGCGTTTCGGGGTCGACCGTCAGTGCCAGCACGGCCGCCGTCAGCTGCCGCGCGCCTGGGCCGCGAATGCCAGGGAGCTGACGGGAGGTCTTTCCGGACGGCGACAGAGCAACCGAGAGCATCACGTTCAATCATTACAAACGCGTGTTTCGGTTCGTTTTCGGCCGGGTGCTTTCTCCGTAACGATTGCGGTCCAGGCCGGCCCGCGCGTCGGCTAGCGCAGCTGCTGAGGCGGCGCGCCGCGCGACAGCGACACGGACGCTCCGGTCAGCGCGTCCGCGCTGGCGGCGATGTCCAGCTCGGACCCCGAGAGGCTGCCGTGGCACCCGCCACAAATGGCGTTGAAGACGGCGCGCGGCGGCCCCGGCGTCACGTACTCGCCCGCGGTCACCTGGTGCTCCTCGCTCATCGTGAGGAGCGCGTTCCCCTTGGCGTCGTCGACTTCCAGAATCAGCGGCACCCCGGCCGGGACCAGCGTGATCAGCGAATGGTCGGCGAGCAGCGGCGCCGAGCCGATCAGCTTCCGCTGGGTATAGGTCTTCACGTTCATGCCGGAAAGCTGGACGCTGTCGGGGGTCGACCCGGGCGGGGGCGCCTGCTCCTGGTAGACCTTGAGGGCGGCGGCCGCGTCGAAGGCCGCCACGTTGCGCCCGCGGCGCAGATTGGCGCCCAGCAGCGTGGCCAGCACCGGAAGATCCGGGAAATGCATGATTCCGTTGCTGGCGATGTCGGGCTCGCCGGCGTGCCCGCCGAACACCAGCTGGGGGCGGTTCGTGAACAGCTCGGTCTCGCCCCGCTTGTAGCCCACCGCCGCCTCGACGTAGGACAAGGTTCCGTCGCTGGCCAGCGGCCGCCGCGACCCGTCCTGCGGGTTCACGGCCACCAGCGCATAACGCGGGACCGCCGTCGTGGGATCGGTGACCGCCCCGTCATACGAGGCCAGGATCTCGCCGTTCGGCAGCGAGAAGGGCGACCGGTAGAGCCCCGTCTGCCCGGCCACGGTCGCGCCGGCGTCGATGACCGTCATCGACTTCAGGAACGTCACCTCGGTGCGGTCGGCCTCGAACGGGCCGATCGACCGGTTGAAGGTCGCCAGCCCCCCGCCCGCCCCGTGCGCGTCGGCGTCCGAGACGATCAGCACGAAGTTGCGGTCCAGCCCCTCGCGAATCTCCGTCGCCTGCTGGTACCCGACCGAGGGGTAGAGGTCGCTGGAGAACGTCGTCGTCGACTGCGCGCGCTGCGCCAGCAGCGGGTGATAGTCGGTCAGGTCCCAGTTCATCCGGCGGCCGGCCAGCTGGTAGAAGTCCGGCGTCGCCTTTTCGGCGGTGAAGCTGACTCGCCCGTCCTGCATGAACGCGGGCGACAGCTCGGCGTTCAGCAGGAACGTCATCTGCTCGGGGTTGCTGAAGTCCAGATCCGGCTTCACCCGGAACAGGTCCGAGTTCGGCAGGAAGTTCTTCAGCGTCAGGGTCCCGGTCCTGGTCGACGCGAACACCACGCTGCCGTCGGGCGCGAACACGGGGTCGAAGTTGTGCACGCGCACCCCGTTCACCTGGCGGCCGCCGTCCTGAGTGAGCTGCCGGCAGGTGCCGCCCGCCAGATCCAGCAGCCACAGGTCCAGGCCGCTGGAGGCGCCCGGCCGCGCCGCGAAAATCAGCTTCTTCGCGTCGGCGCTGAACTCGGGGCCGCGCACGTCGACGTCGTGACCGGCCAGCCCGGCGCACCCGGCCAGGCCGCTTCGCACGTTGGCGACGGACGTGACCTTTCCGGCCGCGTCCAGCGTGGCGTCGGCCAGCTTCAGATCGGCGCCCCCATCGTAGCTGTCGAACTCCAGCAGCGTGTGGGGGCTGGGGGGCCGCGCCACGAACGCCACCGCCAGCACGTCCCCGGCCTTCATCGGCGAGACGACGGCCGCGCGATCCTGCCGCTCCGCCTGATGCCAGGCCTGAAAGACGCAGAACGCGCGCGTGTTGGTGGCGGCGTCGAACGGCTGCGGACAGGGATCGTCGACGGTGTGCCCCTCGTCTTCCAGGATCGCGCCCGCCCGGTGCGGCGTGCCGCCCCGCTGGGCGGGGATGTTCTTCTTCACCGCGCGCGACTGCTTCACGTCGACGGTGTCGAACGCCATGAACTCGTCCGCCAGCGCGTGGTAGTTGCGCGCCAGCGCGGCCGGCGCGAAGAACCCGAAGGCCCCCGAGCGCAACCGGAAGTCGTTGAAGCCGTCCGGGCTGTGGCACCCCTCCAGCGCGCAGCCCCGCACCAGCAGCTTCGGCATGACGTTCTCCTCGAAGAACGTCTGCCCGGCCGTCAGCGGCCCGACCGCCAGCGGCGCCTGCTGCACCTCCTTGGCCCAGTCCTCCCACTGCAGCCAGGTCTGGTCCGTGCGCGACTGGAAGAAGGTGCCGCCCGTGTGCGACACGCCGCCGGCCGCGGGCGCCAGCGGGCGCAGCAGGATCTCGCTCTGGTCGACGTTGTCG
>CAZPUH010000793.1:0-16142 GCA_964589215.1 uncultured Myxococcales bacterium | reverse complement strand
GTCGGCACGATCGCGGCCGGCGTCGCCAAGGCGCACGCCGACCTGGTGCTCATCAGCGGGCACGACGGCGGCACGGGCGCCTCGCCGCTGACCAGCATCAAGCACGCGGGCGCGCCCTGGGAGCTGGGGCTGGCCGAGACGCACCAGGTGCTGGTGCTCAACAACCTGCGCAGCCGCATCGTCGTCGAGACCGACGGCCAGCTGAAGACCGGGCGCGACGTCGTCGTCGCCGCGCTGCTGGGCGCCGAGGAGTTCGGCTTCTCGACGGCGCCGCTGGTGGCGGTCGGCTGCATCATGATGCGCGTCTGCCACCTCAACACCTGTCCGGTGGGCGTGGCCACGCAGGACCCGCGGCTGCGCGCCAAGTTCACGGGCTCGCCCGAGCACGCCGTGAACTTCATGAAGTTCATCGCGCAAGAGGTGCGCGAGCTGATGGCGCAGCTGGGATACCGCACCATCAACGAGATGGTCGGCCACACCGAGACCATCGAGATGAAGCCGGCCATCGAGCACTGGAAGGCGCGCGGGCTGGACTTCTCGAAGATCCTCTACCAGCCGCAGGTCGGCCCCGAGGTCGGGCGCTTCAAGACCGAGGAGCAGGAGCACGGGATCGAGAGCTCGCTCGACATGACGACCATCCTGCCGCTGTGCAAGCCGGCCATCGAGCGCGGCGAGAAGGTCGAGGCGACGCTGCCGATCCGCAACGTCAACCGCGTCGTCGGCACGATCACGGGCAGCGAGGTCACGCGCAAGTACGGCGCGAACGGGCTGCCCGACGACACGATCAAGCTGAAGTTCCTGGGCTCGGCCGGCCAGAGCTTCGGCGCCTTCGTGCCGCGTGGCATGACCTTGACCCTGGAAGGCGACGCCAACGACTACGTGGGCAAGGGGCTGTCGGGCGGACGGATCATCGTCTACCCGCCGCACCAGTCGACCTTCGTCCCCGAGGAGAACATCCTCATCGGCAACGTCGCCCTTTACGGCGCGACCAGCGGCGAGGCGTTCTTCCGCGGCGTCGCGGGCGAGAGGTTCTGCGTCCGCAACAGCGGCGCCAGCGCCGTCGTCGAGGGCGTGGGCGACCACGGCTGCGAGTACATGACCGGCGGGCGCGTCGTCATCATCGGCGCGACCGGGCGCAACTTCGCGGCCGGCATGTCGGGCGGCGTCGCCTACGTCGTCGACGAGGCCGGCACGTTCGAGAAGCGCTGCAACAAGGAGATGGTCGGCCTCAGCAAGCTGGACGACCCCGAGGAGATCACCGCGGTCCACACGCTCATCAGCCGCCACGCGCAGCTGACCGGGAGCAAGCGGGCCCAGGAGATCCTGGCGAACTGGACCAACTGGACGCCGTTCTTCGTGCGCGTGATGCCGAACGACTACCGGCGCGTGCTGGAGGCCCAGAAGAAGATGCGCGAGACGGGGCTCTCGCAGGAAGAGGCCGAGATGGCGGCGTTCGAGTTGAACTCGCACGACACGGCCCGTCTGGGCGGCAAATAGGACGACCTGACATGGGCAAGCTGACCGGATTCATGGAGTATCCGCGCACCGCGCCACCGGGGCGCGACCCGCACGCGCGCGTGCGCGACTGGCTCGAGTTCCACGAGCACCTGCCGGAGTCGACCCTGAAAGAGCAGGGGGCGCGCTGCATGGACTGCGGCGTCCCCTTCTGTCACACGGGCACCCTGCTGGCGGGCGGCGCGTCGGGCTGTCCCATCAACAACCTGATCCCCGAGTGGAACGACCTGGTCTACCGCGGGCAGTGGCGCGAGGCGCTGGCTCGCCTGCACAAGACCAACAACTTCCCCGAGTTCACGGGGCGGGTCTGTCCGGCGCCGTGCGAGGGGTCGTGCGTGCTGGGCATCAGCGAGCCGGCGGTGACCATCAAGAGCATCGAGGCCGCCATCATCGACAAGGCCTTCGAAGAGGGCTGGGTCGTCCCCGAGCCGCCGGTCAAGCGCACGGGCAAGACCGTGGCGGTCGTCGGGTCGGGACCGGCGGGCCTGGCCTGCGCGGCGCAGCTGAACAAGGCCGGCCACACCGTCACCGTGTTCGAGCGCGACGACCGCATCGGCGGCCTGCTGATGTACGGCATCCCGCCCATGAAGCTGGAGAAGCACGTCGTCGACCGGCGCGTGAACCTGCTGGCCGAAGAGGGCGTCAAGTTCGTCACCGGCGCCTGGATCGGCAAGACGTACCCGACCGAGAAGCTGCGCAGCGGCTTCGACGCGATCGTCCTGTGCGGCGGCGCGACGGCGGCGCGCGACCTGCAAGTCGAGGGGCGCAACCTGCAGGGCGTCCACTTCGCGATGGAGTTCCTGCTGAAGAGCTGCAAGAGCCTGCTGGACAGCAACTTCGCCGACGGGCAGTACATCAGCGCCAAGGGGAAGAACGTCGTCGTCATCGGCGGCGGCGACACCGGGACCGACTGCGTCGGGACGTCGCTGCGCCACGGCTGCAAGAGCCTGGTGCAGTTCGAGATCCTGCCGCGGCCGCCCACCACGCGCGCCGTCGACAATCCGTGGCCGCAGTGGCCGCGCATCTACAAGATGGACTACGGCCAGGAAGAGGCCGCCGCGCTGTTCGGCGCCGACCCGCGCACGTACGTGACGGTCACCAAGCGCCTGATCGGCGAGGCCGGCCGCGTGAAGGAGCTGCAGACCGTCGAGGTCGAGTGGGTCAAGAACGGCGACGGCCGCATGACCATGAAGGAGAAGCCCGGCAGCGAGAAGATCTGGCCGGCCGACCTGGTGCTGCTGGCGATGGGCTTCGTGGGTCCCGAGAAGGAAGGGCTGCTCAGCGACCTGGGCGTCAAGCTGGACGGGCGCGGCAACGTCGCCGTCGACGCCGACAAGGCGACCAGCGTCCCGGGCGTCTTCGCCGCGGGCGACATGTCGCGCGGGCAGTCGCTGATCGTGTGGGCGATCCAGGAGGGACGCGCGGCCGCGCGGGGCGTCGACAAGTTCCTGATGGGTGAGACGCTTCTGCCTTAGGTCGTCGGGGGCGTCTCCCGCCCCGTCGCGTACCCACGAGTGAACTTTTCAGAGCTGAGTCTTCATCCGGCGCTGGCCGCGGCGCTCGCTGCGCGCGGCTATGAGTCGGCGACCGGTGTGCAAGCCGCCGTGCTGGATCCGGCGGTCGCCGGGCGCGATCTGCTGGTGTCGTCCCAGACGGGGTCCGGCAAGACCATCGCGTTCGGCGCGGTGATGGCCGCCACGCTGCTGGGGGGGGAGCGCGACCGCGCGGCGCTGAGCGCGCTGGTCATCGTGCCGACGCGCGAGCTGGCGACGCAGGTGCGCGGCGAGCTGTCGTGGCTGCTGGCCGGCACGCACCTGCGGCTGGCCTCGTTCACGGGCGGCACGCCGGTGGGCGGCGATCTGCGCGCGCTGCAGCGCGGGGTCGACGTCGCCATCGGCACGCCGGGGCGCCTGGTCGATCTGTTGCGGCGCGAGCGGCTGCCGCTGGGCGGCCTGAAGGTCGTCGTCCTCGACGAGGCGGACGAGATGCTGGACCTCGGCTTTCGCGAGGACCTGGAGACGCTGGTGGGCGCGGCCCCCGTCGAGCGGCAGACGTTGCTGCTCTCGGCGACGCTGCCGCCCGAGATCCGGGCGCTGGCCCGGCGGTTCCAGCGCGACGCGGTGCCGATCGATCCGCGCCAGGCGACGGGCGGCGCGGCGCCGACGCGCGCCCACGCCGACATCGCCTACGTCGCCCACCTGGTCGCGCCGAACGAGCGACTGGCGGCGGTCGTCAACGTGCTGCGCGCGTCGGACAGCCCGCGCGCCATCGTCTTCTGCACGACGCGCGAGAGCGTCGCCGGGCTCCACGCGGCGCTGGTCGCGCGCGGCTTCGCCGCCGTGGCGATGTCGGGCGAGCGGGCGCAGGCCGAGCGCGACCGGGCGCTCGCGCAGCTGCGGCAGGGCGACATGCGGGTGCTGGTGGCGACCAACGTCGCGGCCCGCGGGCTGGATCTGCCGGACGTCGATCTCATCATCCACGCGGACCTGCCGCTGAACGCCGAGTCGCTCACCCACCGCAGCGGCCGGACGGGGCGGGCGGGCCGCAAGGGGACCGCGGTCCTGATCGCGACCCCGGGCGAGCGGCGCAAGGCCGAGCGCCTGCTGATGAGCGCCCACGTCACGCCGGCCTGGACCCCGGTGCCGTCGCGGGAGGCGATCGCGGCGGCCGCGCGCGAGCGTCTGGCGGCGGAGATCCTGGCGGCGCCGGAGTCGTCCGGCGAGCCCACGATCGCGGCTGACGATCCGCAGGTCGAGGCGCTGGCGCGCCGGATGGAGGCCTCCGGCGCGTCGACCGACGAGCTGCTGCGCCGCCTGCTCGCCCGCGAGCTGGCCCGCCTGCCGAGCGGCGAGTCCGTCCAGCCCGTCGCGCCATCCCGCGGGGATTTCGATCGCGACAGCCGGCGGCCCCCGCCGCGCGGCCGCGGCGAGCTGAGCCGGGAAGCGACGGTGTTCCGCTTGAACCTGGGCGCGAAGGACAACGCCGACCCGCGCTGGCTGCTGCCCCTCATCTGCCGTCGCGGC
Organism: uncultured Myxococcales bacterium; assembly: GCA_964589215.1. Taxonomy (GTDB): domain Bacteria; phylum Myxococcota_A; class Polyangia; order Fen-1088; family Fen-1088; genus JADGRB01. Next base: position 11,604 of record CAZPUH010000793.1, on the reverse strand, counting down.
GGCGTCACGCGGCGCGAGGTCGGCGCGATCCGCATCGGCCCGCACGAGACGACGTTCGAGATCGCCGGTCACGCGGCGCAGGACTACGCGCAGGCGGCTGCCGAGGTCGATCCGCGCGCGCCCAACGTCCAGATCACCCGGGCCGACGCGCCCCGCGGGCCGGCGTTCGCGCCGCCGAACCGTCGCGAAGACTTCGCGTCGCGCGCGCCGGCGGCGGAACCGCCGAAGCGGGGCGAGCCGTCAGCGGCGCGCGCGGTTGGCGTGGAGCCGCCCAAGCCACGCGAGGGGTTTGCGCCACGCAAGGCTGCGCCGCCGCCGGAGAACCGGGGAGGCGGCTTCGCGCCACCCCGACGGCAGCATCCGCACGCGCCTGCCAAGACGCACGCGACCGCCAGGCCCCACGCGCCGGCGAAGCCAAACGCGTACGGCAAGCCGCACGCGGCGGCTAAGCCGTACGCGCCCGGCAAGCCGCACGGTCACGCGAAGCCGCATCCGGGCGGCAAGCCTCACGGCCGCCCGGCGCACCCGGCCGCCAAGCCCAAACCTCGGAAGGGGTGAGGGGCGGCAGCCGAGGCCGTGCGTTCAGCTCAGCGCGGCCGGGACTGCTGGCGGCGGCCGCTGCGAGGCGACAGCAGGGGGCGCATCGCTTTCGCGAACGCCTTGGCTGATTTGAGGCCGGTTCTCGAGACCCATGTTTTAGGCATCCGACCAGGGTGCGCGCTTCACGGCCATAAAGCCATCTTTAGAATCGGTCGTGAGGATGGCTTCGGTTGACCCGATGACGCCGCCCGCGCCGCCGCGGTCTCGGTCCTGGTACGTCTACCTGCTCCGTTGCGCCGACGGCACGCTCTACTGCGGGATCGCGCGCGACGTTCGGGCGCGACTCGCCGCGCACGCCGCCGGCGCGGGCGCGCGCTATACCCGCGGTCGCGGCCCGCTGACCTTGCTGGCCGCGCACCGTTACCGCGACCAAGGAACGGCGCTGCGGATCGAGGCCGCCATCAAGCGGCTGTCGCGCGAGCAAAAGATGGCTACGGCTGAGAATGCCCGCCGCTGGGCGGCAGTAGCGCGCGCGGCGCGCGGCGTCTCACGTTAGCCATTTTTGGCAATCGTCTCGCTCAAGATCGGCGCAACAAGGGTGGGGAGCGCCGGGACAACGTGCGACATGTGGCAGGTCCTCCGCCTGATTTGTTTCCGGTTGGTCATTTACCTGTCCCGGCCCAGATCCGCCGGCGGTATCGTCGCCGCCATGGATCTTTGCCGTCGCTTAAGTGTCCTGTCTGTTCTTTTGGGGCTCATCGTCGGCGCGGGATGCGCGGGCGTGAAACAGGGTGAGAGCTCCGGCAGCGGCGGCAGCGGCGCCGGCGCCAGCAGCGGCAAGGGCGGCAACACCGGCGCCGGGAACCGTCCGTTCGACGGCGGCTCGGTCGACTTGCCGACGACGATCACCACGACGTGCGGCAACGGCATGCTCGACCCGGGTGAAGCGTGCGACGACCACAACAACGCCGGCGGCGACGGCTGCAGCAAGATCTGTCAGGTCGAGAACGGTTGGATCTGTCCGAGCGTCGGGCAGCCCTGCATGCGCAACGCGAAGTGCGGCGACGGCGTCGTCACCTCGCCCGAGGCCTGCGACGACGGCAACATGAAGTCGGGCGACGGCTGCTCGTCGGACTGCAAGACGGTCGAGTCGGGATGGCAGTGTCGCGTGCCCGGACGGGCCTGCATCCCCATCTGCGGCGACAGCAAGATCGAAGGCCAGGAGCAGTGTGACGACGGGAACAGCGCCAAGGGCGATGGTTGCTCTCCCACCTGCCAGCGGGAGCCGGGCGCCACCTGCCCGACGACGGCGTCCGGCGATCCGGCGCCCGGCAAGTGCACGCTCGCGACCTGCGGCAACGGCGTCAAGGAGACGGGCGAGTCGTGCGACTGCGGCAACGACCCGGCGAATTTGCCCGCGGGCTGCACCGGTCCGAACGGCCTCTTCAACGGCGACGGGACCGGCTGCTCGCAGACCTGCACGAAAGAGCCGACTTGCCGGACGGGCGGCAAGACGGGCCCGTGCTCGACCACCTGCGGGAACGGCAACATCGAGCCCGGCGAGCAGTGCGACGACGGCAACGGCGCGGACGGCGACGGCTGCTCCTCGACCTGCAAGACCGAGACGGGGTTCAGCTGCCAGACCGTTCAGAAGCAGGACTCGGTCCTCTGCACCCAGGACCTCAACAAGGGTGAAAACTGCCTCGAGCTGCCCATCAAGTACCGCGACTTCAAGAACGAAAGCGTCGCCGGCGGCCATCCGGACTTCTTCTATTACGGCGCTCCGATCCCCAATCCGATCACGGTCAATTCGATCACCCACGGGAGCATCTCGTTCAAGCAGCGCTACTGCGTCCCGAACTCCGCGGGTCCGGCTCGAAAGAACGACTCGATGGCGCGCTGCTGGGGCCTGGCGCAGCCGAACCTGGACACCAACGGACGCCCCGCGTTCGATACGACCCGCAACGGCGGCGGCACGGCCGCGTACACGTGCGACTGTCAGTTCACCGACTGGAGCCACAACGGCGGAACGAACAACATCGTCCCCGGTTATGGCGACGCCACGCTTCCGGGCCGGCCGCTGGGCGGGCTCGCGTACAAGAGCCCCGCGGGTAACCAGCTCGGTGCTCCCTGGTATCAGGGGCCCGCGCCGGTGGTCACCAACGCCACGACGTTCGGCCAGTGGTGGGCGGACGGCACCTACGAGAGCGACGGAACGACGACGGGCAAACACGCCATCGGCCGCCTGGAGCTCGGCCCGGTGACCGGCGGCGCGACGAACCTGTATCGGTTCTCCAGCGCGCCGCACAGCGTGTGGGGTGGCTTTTACCCGCTCGATCCGCCCGCCAACAACTACCCGCTCTACACGCTGACGGGCAGTAATGCCGGACCGGGAACGGTCCGGACGATGCCGGGGCCCTGGGCCGAGGCGCTGCTCTGCGACATCTGGCCGTACTGGTACAGCTCGGCGCAATTCGGCGCCGGCAACGGCTGCATGGCCACGCAGTACGTCTTCGCGCCGTCCTTCGGTCCGACCATCACCTCCGATCCCGGCACCTGGTTCGGGATGAACATCAACGGCGGGAACATCACCGGCGCCCAGGGGTGGTTCCACGACTCCTGGTTCTCCGTCGAGGCGCGCTATCTGTTCGCCTTCACGGGCGGCTTCCAGCTGCAGTTCTTCGGCGACGACGACACGTTCGTGTTCATCAACGGCGTCCTCATGATCGACCTCGGCGGCGTGCACCAGCGGCTGCCGGGCAAGGTGGTCGTCAACGCCGACGGCAGCGCCGACATCCAGGAGGGCGGCAACATCTACATGGCCTGCACGAACCCGACGGGTCAGACGGTCTGCCCGACGATCCCGGCCGGCTACCAGGTGGGCGACATCGTCCCCTGCGACGGCAGCGCCGACGCGATCGATCCGGTCACCAAGGTGAAGTTCAACTCGACCTGCGCCGCTGGGAACACGTCTTGCGATTGCCGGCAGCGCCACCTCACCGCGGCCCAGACGGGCCTCACGCCGCCGACGGCGGCCGGCGCGCCCGCCAACACCTACGAGATCGCGGTGTTCACCCGCGACGGGCACCCGACGGAGTCGAACTTCCAGCTGACGCTCAGCGGGTTCAACACCAACCAGACCCAGTGCGGTCCGTCCTGCGGCGACGGTGTCAAGACGGGCGGCGAGGAGTGCGACTGCGGGAACGCCGGCACCACCCCCCAGGACCCGTTCTGCAACGGGATGAACAACAGCGACAGCGTCTACAACGGCTGCACGACCCAGTGTAAGTACGGCCCGTTCTGCGGCGACAAGATCGTGCAGACCGACGCCGGCGAGCAGTGCGACGACGGTCCGAACAACGGGGTGCCCTACTCGGCCACCTGCGGCCAGGGCTGCACGTCGAACTGCAAGACGGCCCACTGCTGCGGCGACACGATCGTCGACGCGGACGAGGGCGAAGAGTGCGACCTGGGCGCCGCCAACGGGACCAAGGGCGCCGCCTGCGACGCCAGCTGCAAGCTGGTGATCATCGTCGACAACGGCGGGCTGTGATCTGATTTTTTGACGGGCCGGGCCGGCGGCCCACAATGGGCTGGTGACCGGAACGCAGTCTGTCGCGGTCGCGTCGCGGGGCAAGCCCGAGGCGCGGCGTCCCGAGCCGTTCGAGTTGAAGGGGACGATGGCCTCCTTCACGGTGCTCCGCCTGAAGAGCACCGATCTGCAGCTGGTCGAGCACCAGCTGCGGGCAAAGACGTCTCAGCTCCCCAGCCTGTTCCTCGACGCGCCGGTGCTGATCGACCTGGCGCCGCTGGGGGACGAGGCAGCGTCCGGGCTGCCGCTGGCCGAGGTCGCCCGTCTGGTGCGCGCCTGCCAGATGATCCCGGTGGCCGTGGCGCACGTCCCGGACGCGCAGCGCGCGGCGGCCGTCGACGCCGGCCTGGGTGTCTGGCGCGGCCCCATCTCGACCCGCGTTCGCGCGGGCGCCGAGCCCACGGCCATGCCGTCGCACAGCGGGCCGTCGGTCGGCGTCGCGGAGACCCCCGGCCCACAGCCGGCGCTCTCGCAGTTCAACGGTCCCGTGGTGGTCACGAAGCCGGTGCGCGGCGGCCAGGTCGTCTACGCGCAGAACAACGACCTGGTGGTGCTGGCGCCCGTGAACCCGGGCGCCCAGGTCATCGCCGACGGCCACCTGCACGTCTACGCGCCGATGCGCGGGCGGGGCGTGGCCGGCGCGCAGGGGCTGCCCGGCGCGCGCATCTTCTGCCAGAAGCTGGAAGCCGAGCTGCTGGCCATCTCGGGCGCTTACGTCATGGCCGAGGAGATTCCAGTTGCCATGCGTGGCCGCGCCGTGCAAGTGCATCTGGAAGACGGCGAATGTCGTCTGACCGCGCTGTAAAAAATTTGGAGGCGGGCCCGATCGCCCGTTGAATGGATTACGTGAGCAGCATCAAGGAGGCAACCGTGTCGAATGCGTCCAAAGTCGTCGTCGTCACTTCCGGCAAGGGAGGCGTCGGCAAGACCACCACCAGCGCGAACATCGCGACTGGCATCGCGCTTCAGGGGAAGAAGACCGTCGCGATCGACTTCGACGTCGGGTTGCGGAACCTGGACCTCGTCATGGGATGCGAGCGGCGGGTCGTCTACGACTTCGTCAACGTCATCCGCAACGAGGCCAAGCTGCAGCAGTCGCTGATCCGCGACAAGCGGGTCGAGAACCTGTACGTGCTGCCCGCCTCGCAGACGCGTGACAAGGACGCGCTGGACGCCGAGGGCGTCGGCCGCGTCATCAACGAGCTCAAGGAGATGGGCTTCGAGTACATCATCTGCGACTCGCCGGCCGGCATCGAGAAGGGCGCGCAGATGGCGATGTACTTCGCCGACGAGGCGATCGTCGTGACGAACCCCGAGGTCTCCTCGGTGCGCGACTCCGATCGCGTGCTCGGCCTGCTGGCCGCCAAGACCAGCCGTGCCGAGGTCGGCGGCCCGGGCATTCGCACCCACCTGCTGCTCACGCGCTACTCGCCGGCCATGGTGAAGCGCGGCGAGATGCTGAGCGTGGCCGACGTGCTGGAGCTGCTGGGCATCCCGCTGCTGGGCGTGATTCCCGAGTCGAAGGCGGTCCTGCAGTCCTCCAACAAGGGGACGCCGGCCATCCTGGACGAGACGACCGACGTGGCCCAGGCCTACCTGGACGTCGTGTACCGGTACCTGGGCGAGGAGCGTCAGCACCGGTTCATCGAGGAGCAGAAGCGCGGCTTCTTCGGCCGTCTGTTCGGTTAACCCCCGACGCTGAGGTCAATGATGAAGTTCCTCGAGTACTTCCGGCGGGCTCCGAAATCGGCCACGCTGGCCAAGGATCGGTTGTCGATCATCGTCGCGCGCGAGCGGGCCGGCACGCACGCCAGCCCGGACTACCTGCCGCAGCTCCAGCAAGAGCTGCTGGCGGTCATCGCGCGCTACGAGAAGATCGACCTGACCCACGTCACCGTGAACCTGGACAAGAGCGGCGGCTGCGAGGTGCTGGAGCTGAACATCCAGCTCCCCGACCCGCCCGCCGCCCCGTCCCGTCCTTCGCACCCCGCCGTCGCTTAACCGCGGCGGCGTCCGCCGCGCGCCAACCCGCCGCCAGCAGGGCCACGGCCAGCGACAGCACTGCCGGGAGAGGAATCGGCACCGCCGGCGGCGGCGTCACGTGGCACTGGATCGCGATGGGCACCGGCGTGGTGCCACCGGCGGTCACGTCGAACGTCGCCGTTCCGGAGCAGCCCGTCAGCTGGTGGGTCGGGTCGCTGGCGCTCATCGTCAGCTGGTAGCCCGTCCCGACGGGCAACCCGGCGATGACGGCCGAGACGGTGGCGCCCTTCGACACGTCCAGCGCGCCGTTTTGAATGAACGCCCCGCGCTGGATCTGATAGGTGAACGCCGCGATCTGGAAGCTGGGCGGCACTTGCAAGCCGATCTGGATCGATCCCAGCGAGGGCTCGGTCGGCTGGGAGGGCTCCGGCGCGGCAGCGCGCGGAGGTCCGTCGGCACAGCCCGCCAGGCTGCCGCCCACCAGCACCGCCACGATCAGAGCGGCCAGAACGGGCGCTCGCCTCCAGAGCGACATGGCCGCCACGGCCGCCAGCAGCAGGAACAGCACAGCGCGCAGCCAGCCGGTCAGGCCGGGAACGCTGGGTGGCTGAAGCGGCGCCAGCACGCGCACCGGCACGGCACGGCGAACGCTGGTGCCGTCGCCCACCTGTCCGAACGCGTTGTCGCCCCAGCACCAGACGCTGCCGTCCGCCAGGGCGGCGCAGCTGTTCTGATTGACCGCTGCCGAGACTTGCGACGCGCTGTTCGAGAGGCCGGAGACGGCCACCGGCACATGCCGTTCGGTCGTGGTGCCGTCGCCCAGCTCACCCGCGCCGTTCCACCCCCAGCAATAGAGCGCGCCGCTGTCGACCCGCGCGCAGGCGTGGCGCCCGTTCGCGGCGACCGGCCCCGCGCCGGGCGGAAGCGCCCCGACGACCGCCGGCAAGAGGTGGCTGGTCGTGGTGCCGTCGCCGAGCTCGCCGTGGTCGTTGGTCCCCCAGCACCAGACGCTTCCGTCGGTCCGCGCCGCGCAGGCGAAGATGTCGCCGACCGAAACCGTGGCGACCGTCGCCCCCAGCGTCGTGACCTGCGTGGGCGAAAACCGGTCGGTGGTCGTGCCGTCACCGACGGCGCCGAAGGCGTTGAACCCCCAGCACCACAGGGTCCCGTCCGTCCGGCGCGCGCACACGGTGCCGTCGCCCGTCGAGATCTCGGCGACGCTGGTCCCCAGCGCCGCCACGGGCACGGGGGACAGCGACGGCGTGCTGGTCCCGTCACCCAGGGGGCCGCTGCCCCAGCAAGCCGCGGAGCCGTCCGTGAGCCGAGCGCAGGCGAAGAGATCGCCGGCCGACGCCTCGGCGACGTTCGTGCCGAGCGCGGTGACCTGCACGGGCGTCGAGCTGTCGGCGGTCGTGCCGTTTCCCAGCTGGCCGGAGGTGTTGTTGCCCCAGCACCAGAGGGTGTGGTCCAGCTTTCGCGCGCACGTGTAGAGGTCGCCCACCGAGACCTCGGCCACGGACGCCCCCAGCGCGGTGACCTGCACCGGCGCGGGGCGGCTGGTCGTCGTGCCGTCGCCCAGCTGGCCGGAGGCGTTGTTGCCCCAGCACCAGAGCGTGTGGTCGGCCTTGACGGCGCAGGTGTGGGAATACCCGGCCGCGACGGCGGGCGCCGTCGATTCCGCGCGGGCGGGGGCGCTGGCGGCGGACAGCAGCGCGGCCAGAACGAACGCCCGCCGCCAGAAGGTTTTCGGGTCGATCATCGTGCTCACGGCTCCGTGCAGGTGACGTCAAAGGACATCTGGTCGGTGCAGCTGGGGTCGCCGTCGGAGGCCGCCACCGTCACGGTGATCTTGCCGGCCGTCACGCAGGTCAGCCGCGGCGACGTCCCGCTCGCCGCGCTCAGGCTGCCCGCGGTCGTCGACCAGGCGAAAGCCAGCGGGGCCGGCTGGTCGTCACCGTCGTGCGCCGTCACGCCCAGCGCGATCGCCGCCCCGATGACCGCATTGGACGGGGTGGCGCTGACACCGTCGATCACCGGGCAGACGTCGAGGGACGCCGAGACCAGCAGCTGCCCCGGCGACCCGCCCTGACCGCAGACCAGGTGGACGATCACCGTCGTTGGTGTCCCGTCGGTCACGTCGAAGTCGCTGGTTCCGGAGCAACCGGTCGTCCCGTTGCTGGCGACGCCGCTCACGATCAGCTGGTAGCCGTTCGCGATCGGCAGCGGGGCAATCGCCACCGGAACGTCCGAGCTGGAGCCCACCGCGATCGTCCCAGTCGTGAGCGCTCCGTCGGGCGCGACGACGTCGTAGGTGGCGCTGGTGAGCGTCACCCCCGGCGCGACCTGCAACGCGATTTCCACCCGGCCGGTGCGCTCGCCGGTGCAGGACGCCAGGGCGGCGAGCAAGTAAAGCGCAGTCCAGAAAATCGATCCGCGGGCGGTCATCGGGTGCGCGTGCAATCAGCAAATCCCGTACCTCGCAAATGCCCCGTCAAAGGGCGACCTTGCGAGCGCCGCGCCCGCAAGGTCTTCGAAACTCGAAAACGCCCATTCGATTCGAGGAGACCGGGATCCGGACTGGCGTCGCGCCGCCGCCCGTCACAGCGGCCGTGGTTGACCGCATCCCTGCTGGCGGCTAACGTCAGCGCCCCGCCCAAGTTGCGGCTGGAGCACCATGGCAGGAACCGCCCCCCTCGCGTCCGCCGGCGCCGCTCGCGCCCCTCAGGCCGCAGTTCAGACGAACTACACCGCCCCGCTGGCGGTGCTCACGACCCTCTTCTTCATGTGGGGGTTCTTGACGTGCCTGAACGACATCATCATCCCGCACCTCAAGGCGGTGTTCGAGCTGAACTACGCCAAGGCGATGCTGATCCAGTTCGCCTTCTTCACGGCGTACTTCGTGATGTCGCTGCCGTCCGGCCGGATCGTCAGCCGATTCGGCTACAAGAACGGGATCATCATCGGGCTGGGTGGCGCCGCGCTGGGCTGCCTGCTGTTCTACCCGGCGGCCGCCATCCGGTCGTACGAGCTCTTTCTGCTGGCGCTGTTCGTGCTCGCGTCGGGGATCACGCTGCTGCAGGTGGCGGCGAACCCGTTCGTCGCGGTGCTGGGTAAACCCGAGACCGCGTCCTCGCGGCTCACGCTGACCCAGGCCTTCAACTCGCTGGCGACGTTCATCGCGCCGCTGTTCGGCTCGTGGGTCATCCTCTCCACGGCGGCCAAGTCTTCGGCGGAGATCAAGCAGATGACGCCCGCCGCGGCGGAGGCCTACCGGCTGGCCGAGGCCTCCTCGGTTCAGCACCCGTACCTGGGGCTGGCCATCACGCTGGTCCTGCTGGCGGTCGCGATCTCGCTGTTCAAGCTGCCGAAGATCGAAGACGTCACCCCCGGCGTTCCCGGTGGGGCGGTGGACGGCCACAAGAGCGCCTGGAGCTACCGCCACCTGGTGCTGGGCGCGGTCGCCATCTTCGTCTACGTGGGCGGCGAGGTGTCGATCGGGAGCTTCCTGGTCAACTACTTCAAAGAGCCCTCGATCGGAGGCCTGACGGAGGCCGCCGGCGCTCGGCTCGTCTCGCTCTACTGGCTGGGCGCGATGATCGGCCGCTTCATCGGGACAGTCACGCTGCGGATGTGGAAGCCCGGCAAGGTGCTGGCCGCCCATGCCGTGGCGGCGATGGTGCTGGTGGTGCTCAGCATGGCCACGCACGGCAGCGTCGCCATGTGGACCATCATCGCCGTCGGCCTGTTCAACTCGATCATGTTCCCCACCATCTTCACCTTGGCGCTGGACGGGCTGGGCCCGCACACCAGCCAGGGTTCGGGGATCCTGTGCATGGCCATCGTGGGCGGCGCGCTGATCCCGGTCGCCCAGGGCCTGCTGGCCGACAAGATCGGGATCCACTACGGCTTCGTGGTGGCGGCCGCGTGCTACCTCTACATCGCCTGGTACGGCGCCAAGGTCCGTCCCGAGACCCACGGCATCGCGGCCGACTGACCCGCGCGCGCGGCACGCGCCGGCGCGCGGTGGTATAAGCCGTCGCGTGCGAAGCGATGCGCTGAAGAAGGGAATTCAACGCGCGCCGGCCCGCGCGATGCTGAAGGCCACCGGCCTCACCGACGCGGACCTGGACCGGCCGCTGATCGCGGTCGCCAACACCTGGACCGACGCCACGCCGTGCAACATGCACCTGCGCGCGCTGGGCGAGAAGGTCAAGGAGGGGATCCGCGCCGCCGGCGGCACGCCCATCGAGTTCAACACCGTCGTCGTCTCCGACGGGATCAGCATGGGGACGGAGGGGATGCGTGCCTCGCTGATCTCGCGCGAGGTGATCGCCGACTCGATCGAGCTCGCGGTGCGCGGCGCGCTGTGCGACGGCGTGGTCGCGCTGTCCGGATGTGACAAGACCATTCCGGGCACGATGATGGCGCTGGCGCGGCTCGACGTGCCGGGGCTGATGCTGTACGGCGGCTCGATCATGCCGGGCGACTTTCGCGGCAAGCCTGTCAGCATCCAGGATGTCTTCGAGGCCGTCGGCGCCTGCGCCGCCGGCCGCATCACCGAGGACGAGCTGCGCGCGCTGGAGGACGTCGCCTGTCCGGGCGCGGGCGCCTGCGGCGGGCAGTTCACCGCGAACACGATGGCGATGGCGGGCGAGATGCTGGGCATCTCGCCGATGGGGCTCAACGACGTCCCCGCCGTCGACCCGCGCAAGCCGGGCGTTGCCATGCGGGCCGGCGAGATCGTCATGCGCCTGGTCACCGAGGACGTGCGCCCCAGCCGGGTGCTCACGCGCCAGGCCTTCGAGAACGCCATCACGGCCGTCGCAGCGACGGCGGGATCGACGAACGCTGTCCTGCACCTCATGGCGCTGGCGAAGGAGGCCAACGTGCCGCTGACGCTGGACGACTTCGACGCGATCGCGGCGCGCACCCCGATCCTCGCCGACCTGAAACCGGGTGGGCGCTTCATGGCCGTCGACCTGGATCGCGCGGGCGGCGTCCGGCTGGTGGCGCGCCGGCTGCTGGAGGCCGGCTTCCTGAAGGACAGCCCCACCGTCACCGGCCGCAGCCTGTTCGAGGAGGTGAAGGACGCGTACGAGCTGCCGGGGCAAGAGGTCGTTCGCCCGGCCAGTCAGGCGCTGAGCCCCTCCGGCGGGTTCGCCATCCTGCGCGGGACGGTGGCGCCCGAGGGGGCGGTCGTGAAGCTGGCGGGTCACTCGCGCCGCAAGCACACGGGGCCAGCCCGGGTCTTCGACTCGGAGGAGGCCTGCTTCGCGGCGGTGCAGCGCCGCGAGATCAAGCCCGGCGACGTCGTCATCATCCGCTACGAGGGGCCGCGCGGCGGCCCGGGCATGCGCGAGATGCTGGCCGTCACCGGCGCGCTGGTCGGCCAGAAGCTGGACGACAGCGTGGTGCTGATGACCGACGGGCGCTTCTCGGGCGCGACCAAGGGCTTCATGGTGGGGCACCTCTCGCCCGAGGCGCAGGTC
>CAZPUH010000792.1:0-1301 GCA_964589215.1 uncultured Myxococcales bacterium | reverse complement strand
AGCGGCCGGGTCGCCCGAGCCGCCGCCTGCGCCCCGCGGCGCGCCGGCGGCGGAGAACGCGGCGCCCCCCAGCGCGGGCGACGCGGGCGCGAACGACGCGGCGTCGCGATGGTTCGCGGCGCTGGCCGGCGGCGACGTGGGGCGCCTGCTGGATCAGGCGGCGCTGCCCTTCAAGACCAACGGTCGCACCGTCACGCGGCGGGCCGAGCTGCAGCAGATGCTGGTCGACTTGATGTCGGAAGGCGTGAGGCGGCCCAGCTCGGTTCGCCTGGTGACGGCGGCGGCCCTGCGCGCGGCGATCGGGAAGCTGCCGCCCGATCTCGAGGACGCCGGGGGGCAGCTCTACGCGGCCATCTCGATCGGGGAGAAGGACATGCTGATCCTGGTCCTCGGCCAGCGCGCGGGCGGCTGGCGTCCCGTCGGAATGGTCCGCCGGTAGGGGCGGGTCAGCGCAGCTCGACCTGCGCGACGTGGCGCAGGTTCAGGTAGTTCACCAGGAAGTGAGCGACGATGGGGCCCGTCAGGTCGCCCGTCCACGCGAAGATGGCGCCGAAGAGCAGGCCGGCCCCGAAGGAGCTGGCCGTCCAGGGGAGGTGGCGCGCCTTGGGGCCGATGTGCAGCAGCGCGAAGATGGCGCTGGAGAGCACCAGGCCGACGGCCGGCATCAGCGCGCCGCGGAAGAACAGCTCTTCTCCGACGGACGAGGCGGCGGCCAGCACGACGATCTCCGCGTCGGTCAGCGGGAACAGCATGTGGCGCAGCTCGCGGTGCAGCTCGCGCGCCCAGTCGAACCGGTAGAGGGCCAGCCGCGACAGGAAGACCACCAGCAGCCCAGCCGCCAGCCCGCAGATGAGGCTGGCCAGGGTCATCGCCAAGGTTGATTCGCCGCCGCCGAGCCGCCAGACGTCGGGCTGGCCGCGCACGTTTCCCCACACCAGGGCCGCTACCCCGAGGACCAGGTAGACGGACATCACCAGAGCCGCTCGAGACCAGCTAGACCCGCGCCGCCACATGACTTCTCCCCAGCCTCATGGCGCGATTCGTCGCAATACTAAGGTATTTCAGACCCATGCCCATTACAACTTCCGGGGCGAGGGTTGCATGCTGGATAGCCAAATGAAATTAAGGTGATAGAGGCCCGCAGGGCGGGAATATTTTTATGAAGGTTTTGGCGGGCCGGGGCGCAGGGGGCATGATAAACGAAAGGCGCCATGGCGGTCGCGGCTCTTCGCACCCGGCAGAGATCATCCCGCGGCGCTGCGCCGATTCTGCCGACGACGGTGCTTCGGGAGGTGGGGCAG
>CAZPUH010000791.1:0-6692 GCA_964589215.1 uncultured Myxococcales bacterium | reverse complement strand
GCCCCGAACCACCCTTGACGGGCGGGGAGGGGGCCTGCAACATCGCCCTGCTTTCTGCGCCCGTAGCTCAACTGGATAGAGCATCGGCCTTCGAAGCCGAGGGTTAGGTGTTCGACTCACCTCGGGCGCGCTGAAATCGGGCTCCAGCCGCCGTCGCGCGTGGGGGCGCCAAAAAGGTATAGACGGCGCCGTCTTTCTTTTTGGGCAATTTCGCTGTCTCCGGGAACTTACGTGTGGCCACACGGACCGCCCTGAGGAGCCCCATGCACCCGAGACAAGTGTCAGCGCTCGCGATCATCGCCGCTTTTGCGTCGATCAGCTGTGGGTTCAAACCTTCGAGCGCCGGGACCACAGCGGCCGGCAGCGGCAACTCCGGCGGGTCCGGGCAGCCGACCGGCTCGGGGAGCGGCGGGTCGATGACGGGGGGCAGCGGCTCGGGCGGGATGGCGTCGCAGGGGTCCGCCTGTCAGGGGCTGCGTTGCCAGCAGTCGACCTGCAAGGTGGGCAACTGCGCCCAGCCCGCGTGCCCGGGGGGCGCGCTGACCACGCTGACCGGCAAGGTCTACGACCCCGCCGGCCGCGTGCCCCTTTACAACGTCGACGTCTACATCCCGAACGCGGCGCTGGCCGACTTCCACGACGGCCCCAGCTGCGACAGCTGCGTCAACCGCATCTCGGGCGATCCGGTTGTCCGGACCACGACCGACGCGAGCGGCAGCTTCACGCTCGGTGACCGCATGGGCGACGTCCCGGCGGGCAAGGACATCCCGCTGGTGTTCCAAGTCGGCAAGTGGCGGCGGCAGATCACCATTCCGAACGTCGCCGCCTGCACCGAGACGGCTCTCACGGATCCCAACCAGACCCGCCTGCCGCGCGACCAGAGCGAGGGGCACATCCCCAAGATGGCGCTGACCACCGGGCAGAACGACGCGCTCGAGTGTCTGCTGCGCAAGGTCGGGATCTCCGACTCCGAGTTCACGCCCGAGACCGGAAACGGGCGCATCAACTTCTACGCGGGCGGCGGTGGCTCCAGCGCATACGCGTCCACGCTGAACGGCGGCGCGCCGTTCACCCCCGTGCACCCGTGGTGGGACAGTCTGGACAACCTGAAGAAGTACGACATCGTGCTGCACTCGTGCGAGGGAGGGTTCGGCTCGTTCGACGCGAACGGCCAGCCCATGTCGCAGAAGAGCCAGGCGGCGCGGCAGGCGCTGCAAGACTTCGCCGACATGGGCGGGCGCGTGTTCGCGTCGCACTGGCACGTCTACTGGTTCGAGCAGGGGCCGCCGGCGTTCCAGTCGATCGCGACGTTCAACCACCGCACCGGGTTGCCGACGACGTACGACGCCATGATTGACCAGAGCACCCCCACCACGCAGGCGCTGGCGCAGTGGATGGTGAACGTGGGCGGGTCGACGACGCCGGGCGTGGTCACGATCCGGCAGAACGCGAGCTCGCGCACCGTCGACGCCGTCGCGGGCGGCAACATCTCGCAGGCGTGGATCAACGCGCCGACCCTGACCCCGCCGGGGGTGCTCTACCTGAGCGCGACGACGCCGATCCCGGGGGGCGCCTGCGGCCGCGTCGTGTTCAGCGACCTCCACGTCAGCTCGGGCGGCGCGACGGCGGACACCGATGTGCCGGCCATGCCGTTCCCCAGCGGCTGCGTGACGACGGACCTGTCGCCGCAGGAGAAGGTCCTCGAGTTCATGCTGTTCGACATCGCGTCGTGCGTGATCTCGATTGGGTGACGTCGCGGGCGACGCGGCGCCCCTGCATCAGGGGCAGGACTGGATGCTCTTGATCCAGTCGCTGACGACGTCGAGGGCGGCGTCGTCGGCGACCGCGCTGGCGAGGGGCGGCATGCGCCCCTTGCCCAGCGTCTGCATGCGCAGCCACAACGTGGAGAGCTCGGGATGCGCCGGCGTCAGGTTCGTCGCGTTCTGGACGCCCTGAGTCCCTTTGGCAGGCGTGACGTTGCAGAGGCCCGTGCTCTTGAGGGCGGTGTCGTAGCGCAGGTCGACGCTGCTGAACTCGCCGTCAGGCCGATGGCAGAAGGCGCAGTTCGCGTGCAGGTAAGAGCGTGCGCGCTGCGTGACCGTCGCGGACGCCGGCGGGCTGCCCAGCTGGCCCGCGTAGGGCGTGACCAGCGCGGCCTTGTACGGCGTGGCGGGCGGCTCGTCGAACAACCCCGCCGCAGCGAACTTGTCGATCTGATTGCCGCTGCCCAGCCCCGTCGCGACGGGCACGCGGTTCATCTGCGCCGTCTCGGGCCCCAGCGTCCAGCCGGCGCTGCGCGTGTGGCATTCGGTGCAGTCGCGCTGGCCGGGGTAGGTCCAGTCGACCGTGCGGCTGCCGGTGTTGAACGAGACGCTGTCGCCCGCGCTGGCGGCCAGCGTGGCGCCCGTCTGGCTCTCGTTCCACTTGTACGTGAACCCGGCCCACGTCCCGTTCTGCAGCGCCACGAAGAGCCGCGTCTCGACGAGCTGGCCGTCGAAGCTGAAGCTCTTCAGGAACGTCGTGCCGGCGGGGAACACCCACTTGCCGTCGTCGGCGGCGTCCAGGCAGGCCGTCGGTTCGGTGGCGCAATCGACGACGTGGATCTTGCCGCCCGGCGGCAAGACGAACGCGCGATCCTTGTCGGCGCCGTCAGACCAGAGTGGGCTGTTGACCTCGTAACCGTGCGCGCTCGACGTGAAATGAGTGATCGCGACGGCGTCCATGCAGCCCGTCGCGGCCAGCGTCGAAGGGGGTTGGGTCGGATCGGCGGGCGGCGCGCACGGCCAGAGCGCCGACGGCGAATCCGGCGCGCCGCCGTCGCTGCGGCGACCCCCCGTGCCGGTGGCGCCGCCCGTGCTCGTGGCGCCGCCGGTGCTCGTGGCGCCGCCTTGCGCCGTGGCGCCGCCGCTTCCAGATTCGTTCATCGATCTGGTCGGGCTCGCACATCCGACCCCGAGCGCAACGGCGGTGAAGCACAGCACAATGCCCGTCGGTGACCAGGAAGATCGTGATCCGCACAAAAAGAGAACTCCGCGCATGGTCGTGAACCGCAGCTTGAGAAAATACCAATGAATCGCGTTCGTGAAAGGCAACATAAGAGGCGGGCATGTTCGCCCGCTCGTCGAGGGACTTAACTTTCATGGGTAAACGCTTCTTGTTCGTTTGTTTGATCTCTGGCCTCGCCTGCTCGTCTCCGGCACAGCCGTCGAGCTCCGGGCGCGGCGGAGGAGCCGGCGGAACGGGACCAGGCGCCGGCGGCAGCGGTGGATCGACCGGCGGATCCAGCGCGACCGGCGGCAGCGGCACGGGAGGCGCCGCCAGCGGCGGCTCGACGGGGACGACCGGCGCCGGCGGACGCGTCGTCACGGGCAGCGGCGGCAACAGCGGCTCCGGATCAGGCGGCGCCGCCGGCGCGTCCAGCGCGGGCGCCTCCGTGCTCGAGCGCAACAACCACCCGAGCCGTGACGGCCACTTCGTCCAGCCCGCGCTCGGCAAGAGCGCGGCGGCGAAGATGGCGCAGGACACCTCGTTCAACGCGACCTACACGGGGTCGGTCCTCGGAAGCCCGCTCTACTTCAGCAGCGGCCCCGGCGGGCAAGGCATCTTCGTCGTGGTCACCAGCGGCAACGACGTCTACGCGCTCGACGAGACGACGGGGGCCACGGTCTGGACCAAGAACCTCGGAATGCCCGCCGGGAAGTCCGGGGCGTCGGGCGGCTGCGACGGCATCCAGCCGCTGGGCGTCATCTCGACGCCCGTCATCGACGGCCGCAGCGGGACGCTGTACGTGGCGGGCGCCATCGGCGACGCGAACGGCATCACGTCGCACTCGGTCTGGGCGCTGAGCTTGCAGGACGGCAGCATCAAGAACGGCTACCCGCTGGACGTCTCGAAGGCGCTGGGCTTCCCCCCGACGACCCACAACCAGCGCGGCGCGCTGTCGCTGGTGGGGAACATCCTCTACATCCCGTACGGCGGGCACACGGGCGACTGCGTCGTCGACATGCACGGGCGCGTCGTGGCCATCGACACCTCGGCCAATCCACCGGTCGTCAAGGGCTGGCAGAGCGCCGGCCAGGGCGAGGCCGTCTGGGCGCCGGGCGGAATGGCCTCGGCGGGTGACGGCGTGTTCGCGACCACGGGGAACCGATTCACGACCACCGGCGATCACAACGACAGCGAGGAGGTCGCCCACGTGCGCGGGATGGGGACGCTGGACAAGAGCACCGGCTCGAAGGACTTCTTCTTCCCGTCCGACTGGAAGAACAAGGACCAGCGCGACTTCGACATGGCCGCCGTCAATCCGGTGCTCGTGACCCTGCCCGGCAGCACCGGCCCCGCGCTGATCGTGACGTCGAAGGACGGCAACGGCTTCGTCCTCGACAGCGCCGACCTGAGCAAGGGGCCGCTTGCGACGTTCGACGTCACGATGCAGGGGATGAACGTGCGCTCGGTGCCGGCCGCCTACGTCTCGGGGTCGACGGTCTTCTACGCCATCGCCGTCGAGAGCGCCTGGGCGAACTGCCCGGGCGGGACCGCCAACGGCTCGGTGCTCATGGCGTTCGCCCTGTCGCCCAGCCTTCCGCTGAAGCCGGCGGTCGCGTGGTGCGCGACCTATGGGCTGGTCCCGAAGGGCAGCGACGAGGTGACCTTCTGGGGCGGCCCGGGGGCGCCCGGCCTCATCGCGACCACCACCGACGGCACGAACGACGCGCTGGTCTGGTACATGGACGGGGGCAAGCAGCTGGTCGCGCTGGACGGCGCGACCGGGGCGACGGTCTTCAGGGACGCGGGCCCCAGCTGCGGGTCCGCGCGCAAGTGGACGTCACCCATCGCCGTGAAGGGCCGCATCGTGGTGGCCGCCGACGGCAAGCTCTGCTCCTGGTCGCCGCACTGAGACGGCGGCGGCTCAGCCTGCCGCCGTCCAAGGGGGTTGACGAAGCGGTCACCGATGGCGTAAGTACCGGCACCGTTACGCTTCGGGCGCATAGCTCAATTGGTAGAGCAGCGGACTCTTAATCCGTTTGTTGAAGGTTCGATTCCTTCTGCGCCCACCGCCCCCCCGCCGTTCCGTGCGCCGTTTTTCCGCGCGGAGACTCTATCGGTACGACCCCTAACCGAGAGGCGAGCATGAGCGAACGGAGTCTGAGCAGGCGGAACTTCCTGGGCGCGTCGGCTGGCGGTGTCGCCATCGCGGCCGCGGCGCACGCGGCCGGCAAGACCACGGCGAAGGCGGCCGGCGGCAAGGGCGGCGGGCTCTTCCCCAAGGACTTCGCGTGGGGCGTGGCCACGGCCTCGTACCAGGTCGAGGGCGCCGCGTACGACGACGGCAAGGGGCCGTCGGTGTGGGACGTCTTCTGCAAGAAGAAGGGGGCCGTCTTCGAGGGGGACACAGGCGACGTCGCCTGCGACCACTACCACCGCTACAAGGAAGACGTCGCGCTGATGAAGGCGCTGGGCGTGAAGTCCTATCGCTTCAGCGTCTCGTGGCCGCGCGTGCTGCCGGACGGGATCGGCGCCTCGAACCCGAAGGGGCTCGACTTCTACAGCCGCCTCCTCGACGAGCTGCTGAAGGCCGGCATCGAGCCGATGTGCACGGTCTTCCACTGGGACTACCCGCAGGCGCTCTACAAGAAGGGCGGCTGGCTGCAGCGCGAATCCGCGGACTGGTTCGCCGAGTACACGAGCCTGCTGGCCGACAGGTTCAGCGATCGCGTCAAGCTGTGGGCGACGCAGAACGAGCCCCAGTGCTTCATCGGCATGGCGCTGCTGGACGGCGTGCACGCGCCGGGCGACAAGCTGCACTTCAGCCAGTACCTGACCGCCGCCCACAACGGCATGCGCGCGCACGCCAAGGCCGTGCAGGTGCTGCGGGCGCGGGCGCGCGATCCCAAGGCCACGAAGATCGGCTACGTGACGGCCACGCAGGTCACGCAGCCGGCCACCGACAGGCCCGAGGACGTCGAGGCCGCCCGCACGTCGATGTTCACGGTCGGCTACCGGGGCGAGTGGAACAACACCTGGTGGCTGGACCCCGTGGTGCTGGGGCGGTATCCCGACGACGGCATCGCGCTGGCGGGCAAGGACATGCCCAAGTTCAAGCCCGCCGACCTCGACGAGATGAAGCAGCCGCTGGACTGGCTGGGGCTCAACATCTACAAGGCGGCCATCGTCCGGCGCGGCGCCGACGGCAAGCCCGAGACGCTGCCGGTGCCGTCGGGCTACCCGCGCGCCGGGTCGGACTGGGAGACGATCACCCCTGGTGCGACGTACTGGGGGCCGCGCTTCATGTACGACCGGTACAAGCTGCCGCTGAGCATCACGGAGAACGGCCTGGCGACGCGCGACCAGCTTTTTCTCGACGGCAAGGTCCACGACCCGCAGCGCATCGACTACATGCACCGCTACCTGGCCGAGCTGGGGCGCGCCATCAAGGACGGCGTCCCGGTCACCAGCTACTACGCCTGGTCGCTGCTGGACAACTTCGAGTGGGCCGACGGGTACAAGCAGCGTTTCGGGCTGGTGTACGTCGACTACCAGAACCAGAAGCGCGTGCCGAAGGACTCCTTCGACTGGTACAAGAAGGTGATCGCGACCAACGGCAAGGGGCTGGGCGACAAGACCGCCGTGCCCGTCACGCAGGTGACGCCGGTCTGATCGGCCCGATCAGCGCGCCGCGGGGGCCGGCGCCG
>CAZPUH010000790.1:0-6928 GCA_964589215.1 uncultured Myxococcales bacterium | reverse complement strand
GGCGCAGCGCCTCGCGCGTGGCGATGGCGCCCAGGTCGTCCGGGCGGGTGTTCTTGAAGACCCCGCGGGGCGCGCGCCCGATGGGGGTCCGGACCGCGGAGAGGATGGCGACGTCACGCATGTGGCTGTTCCTCAATTCCGAAGGGGTTTGCCCTTCGACAACATGTGTTGGATGCGTTCGCGGGTCTTCGGTTCCCCGCACAGCGAGAGGAACGCCTCGCGCTCGAGGTCGAGGATGTGCTGCTCGGAGACCGCCGCGCCCGCCGGCACCGAGCCGCCCGAGATGACGCGCGCCAGGTGCGCGCCGATCTTGGCGTCGTGTTCGCTGATCTGGTGGGCGCCGAGCAAGTTGTGCAGCGCCGCCCGCAGCGTGGCCGCGCCCGTCTCGCCGATGACGCGAATGAGGCGGGGCGGGGGAGGGCGGTAGCCGGCGCGGGCCAGCCCCAGGGCCAGGTCCTTGGCGTCGGCGATCAGGGTCTCGCGCGCCATCGAGATGCTGTCCCCCTGGCGCAGGAAGCCCAGGTCGCGCGCCTCCTCGGCGCTGGTCGCGACGCGCGCGGTCGCCAGCGTCAGGTACGGCCCGCGCACCAGCGCCAGCACGTCGAACTGCGGATCGTCGCTGGCGCGGGCCGACGCGCGCGCCGCCATCTCCATGCAGCCGCCGCCCGCCGGGATCAGGCCCACGCCGACCTCGACGCAGCCGACGTACAGCTCGGCGGCCGCGCGCACGGTCTGGCAGCCCATGATGACCTCGGCGCCGCCGCCCAGGGCCAGCCCGGCCGGGGCCGCGACCACGGGCACGCGCGCATAGCGGGTCCGGTTACAGGCCGCCTGGAAGCCGACGACCATCGCGTCGATCGCCTGCGACTGTCCCTGGCCCAGCGCCACCATGAGCGCGAACAGGTTGGCGCCCGCGCAGAACGCTTCGGGCGAGTCGTTGCCGATCACCAGGGCCACGCCGTCGCGTTCGGCGCGGTCGACGGCCTTCATCGTCATCGCGACGATGTCGGGGTCGATGGCGTTCATCTTGGCGTGGTACTCGAGGCAGAAGACGCCGTCGCCCAGGTCCAGGATGGACGCGCTGCCGTTGCGCTCGACCTCGCCGCCGCGCGCGCGCACGGCGTCCAGCGAGATCTGCCGCGGGTTCTCGGGCACGGGCGTGAAGCCGCCGCGCTGGCCCAGCTGGGCGCGCTGCCCGGGTCCCTCGCTGCGGTAGAACTTCATCCCTTCGCCCTGGGCGGCGATCTGCTCCAGCACCCAGCCGGGGACGGTGTAGCCGGCGGCCTCCATCTTGGCGGCCGTGGCCTTCACCCCCAGCGCGTCCCAGGTCTCGAAGGGGCCGCGCTCCCAGCCGAATCCCCAGCGCAGCGCGCGGTCGATGTCGCTGATCGTGTCGGCGATCTCGCCCAGCCGGTTGGCCGAATAGATGAGCGTTTCATAAAGGACCGTGCGGGCCAGCGCCGCCGCCCGATCGTTGCCGGCCACCATGCGCCGGAGCTTCTCGTCGACGTCGTCGACGCCGCGGGTCGAGCCGATGGAGTCGAAGCGCGGCTTCTTCTGGGGCACGTACTCCAGCGTCTTCAGGTCCAGCTGCAGGATCTCGTCGCCGACCTTCTTGTAGAACCCCTGCTTGGTCTTGGCGCCCAGCCATTTGCGGTCCACCAGCTGGGTCAGGACGGGCGGCGGGTTGAAGACGTCGCGCCGCTCGTCGCCGGTCAGCGCCTCCGCGCAGTTGCGGGTGACGTGCATCAGCGTGTCCAGGCCCACGACGTCGGCGGTTCGGAAGACAGCGCTCTTGGGGCGGCCCGTCGCCGGGCCGAAGATCATGTCGACCTCCTCGACGGTGTAGCCCTGCTTGACGGCCTCATCGAGGGTCCGCATGAGCGCGAACGTGCCGATGCGGTTGGCGATGAAGTTGGGCGTGTCCTTGGCGCGGACCAGCCCCTTGCCGGCGATGGTCCCGCACAGCGCCTCGGCGCGCGCCAGCGTCTCGGGCGCCGTGTCGGCGCCGGCGACGATCTCGACCAGCTTCAGGTAGCGCGGCGGGTTGAAGAAGTGGGTGATGCAGAACCGCGCCCGGAACCCCGCGCTGCGCCCCTGCATCAGCTCGGCGATCCGGAGCCCGGACGTGTTCGACGTGATGACGGCCCGGCCCCCGTAGTTGTCGAGGCGCTCGTACAGCTTCTGCTTGATGGCCAGGTTCTCGATGATGGCCTCGATGATGACGTCGCTGTTCGCGGCCGCCGCCTGCAGGTCGTCCTCGAGGTTCCCGGCCGTCAGCAGCGTCTCGAACCGCGGGGAAAAGAACGCGGCGGGCTTCGCTTTGCGCGCCGCCTCGATCCCCGCCAGCGCGATCTTGTTGCGGGCGCGCTTGTCGCCGCCCGGCGGTGGGGCGTCCTTGGGGACGATGTCCAGCAGGCGGACGCGCAGGCCGGCGTTGGCCAGGTGAGCCGCGATGGCGGCTCCCATCACGCCGGCACCCAGGACCGTCACCTCGCGCAAGGCGGTATCGGTTGCCATCGTCTCACGATAACCGAGAATTCAGAGTTTGGAAGTGCGCGCCTGGCCAGGTCCCTGACGGCGCGGGCGACCGCGCTCGTCGCGGAACCTTGATAGACGGACGCTTCTGCCCTCTAATCGTAGTCCGATGACGAGCGTGTGCCTTCGTACGACGCCGGTGCTGCTGGTCCTCCTTGCGTCGTTCGGCACCACGGCCATCGCGCGCGCGCCAGAGGACTCGCCCGACAAGGCGCTGGCCGAGGCCAAGGACGACTTCGAGACCGCGCAAACCTTCTTCGTCCGGGGCGAGTTCGACGCCGCCGCGGGCAAGTTCCTGGAGGCCTACGGCAAGAAGCCATACCCGGCCTTCCTCTTCAACGTGGCCGTCTCGTTCGAGAAAGCCAAGCAGCTGGAGAAGGCCAAGCAGTACTTCGAGAAATACCTGCAGGACGATCCCAACGCGACCGACGCCGCGCAGGTGAAGCTGCGGCTGGACGTGATCGACAAGTTGCTCGCGCCGCCGCCCCCGCCGCCCGCGCCGGTCGTCGCGGTAGCGCCGCCGGCCGTGGCCCCGCCCGGAAGCGAAACCGCGGCCCCGGGAACCACCGCCGCGACGCCACCGGCGCCGGGCGGTACGCCTGCAACGGCGCCCGCGCCAGCCGCCCCACCGGCGCCGCCCGCGACGCCACCGCCGGTCCTGCCCGACATCGACACGAAAGGCCTGCTGGTCATCGACTCGAAGCCGCAGGGGGCGACGATCTACCTGAACGACAAGCGGTCGGGGCCGTTCGGCAAGACGCCCTGGCACGGCTCGCTGGAGTCGAAGCCCGTGCGCTTGATCCTGGAGTCGCGCGGCTACAAACCCGAAGAGCGCGCCGTCAGCCCGCGGTCCGACAAGCTGATCGACGTCTACATCGCGCTGTCCGAGGAGCACTACCTGGGGTGGATCGAGATCGCCTCCAACGTCGTGGGCGCCGACCTCTACATCGACCGCAAGGACATCGGCGCGATCGGCCGGACGCCCTACACGGGGCAACTGAAGCCCGGCAAGCACACCATCTTCCTCGAAAAGTTCGGCTGGCAGCCGATGCAGCAAGAGATCGACGGCCCGGCCGGGACGGCCACCCAGCACACGCTGACGATGCTGCCCGCGCAGGCCGGCTGGGTGACCATTACGGGGCGAAGCACGGTGGGCGGCCATCTGGTCGTCGACGACAAGCCGGGCTGCGCCACGCCTTGCCGCGCCGAGGTGGCGCCCGGCAAGCACAAGCTGCGCGTCGAGAAGAAGGGGTTCGAGGACTTCGAGACCGAGCTGGACGTCGGCCGCGGCATCGAGACCGCGATCGACGTCCAGATGTCGCCCCGCCCGCCGCGCGGCCACGCCGTCACGACCGGCATCGTGGCGCTGGTGTTCCTCGGCGGCGGCGCCTACGTGGGCGCGCTGTCGAAGAGCACCAAGGACAGCATCAACACCGACATCAAGAACGGCGTGCTGGTCGACAACACCGACTCGCGCTTCACGCGCGGGAAGATCGAGGCCATCGGGGCGGACGTCCTGTTCGGGATCGGCGCGATCATCGCGGCGACCTCCATCTACGGTCTCCTCGAGCACGGGCCCGACAGCACGGGCACGACCGAGCACCACACGATCAGCCTGGCCCCGACCTTCAGTCCCGAGGGGACGGGTCTGGCCCTGTGGGGGAGGTTCTGATGCGCGCGCGCGACATGCTCGTGGCGGCAGCCGTCGTCGTGGCGGCCGGTAGCGGGTGCGACTGGCGCGACTTCGATTCGCTGCGGGACACGGCGCCCGTGCTGGCGGTGCAGCCCCCGTCCGAATTCCCGGCCGGCAACGATTTCGCCCAGCTGCTGGTCGCGACCCAGCCCCCCAGCGACGCGTCGGCGGCGGCGCGGTTCGTGACGTCGGCGCTGCTGCAGACGGCCGTGTCGTACGTGACCATCAGCCCCGGCGGATCGGCTTCGGCGCACCTCGTGACCAGCCCGACGCTGGACGATCTAGCGGGGCAGCCGATCACCGCGATGGCCGCGATCCCGGGTACGGACCGGGTTCTGATGGCGGGCGGCGGAGCGATCATGACGCTGGACCTGTCCGCGTCGCCACCCGCGGTCACTCCGTTGGGCGGCATCACGCTCGCCACGTCCGCAGAGCCATACCTGGGCGTGGGCGTCGCGGCTGGCGCGCTGACCGGCGGCACGGCGCCCGACCTGGCGGTCGCCTCGGGCACGGGCCTGCACGTCTATGTGGGCGGCGGCACGACCGACCTGTCGGCCACGACGTCGGCCGCCTGTCCCATCGCCCTTGGCAGCACGGTCGTGGCGCGCGATCGGATCCAGCGCGCGGTGCTGATTGCGCCGCTGGTCGCCGCGGGAGCGGTGATCGCCATCGGAACACCGGGCGTCGGTGGACCCGGGAACGTCTCGTTCTTCGCCGCGGACAAGGTGGCCGGAACGCTGTCCTGCCTCTTCTCGTTGTCCGCGCCGGGAGGGGAGCCAGAGTTCGGCCGCTCACTGGCGGTCGGCCGCGTGTTTGAGCAGGGCGGCGACCTGCTGGTCGGTGCGCCGCCCCAGCACGTCTACGTCTACAGATGGCCGATCGTGGCGGGCGCGTCGCCGGCCATCACGCTGACCGGCAGCTCGCCGACGGGAAACTTCGGGGCTGCGCTGACCAGCTTTCAGGCTGCTCTCCAGGTACTAGGCAGCGTGTTCGTCGGCGACCCCGCCGCGACAGTCAGCGGTCAGGCGGGAGCCGGCGTGGTCGTGGAATACCCCGTCCAGGTCGGCCCCTCGAATCAGGTGACCCTCAGCGACCGGAGCGCCGGGACCAATGACGCGTACGGGTCCTCCGTCGTGGCACTGCCGTTCTGCGCCAAGTCGCCCTGCGCGATGCTCCCGGCGCCGATGGCGGGCGTCGCCACGCCGGAGCCGCTTCTGCTGGTCGGCGGCGCCAACAAGGCGTTCGTCTACTTCGAGCTCTTCGGCGACCCGCGCGTGAAGTAGCGGGTCGCCCCCGACGTTCAGCGCCGGTGCTTCTTGGAGCCGGCGGTCTTCTTGCCGCCTGACGAGTCGGACGCCAGCACGCTGTTCAGACCGTCGTCGCCCGTGCGGCCGCCGCTGGGGTTGTCGGGCTTTATCCCTTCGGAATCCAGCAGGTTGTCCAGCGAGTCCTTCTTGCGCGGCTCGGCCGAAGCGACCTTCTTCGCGGAGTGCTTGGTGCCGGTGCCCGGCTTTTCGATGTCCATGGTGGGCAGCGTCGAGCTGGCCGGCGCGTCGATCCCCTGAGCGCGCGTCTCCTTCTTCGGGGGCTCTTTCTTGCGCTGGGCCTCTTCGCGGCGCCCTTGCTCCTGCACCGCGGCCAGGTGGTTCTTGTCGATGCCCGCCTTCGGGCCGACCACCTTATTCTCCCACTCCAGCTGCTTGTCGATGCCGGTCGAGACCTCGCCGCCCGAATCCTTCTTCTTCTTTTCGGCGCGGCTGACGCCGCCGGTGACCATCAGAAGCGCGAGAGCGGCCATGGCCGCGGACTTGAACTGCATCAGAGACCTCCTGGGGGGGTGTCGCGGGGTCATCAATTATCGCCTACATCACGCCGCCGGCAACCACATTGTGGTCGGGATCTCAGCTGCTTACCGACACTTACACATAACTACATATGCGGCCCCGCGCGCTCTATGGATATACTTCGCCGCCCCATGGCAGCCGCCAGCCCCTCCAAACCCACCTCCAGCAAGATGTCGCGCGTCCGGAACATCGGGATCGTCGCGCACATCGACGCCGGGAAGACCACGGTCAGCGAGCGCTTCCTCTTCTACTCCGGACGGATCCACAAGATCGGGGAGGTCCACGAGGGCGAGGCGACCATGGACTGGATGCCGCAGGAGCGAGAGCGCGGCATCACCATCACGGCGGCGGCGACCAGCTTCGCCTGGCGCAACCACGACATCCACCTCATCGACACGCCGGGCCACGTCGACTTCACCATCGAGGTCGAGCGCAGCCTGCGGGTGCTGGACGGGGCGGTCGTCGTGTTCGACGGCGTCTCCGGGGTCGAGCCCCAGTCCGAGACGGTCTGGCGGCAGGCCGACAAGTTCAAGGTCCCGCGCATCTGCTTCATCAACAAGATGGACCGCGCCGGCGCCGACTTCGGGTCCGCGGTCGCCGAGATCCGCGACCGGCTGGGCGGTCGCCCCGTGCCCATCCAGTTGCCGATCGGCGCCGAGGATCGCTTCGCGGGTGTGGTCGATCTGATTCGTGAGAAGGCGCTCTATTTTTCGGGCGACGAGGACGAGGGGCCGCGCGAGGACGTCATTCCGGCCGCCATGGCCGAAGAGGTCGCCGCCGCGCGCGAGAAGGCCATCGAGGCCGCCGCCGACGTCGACGACGCCATCGCCAACGCGTTCCTCGAGGGGACGCC
>CAZPUH010000789.1:0-9744 GCA_964589215.1 uncultured Myxococcales bacterium | reverse complement strand
CGAACTGCCCTCGCCGCGGGCTCACACGCGGAGCGCCTGAGCGTACTCGTGGAGAGTCGGCTCGCGTCGGAGCCGCTTGACCACGCGGCGGGTCACGCGCTTGAGACGGCCCTTGGTCTTCGCTATCGACCAACCCCGATGTCCGGCGATCTGCGCCACCTCCATCTTTTCGATGTGGCGCCCGGTGAACAGCGCTCTCTCTTCCGAGCTCACGGTGCCCAGAATGTCGCGAAGGCGGCCGATGGCTTGACGGGCCTCGATATCGACCGCGGCGGTCCCTTGGTGCCGGGTGCTTTCGAGCCGCGCGACGACGCCGAGCGTGCGGCGCCGGACCTGGGTGCGCCGAATCTCGTTTTGGGCGACGCCGAGGCAAATCCCAGTCAGGAAGTTGCGGAGCGCGCCGGTGTTCCGGAGCTGGCCGATTCGGGCAAAGAACCGCAGGAACACCTCCTGGCAAAGGTCCTGCTCATCCGGGCTGCCTCCGAAGCGCTGCCTCAATATTCGGCGCACGAGAGGTGACAGCCGTGCCCACGCCCGGCGCGGGGCGTCCGGAGCCCCCACCAGCAGTGCCGCGGCGAGCGACGCGTCTTGTGCCGCGCGGTCAACTGCAGTGGGTCGCCTTTCATTCTCTGATCGACGGCGGGTCGTTGGGTTCTCTCTTCGGGTTGCCAGCATGACCAGCCTCGAGCAGCAATGAACGGACCAGTCGTCGATCCAGCGAAGCCGGCGGCGGCGGTTGGCGCCCGTCGGCCGCGGACGTCCGCGACCAGTCCGCGGACAGTGTCCGGGCCAGCGGCGCAGCAGGTCGGCTGCGCGATTCCGTCCGGAACGTCGCCGGCATGCCTCTTGCGGAGGCCGCCGAACCGACGGACCGACGCGCTGGCGAGGGGCCCAGCTCGATCGACTGTCCGGCAACAAGGAGACGACGATGAAAAATCAGTGGCGTGTCTGGATTGCGATCGCCGGAGCGGCTCTCGCTGGAATCGGCTGCGCTGAAGATGGAAGAACGGGACCAGACGTGCCGGTTGCCGACGGCGTCCCGTTGCTGAAGTCGGCGGAACGCGACGCACCGCCGACGAGGTTGTTCGTGTCGCGCCCCAACCCGGCGGCCGTCAGTCAAATCGAGGACCTCGCGCGAAAGCACGACGTCCGTGATGCGCTCAAGTTGACGGCGCTGGTGTCGACGCCTCAAGCCGTGTGGTTCACGAACGGCACGCCCCGAGAGGTCGAGCGGGAGGTTCGCCAAACAATGGAGCGGGCGGCCCGGGAGGATCGGATACCGGTGCTGGTTGCCTACAACCTTCCGTTCCGTGATTGCGCCGGTTACTCGGGCGGCGGCGCGGCGGACGCGGCATCCTACGCAGCCTGGATCGCCGGATTCGCGCGGGGGATCGGCAGGGGCAAGGCGCTGGTCATCCTGGAGCCGGACAGCCTGGGGATCATCCCCTACAACACGACGATCTTCGGCGCCGCCGATTGGTGCAAGCCGACGGTCACCGACGCGACGGGCGCCACCGTCCCCGCGCCGGGCGCCAGCTCGGACGAGCGCTACGCCCAGTTGCAGGGCGCGATTGCGGCGCTGGCCGGAAGCGCGCCGAACGCTTCGGTCTATCTCGACGGTACGCACAGCGCCTGGCTGGGCGTCGGCGAGGCGGCGTTCCGGATCCACAAGGCCGGCTTCGATCCGACCACCGGAGCGCCGCTGGTGAAGGGCTTCTTCACGAACGTGTCGAACTTCCAGCCGACCGACCAGTTGGTCCAGTTCGGGACCTGGGTCTCCCAGTGTCTGGCGGCGGCGACGGTCGGCGCTTCGTGGGCAGTCGGCCACTTCGACTACTGCCCCAGCCAGTACGACCCGGCCACGAACTACACGACCGTCAACTACACGCCGGCGTTCGAGGCGACCGTGACTGCCAGCCTGGCGAGCATGCTGAACGGCGCGGTGGCGACCTTGCCGTTCGTGATCGACACCGGTCGCAACGGGAGGGGCGCGCTCGACGCGACGCAGTTCGCGGCGGCCCCCTACGACCAGCCTGCCGGCGTCATCTCGGCGTTGCAGGCGGGCGACTGGTGCAACCCGCCCGGCGCTGGCGCCGGGCTGCGCCCGACCACGCGCACCGGCGTCTCGCTGGTCGACGCGTATCTGTGGATCAAGATCCCGGGCGAGTCGGACGGCTCCTGCGCCATCAACGGCGGCGCGCGCGCCTGGGACTACACGGTGTACAACCCGTGGAGCGTCACGGGCGACGCGCAGAATGCCTTCGATCCGCTCTGGGGAATGGCGGATCCGGCGGCCGGCGTCTGGTTCCCCGCGCAGGCGCTCCAGCTCGCGCAGCTCGCGGTTCCGCCGCTCTTCTGAAGGGGACCGTGAAGCGGGCCGTCGTGCCCTTGGGCGCGCCGGCCCGCGGCGCGGTTTCAGGCCATGCACGCGCATCGGAGGGCCGCTCGGCAGCCGCGAAAGCGGGGCGTTTCGACGCTAGAGACGCGGGAAAATCCGTGGTAAGCCAGCTAACGGGATGAGCGTGGAGGTGGGGACGACGACGGTGACTCATTCGGCCGGCGTAGCTCCGGGAGGCGAGGCCGCCGGTCTGGCCATCGCCTGGCGATTTCCGCGCGCCAACCTGCCCCCGGTGGCTCTCGAATGGGACGGTGATGGTGAGCGCGTCCTTGGAAGAGACGGCGACTGCGCCGTTCAACTCGACGGACACGATGTCTCCCGCCGTCATGCCGCCCTGCACAGATCCGGACCCGGCTCGCCGGCGACGATCGTCGACCTGCAGAGCCGAAACGGCGTTCGGATCAACGGCCGCCCGATCTCGCTGGCCCCCCTGGCAGCTCAGGACGTCGTCCGCATTGGCGGCTGGGTCGGCGTCGTGACCGCCGCGCCGGCCGAAATAGCAGAGATCGTCCCCGGCTTCTGGGGCGGCGCGACGCTGGGCGCGGCGCTGGCCCCGGTGAGGCGCGTCGCGGCCAGCGATCTGCCGATCGTGCTGGAAGGTGAAACTGGGACTGGCAAGGAGATGGTCGCGGGCGCGCTTCACGCCTGGAGCGGGCGCCGGGGCCCGCTGGTGGCCGTCAACTGCGCCGCTCTCCCCGAGACGCTGGCGGAGGGCGAGCTGTTCGGCTACCGCAAGGGGGCCTTCACCGGCGCGGACCGGGCGAATCCCGGGTTCTTCCGCAGCGCGGACGGCGGGACGCTGCTGCTCGACGAGATCTCCGACCTGCCGCTGGCGCTGCAGGCAAAGCTGCTGCGCGTGCTCGAGCAACGCGAGGTGCAGCCGCTCGGCGAGCCGCGACCGATACCGGTCGACGTGCGCGTGGTGGTCGCCGGGCAGCAATCGCTGATGGACTCCGCGCGGACGGGACGCTTCCGTCCCGACCTGCTCGCCCGGCTCGACGGCCTGACCGTGAAGCTGCCGCCGTTGCGCGCCCGGCGCGAGGACGTCATCCCGCTCTTTTCGCGCTTCCTCGAGACCTTTGGCCAGGGACGCGCGCCGGCTTTCGAGAGCGATCTCGCCGAGCGGCTCTGCGTCCATGACTGGCCCTTCAATGTCCGCGAGCTGGTTCTGCTGGCGCGCCGGCTGCTCGCGCTTCACCAGACGGATACGACGCTTCGGGCGCATCATTTACCGGAGCGAATCGGCCAGCAGGGCCCGGCCCCCGAGCCGCGGCCGCCGGCGCCGGTCTCGACGCCGCGCCCGCCCGCCGACGCGACCTCTTCAGAGCCCGTTCAGCTCCCCGCCTTGGTCGTGGCGCTGCGCGCCTCGGCGGGCAACGTGGCGCGCGCAGCCGCCATGCTCGGGATCAGCCGCCAGCGCGCCTACCGGCTCATGGAGGGGCAGGCGATCGACCTCGAAGCGATGCGGGTCGGCCACGAAGAGTCGCCGAGATGAACGCGGTTCCGGACGCTCGCCGCGTGGGCGAGATTGTCGCGGGCAAGTACCGAATCGTTCGGCTGCTCGCCAGGGGAGGGATGGGCGTCGTCTACGAGGCGCAGCACACGGTCGTGCGCCGCCGCTTCGCCATCAAGTTCCTGCGGCGCGATCTGGCCGAGCGGCGGGAGATCCTGACGCGTTTCCAGCGCGAGGCCGAGGCGGCCGGGGCGCTGGAGCACGAGAACGTGGCGGCCGCGGTCGACTTCGGGATCGCCGAGGACCGAACGCCCTACATCCTGATGGAGTATCTGGTCGGCGAGAGCCTGGCCGCGCTGATCGAGCGCGAGGGGCGGCTGCCGGTTTCCCGCGCGACGGACCTCCTCGCCCAGGCGTGCACCGGCGTCGCGGCGGCGCACGCGGCGGGGATCATCCACCGCGACCTCAAGCCGCACAACCTGTTCGTCTGCCGGCGGCACGATGGGACCGACCTGCTCAAGGTATTGGACTTCGGCGTGGCCAAGCTGCAGGCGGCGGAGGATGAGAGCGCGGCGACGCGAACGGGGATGGTGCTGGGAACGGCCGCGTACATGTCGCCGGAACAGGCGCGTGGCGAGAAGATCGTCGACGGCAGGACCGACGTTTATGCGCTGGGGGCGATCCTCTACGAGACCCTGTCCCTCAAGCGGCCCCATCCGGGCGAATCCCAGAACGCCATCTTGCACCACATCTCCACGCAGCCGGCCGTGCCCCTCGAATCCGTCCAGCCGGATCTGCCGCGCGCGCTCGTCGAATTGGTCGGCCGCGCGCTGGTCTCCGATCCCGCCGGCCGTCCCGCCACCGTCGAGGCGCTGGCAGAGGGGTTGGCACCGTTCGCGCGACGCGATGTCTTTGCCGCCCGCGAGGAGTCGGGTCCGGCGCGCGGAGAGGTCACTTCGACGGTGCTGGCGCCCGGCACGGAGGCGAAGCCCCCGTCGGAGGCGCCGAGCCGCGCACCCTCGACGGCCGACGACCGCGGACCCGCGCAGCCTCCGCGGGCCCGTCGCGGAGCCTGGGTCGCGGTCGGGGCGGGCGGGGTGCTGGCGGCCGGCGTGATAGTCGCCGTCGCCGTTCACCGCCCGTCGCGGAGCACGCCCGTGGATTTAGCCAGCGCGGCAGCTGCCGCCGCGCCAGTTCCGGCGGCGCCATTGCCGGTTGCGCCGCCGCCGGTCCCGATTCCGCCGACCGAGAAGACCGTCGCCGCCTCGCCGCGGGGGCCGGAGCCCGGCGTGCAAGGTCCCGATCCGGTCCTCGCGCGGAAGCCGGTCGGACGTCCGGGCGGACACGCGGCGAAGATTGGCGGACGTCCGACCGACCGTCCGGCCCGGCCGCCGCCGGCGGCTTCCGGGTCGAATCCCGCCACGCCGCCTGCCCCCGCCCAGGGCGATCCGGCGCCGCGCGGACTCTCGGGACCGACATTCGACCCGGCCAACCCTTACCGGTGATGGCGCCGCATTTGCTTCGGGAGGCATGAGATGTCGGGTGAGATGACGGGGCGATGACTCGAGCGCTCTTTTGCTCGTTGCTGCTGGTCCCGCTGCTGGCGAGTCCGAGCCGCGCTGACGACGATCCACGCGAGGCGGCGGCAGCGCACTACGCGCGCGGCGTGGAGCTCGCCAATCAGGGCCTCTACCAGGCGGCGCTGGAACAGTTCAACGACGCCTACACCGCCAGTCCTCATTTCGCGGTGCTCTACAACATCGGTGAGGCCCAGATGGCGCTCGGCCGGCCCCTGGAGGCGATCGAGGCGCTGACCAAATACCTGCGTGACGGTGCCGATCAGGTTCCCCTCAGCCGGCGCGAGCAGGTGCAGGCCCAGATCGGGTTGCTCGAGTCACGGCTTGCCGAGCTGACCGTCAGCGCGAACCGGCAGGGCGCCGCGATCCGGGTCGACGGCCGCGACGTCGGACGGACGCCTCTATTTCAGCCGATCCGGCTGGCGGCCGGCGCGCACACGGTCACGGCGGCGCTCCCCAACGGCGAGCAGATCACGCGCGACGTTCCGCTCAAGGAGTCGGAGCGTCGGACGCTGGAGCTGACGTTCAGTAGCCCCGTGCGCGCCGCTCCGGCCGGCGTCGCGGACGAGGCCGCGACGCCGGAGGCCGCTCTGTCGCTGTCGGATGCCGCGGGTCCGCCCGCCGAGCCCTGGTATTACCGCGGCCAGACCATGCGGCGGATGGCCTACGTCTGCGCGGGTCTGGGCGTCGTGTCCGCGGGGGCGGCGCTGGGCGTCTACCTCTGGAAGCGGGGGCAGTACAGCGAGTGGCAATCCGGCAACGCCGCGCTGTCGAAGGACACCATGGGTTCGGTGGCCTACATGCAGCAGGCCGGCGCAAACAACGCGCTGGCCAGCTCCCTGTCCAGCGCCAACGCGGAGATCATCGGCCTTTCGATCGCTGGCGGGGCGCTGGTCGCCGCCGGTGTCTCGCTGTTCGTCTGGGATCGCGCGCACCGTCGCGAAGCGGGTCAGGTCTCGCTGGGGCTCGGCGAGCGATCGGCGAACATCGGCTGGACCTGGAGCTGGTGAGGCGCTCGACCAGCGAGGCACGCGATCGATGACCCACGTGATGCATACCGCGGCGCTTCTGACGGCGGCGCTCGGCACGATGGGCTGTTTCGACGTTCACACCGCCGGGGGCCCCTGGGTCATCGATGACTTCGAGGACGGCGACCTGACCCCGGCCGACCGCAACTTCGGCCCCTGGGGTTGTGTTTCGTTCAGCGAGAGCACGACCGACAACTGCGGCATCGGAATGGATCCGGGGGACGACAGCTCGTTCTCGCTGTTCCTCGACTTCACCGTCGACGGGGCATTCGTCACCGTCTCGCAGCAGGGCGGCGCGCTCGTTCAGACGGTAACGAGCACCGCGCCACAGAACCTCGCCCGTTTCCACCAGATGGTGCTCAGCGCCAAGCTCACGTCGACGGTGGCGCTTCCCAGCAACGCGGGGGTGTTCGTGCAGCTCGGCTGCAGCACCGCGCAAGCGGCGAACGGAACCCGGCCGGGCAATCTCTACGTTCAGCAGCCCTTGGCCTTCACGAGCGCTTGGCAGACGTTCACGCTCGCGATGAGGGATTTCACGACATTGGGCGTGTACGCCACGCACGTGCTCGGCGGTCCGGCGGCGTGCCTCGAACGGATCGACTCCATCGCTGTCGCCGTCAGTCCGGAGCTCCCCGACGGCCAGTCCGCGACGGAAAGACTCGATGTCGACGATATCTATTTTCAGTAGGCGGGCCCTCGCTCTCGGGGTTCTGGCGGCCGTGCTGGCCACAGCGGGCTGCTTCGACGTACACGACGTCGACCCAGGCGTCCTGCTCATCGACAATTTCGACCAGGGCGCGTTTCCCGCCGATTCGATCTTCCAGAATTGGATGTGCTTCTCGTTCAACCCGATGACCAATCAGAATTACAGCTGCAAGCTGGACAGCGACACGCTGGACGGCAGCGCGCATTCGCTGCGGCTCGACTTCCAGGTCAGCGATCCGCCGGACGGGATCAGGCAATACGGCGGCGTAGCCCTGACCTCCTACGCGACGCCGGGCCTGTATCAGGACGTCACGGGCTTCAGCGGACTGGGGTTCGACGTCGAGCTGGAGTCGGGCAGCCCCCAGCTGCCGAGCAACACGCTGCTCCAAGCGCAGTTCGGCTGCAGCACCGTGCAGCTCACCGACGGGTCCGAGCCCGGAGACTATTACCTCCTCCAGACCACGGACTCTGGGGCCGAGTGGCGGCGGGTCGTCCTGTCCCTGGCCGACTTCAGCGGGCCGATCGCCGACGGGCGCCAGGTTCAAGGGGGCGTCGCGGCGTGCCTCCGCCACGTCGACTGGATCAGTTTCGTGGTGGACGAAAATCTCCTCGACGGTGGGTCCGGCGCCGGCACTTTGAAGATCGACAACGTCTACCTTCGCTAGGAGAGGATCATGGTGGGGTCACGGAGATCGCGGTCGCTTCCGATCCTCTTGCTGCTGTCCTGCGCCGCTTGTTCGAGCTCGACGGCGCAGACGTCGCGCGCCGACGGCGGCGCGCCCGCGGGCTTCACGAAGATCGACGACATGGAACAGGGCGACGGCACCATCGAGTGGGCGCCGCCCGCCGGTCTCGCCCCCGGTAATTGGTACTCGGCGACTGACTGCAGCACGGCCCGCGACATCTGGCCGCCAGGGGCGACCGCCAACGCCGGCATCCTGACGCTGAGCTCCTGGTCGTCCTCGCCCCTCACGACACCCCACGAGACGTTCCCGGGAATCGTCAGCACGCGCGCCGCACGGGTTCACACGATCTCGCCCATCTTGGGCGGGTGGGGGGCGAGCATGGATGTCGCTTTGGCCACGGCGCCGGCGCTGTCCGTCGAGATCGTGCCGACCGGCGGGCCGGACGCCGGCGCGGCGGGCTTCGACGCCTCACCGGGGCCGCCAGCGGGGTGCCCCATCGTCCTCGGCGCGGAGGCCTCGTCGGATCTGAGCGCCTACGCCGGCATCACGTTCTGGGCCCAGGGCGATCCCACCGGCGCCCGGACGGTCCGGGTGATCTTCCTGGACGCAAACACCGATCCGCGCGGCGGGATCTGCAACTACGTCGACTCGAACAGCCCCGACTACTGTTACAACGGCTTCTCGACGACGATCGCTCTGACCGGCGCGTTCACGCGCTACACGGTGGACTTCGCGAGCCTGGCGCAAACCCCCACCTGGGGCTACCACCCCAACCCGGACGTCTTCGACGTGCAGCACGTCTACCAGCTCCTTTTTCAGATCGACGCCCCGAGGTGTTACCTGCACGAGATGTGCGTCGGCGGGGCGCCGCCGCCCCTGTCGTTCGACTTCTGGATCGACGATCTCTACTTCGTGAACAAGTAGGGTCGCGGCTCCCGGACTGCGGACACGCGGACGTCCGCTGGGGGCGCGGACAACGGCGCCAGCGACCGTGCTCCTTGCCGGGCGTGCCGAAAGTCGCGCCGCCGCGGGCACCGGTCGCGAAGGTCCGCGCCAACCTCTTGGCCCGGTCGTTGCTCATAGCCTCTTCGTCTCGCAATCACGCGAGCGGAACGAAGGGGAGGGACGTCATGAACAAGATGATTTGTGCGCTGTCGATGGTGGTTGCTGCTGTTGCTGGTTGCTCCACGATGCCGAGGCAGGAGGCGCAGCACGCGGGGAACGTGGGTGCCCAGATGCGAGGCGCGTCGTCCGTCCACCCCAAGCGGGCCCGCGCGCTGGTGAGCGGTCCGGTCGTCGTGCAGCACCTCGAGACCGAAGGGGATGGCGCCGTGACGCTCTACCTGGCCGACGACCCAGGCATCGCCGATCGGGCTTGCCCCAGCGCGCCCGCCGAGAACGCGCCCCCGGTCGCCCATCTGGAGCGGCAGAGCCGCCTCACCGATCTGGTCGTCCCGGCCGGCATGCGGATCTGCGCCGCCGCCACAGCCACACACACGATGACAGTGACCTGGCACGCCCGCCCGATCGTCGACGCGCCGAGGGAGTCCTTCGACCTCGCGCTGCGCTCCGCGCTGGATGGCGGGCGCTAGGCGGATGCTCGTCTGTGGTGTCACGTCATGGTCTTCGACGCCAATCACGAGACCTTGCGGTTCCGGGGAGGAGTCGGCGCGCGATGGCCAGCGCGCAACCCAGCAGCAACAGGCTGAGGATGGTCTCGGCAACGGGGGCGCCGGCGTCAGCGGCCAGCGCGCACGAGCAGCCGCTGTTGCCCCCGCCCGTCGCGGGAGTGCCGCCCGTCGCACCGGCGCGGCCTCCCGCTCCGGGCGCCGTCCCGCCGGAGCCACCGGAGCCGCCGGCGGCGGTGGCCCCCGCCGCGCCGCCCGTGGAGGTCATG
>CAZPUH010000788.1:0-3902 GCA_964589215.1 uncultured Myxococcales bacterium | reverse complement strand
TCCCCTCCGTGCTCAAACAGGTCCTCGCGGTCGGGCCCGGATCTGATCGGCACGCGTCGTAGACGCTGCGGAACTGCGCGCGGAGGGGACACACACTCCCCCGTCTTCTCAACGCGTCACTTCGCTCCGCCTTGTTACCGCCTCCCCGCCGGAGTCGGAGCCCAATCGAGAGCGGATGCGAGCCAGGCGGAGTGAGGCGCAGGCGCGCTCCACCTTGAACGCCGCCCCGTCGGATTCACGCATCGACGGTCGCGTGTGAACTCCGCGCGGAGGCGCACAAGGTGGAGCGAGCTGCGGGTTGAGAAGCGGCAGGGTTGGGTATCCCCTCCGCGCGCAGTTCCGCAGCGTCTACGGCGTTTGCCGAGCAGATCTGGGCTCGACCGCGAGGACCTGTTTGAGCACGGAGGGGATACCCAACCCTGTCGCCCCTCAACCGGCACGAGCGGAGCCCAATCAAGGCGTCAGCCGGCGGGGCGGCAGGTGGCGCAGGGGCAGTTGGCGCGGAGGTCGCGGAAGTTGTAGATGCCGCTCGTGTGGCCGTCGCTCCAGTCGATCTGGATGGCGTACTGGCCGATGAGGTCGATCGACCGCGCCCGAATCGTGTCGGGGACCGTGGCGGGGTCCAGCAGCGGCCGGCCGGACGTCTCCTCGATGCAGTGCGCGCAGCGGCAGGCCAGGCGCAGGTCGCGGGCGCGGTAGCGGGTCTGGTGCCCGTCCGGCCACTTGAGGGAGATCGTCGACCGCAGGAGGCCGACGATCTCCTCGGGCATGGGCACCTCAGCGTCCCCCGATCGCGTTCAGCTGGTGGCGGCGGAGCAGCAGCAGCAGCAGCGGCGCGACGTGCAGCGCCTGTACGAAGCCGCCCTCGTCGATCAGGCGCTGGATCTCGCGCAGCGGCGTCAGCCGCACGCTCATCTCCTCGTTCGCTTCCGGCGCGGCGTCGCCCAGCCGGGTGACTCCCTCGGCCAGGAAGGTGTACGTCAGGTTGTTCTGCAGGGCCGGGTTCGCCGACAGCGTGGTCAGCAGCGACCAGCGGCCGCCGCCGTAGCCGGTCTCCTCGCGCAGCTCGCGCTTGGCGGCCTCTTCCAGGTTCGTGTCGCGCTCGTCCGTGGTGCCGGCGGGGATCTCCCAGGCGACCTTCTCGATGCCGTGCCGGTATTGCCGGATCAGCACGACCTGGTCGTCGTTCGTGAGGGCGACCACGTTGACCCACGGCGGGTACTCGCTGATCCAGTACTTGGGGATGACGTGCCCGTTCGGTAGCTCGACGCGGTCGACGCGCACCGTGTACCAGGGCTCGCGCGCCACGTACTCGCGGGTCAGCACCTTCCACTTGCCGGGGTCGTCGGGGAACTGGTCGTCAGGCATTCGGGGTCTCCAGGATTCGTCGCGCGCGTTCAAAGACGGCCCGCATCATGGGCGCCGTCAACTTGCCGGTGTTGGTGTTCTGCCGGCTGGGGTGATAGCAGCCCAGCAGCACGGGGAGCCCGTCGCCCAGCCGCGCCTCGCTGCCGTGTCCGAAAGGCGGGCGCGGTCGGGGCCGCACGCCCAGCGCGTCGGCGGCGTACGCCAGGTAGGCGTCGTGGCCGATCTTGCCCAGCGCCACGACCACCCGCACCTGCCGCAGGGCGCCGATCTCGGCGACCATGTGGCGCCGGCAGCGGGCGATCTCGTCGGGGGTGGGCTTGTTGTCGGGCGGCGCGCAGCGCACCGCCGACAGGATGTACGCGTCCCGCAGGGCCAGGCCGTCGTCGGCGCGGCGCGCCGTCGGGATGTTCGCGAAGCCGACCGCGTGCAGCGCCGCCATCAAGAAGTCGCCCGAGCCGTCGCCCGTGAAGACGCGCCCCGTGCGGTTGGCGCCGTGCGCGGCGGGGGCCAGCCCCACCAGCAGCACCCGCGCGTCCGGGTCGCCGAAGCCGGGCACGGGGCGCCCCCAGTACGTGTCGTTGCGGTGCGCCGCCTTCTTGTCGCGCGCGATCTGCGCGCAGTAGTCGCGCAGCCGGGCGCACGCCTGGCAGGCGACGATCTCGTCGCGAACGACGTCCAGGGAGACGGCGCCGCCCAGAGCGCGCGAAGGGGTCGCGGGAGCCGCGCTACTTCTCAATCGGGTAGCCCGCCTCGCGCCAGGCTCGCATGCCGCCGTCCATGGAAATGACGTTCGTGTAGCCGAGCTTCTGCAGGTTGTCGGCCGCCAGGGCCGACCGGAACCCGCCCCCGCAATAGAGGACGACCGGCGTGTCCTTGTCGGGGATCAGGGTCTCGATGTCACGCTCGAGCACGCCGCGGCCGATGTGCCGCGCCCCACGAGCGTGGTCGGCCGAGAACTCGTGGTCCTCGCGGACGTCGACGAAATGGAAGTGCTCGCCGCGGTCCAGGCGGGCCTTGACGTCCGCGATGGTGCACTCTTTGACGCGGGTCTTCGCCTCGGCAACCAGCGCCAGGAAACCCGGGCTATGATTCATGACGGCGCAAAGATAGCACCAAGCCACCGGCCGGAATTGACACTGTCGGTGGCCGTCTCCTAGAACAGAAAACAAATCGTGTCGGAGAAGCGGGATTATTACGAGGTACTGGGCGTCGCGCGGACCGCGGACGGGGCCGAGCTGAAGCGCGTCTATCGCAAGCTGGCGATGGAGCTGCACCCGGACCGGAACCCCGGAAACCCGGAAGCCGAGGCCCGGTTCAAGGAGGCCTCCGAGGCCTACCAGGTCCTCTCGGACCCCCAGAAGCGCGCCCACTACGACCGGTTCGGTCACGCCGGCGCCAGCGGCGGGTTCGGCGGGGGCTTCCGCGACGTCGGCGACATCTTCTCGACGTTTTCGGACATCTTCGGGGACATCTTCGGCGGGGGCGGCGGCCGCCGCGGGCCGGGGCGCGGGGACGACGTCCAGACGCGGGTCTCGGTCACGCTGAAAGAGGCGGCCACCGGCGTCACCAAGGAGATCAAGATCGTCCGCAACGTCGCCTGCTCGACGTGCGGCGGCAGCGGGGCCGCCCCGGGCAGCACGCCGGAGCCCTGCCAGCGCTGTGGCGGGCGCGGCCAGGTCATGCACGCGCAGGGCTTCCTGATGATCTCGTCGACCTGCCCGGTCTGCCGGGGCGAGGGGCGGGTCGTGCGCGACCCCTGCACGACCTGCCACGGGGCGGGCGTCGAGGAGCAGCAGGAGTCGTTGCAGGTCGCGATCCCACCGGGGGTCGAGGACGGCTCGACGCTGCGCATGCTCGGCCGCGGTGAGGCCGCGCCGCGCGGCGGCCAGCCCGGCAACCTCTACGTCGTCTTGCACGTCGAGCCGGACGATCGGTTCGAGCGCGACGGAGCCGACCTGCACACGCAGATCGAGGTCACTTTCCCGCAGCTGGCGCTGGGCGACCGTGTCTCCGTGCCGACGCTGGACGGCGACGTGGAGGCCGAGGTGGCGGCGGGCACCCAGCCGGGCGACACGGTCGTCCTGCAGGGCAAGGGGCTCCCGCGCCTCGGCGCGCGCGGCAAGGGCGACGTCGTCGCCCACCTCAAGCTGGTCGTGCCGGGGTCGCTCACCGAGGAAGAAGAGCAGCATCTGCGCGCCTTCGCGGCCGCGGGCGGCCAGCGCGTCAACCCCGAGAAGACGGGGCTGTTCCGGCGGAAGAAGAAGAAGTAGGCGCGGACGCCCCGCGCTCTGCGGTCAGCCCTTGGCCGTCGAATCGGCGCGCGCCGCGCGCTTGGGGCGGTCGCCCTTGGCCGCCGCCGGGCGGGCGCGCAGCGGGATGGCCGGCACCGGCTTGTCGCCATACAGCCAGGAGTAGGCGAAGAACGACGCCAGCACGCGCTTGGTGTAGTTGCGCGTCTCGTCGTACGGAATCGTCTCCATGAACTCGTCCATGTCGAGGTCGCCGCGCTCGCCCAGCCAGCGGTCGACGGCCGC
>CAZPUH010000787.1:0-1077 GCA_964589215.1 uncultured Myxococcales bacterium | reverse complement strand
GCTGGAGCTGGACGCCAAGAAGTTCGAGTCGCAGCAGGCGCGTCGCATCCTGGACCGGCTGGTCGGCTACCAGATCAGCCCCGTGCTGTGGACCAAGGTGAAGCGCGGGCTGTCGGCCGGCCGCGTGCAGTCGGTCGCCGTCCGCCTGGTCGTCGAGCGCGAGCAGGAGATCTCGGTCTTCAAGCCGCAGGAGTACTGGACCGTCGAGGCGCTGGTCGAGGGCGCCGCGCCGCCGCCGTTCACCGCCAAGGTCGCGAAGCTGGACGGCAAGAAGGCGGAGCTCACCAACGAGGGCGCCGCGCGCGAGGTCGTCGACATCATCACCAGCACGCCGCTGGTGGTCGCGGGCGTCGAGCGCAAGGAGCGGCGGAAGAACCCGCCGCCGCCCTTCATCACGTCCAAGCTGCAGCAGGACGCTTCCAGCAAGCTGCGCTTCTCGCCCAAGCGGACCATGGGCCTGGCCCAGCGCCTCTACGAAGGTGTCGAGGTCGGCGACGACGGGCTGGTCGGTCTCATCACGTACATGCGTACGGACTCGACCCGTCTGTCGGACGACGCGGTCAGCGACGCGCGCTCGTTCATCAAAGATCGCTACGGCGCCAGCTTCCTGCCCGCCGAGCCGGTCGTCTACAAGAGCAAGAAGAGCGCGCAGGACGCGCACGAGGCGATCCGGCCGACGTCGCTGAAGTACGACCCGGAGACCGTGCGGCGCGCGTGGGCCAGCGGCAAGGGCGGCGGCCGCGACGAGCGCGAGAGCGACGATCTGTTGCGGCTCTATACGCTGATCTGGAACCGCTTCGTCGCCTGCCAGATGGTGGCGGCGGTGTTCGACCAGACGTCGATCGACATCAGCGCGGGGCGCGTCGAGCTGCGCGCGAGCGGCCAGGTGATGAAGTTCCCGGGCTTCCTCGAGGTGTACGCCGAGACTGTCGAGGACGCGGCGAACGAGGACGAGACCGGGGCGGCCCTGCCCGACGTGCATCAGGGCGAGCCGATCAAGCTGCTGGAGAACAAGCCCGAGCAGCACTTCACCCAGCCGCCGCCGCGCTTCTCTGAGGCGACGCTGGTGAAGGAGCT
>CAZPUH010000786.1:0-3659 GCA_964589215.1 uncultured Myxococcales bacterium | reverse complement strand
TCCGCCATCGTCTCGGTCTCGAACACGCTACGACATTAACGCGCGGACGCGGGCGACGTCTGCGGCAATTTGTGCGACCAGCGCGTCCACTGACGCAAACCGCTGTTCGTCCCGCAGCCACTCGACCAGCTCCAGCCGCAGTCGCCGGCCGTAAAGATCCCCCGCAAAGTCCAGCAGGTGCGCCTCCACCGTCACCGGGGCGCCGTCCGTCTCGAACGTGGGGTTGCGACCGATGCTCACCGCAGCGACGAAGGCGGGGCCGACCGTGTGGTCCTCGCAGACCCGCGCACGCGCCGCGTAAATCCCCAGGCGCGGCGCCAGCTCGGTCTCGGGCGCCAGGTTGGCGGTGGGAAATCCCAGCGTGCGGCCGCGGGCGGCGCCGCGCACGACCACGCCTTCGACCTCGAACGGCCGCCCGAGCAGGGCGGCGGCGCCTCGCATCTCACCCGCCGCGACCAGCGCCCGGATGCGCGTGGACGAGCAGGGCGCGCCGTCGACCGTGACCGCGGGGATCACGGTGACCGACACGCCGAGCGCGGCGCCCCATTCCCGCAGGCGCTCGACGTTGCCGCCGCGCCCGCGCCCGAACGTGAAGTCGTAGCCGACCACCACGTCCGCCGCGCCGAGGTCGCGGACCAGCACGTCGACCACGAAGCTCTGCGCCTCGACCGCGGCAAACGCGCGCGTGAATGGCTGGACCACCGCCACCTCGGCGCCGGCCTGGGCCAGCAGCGCCAGCCGCCGGTCTAGCGGCATGATGAGCGGCGGGGCCTTGGACGGCGCCAGCACGCGCGCGGGGTGCGGCGTGAACGTCAGCGCCACGGCGGTGCCGGGCGCCCGGGCGCGCGCCCGCGCCTCCGCGAGCAGCGCTTGATGGCCCAGGTGAACGCCGTCGAAGTTGCCGATCGCGACGGCGGTGCGCGGCGCGCCCGTCGGCCGCGCGTCCGCAAATTCCGCCGCTCCGTGGAAGATCTTCACGGATGCTCTCCGGGCGGCTTTTCCGCCGCGTCGCCGGCTGCCTCTTCGGGCAGCAACATGTCGTTGACGAGGTCGACCAGCGCGTCCAGCTCGAACGGTTTTTCCAGGATTCGCCCGTGCGCCACGCCCAGGGTCGCGCGGCGATTGCGCGGCACGCCCGTCATCAACGCGACCGGAACGCGCGGGAAGATCGCCGCCAGCTCTTGCGAGAGCGACGCGGGATCGCTGGATCCCGCCACCATGAGGTCGCTGAGAACGGCGCGCGGCGCGGGCGCGCCTTCCCGCCAGGCGCGCGCTGCGTTGACGTCGCGAACCAGCACGGGCGTGTGCCCCGCCTCGCGCAGGACCTGCGCGACGAGCCCCGCGATGCGCGCGTCGTCCTCGATCACCAAGATGACGGCGCTCGATCTTCGTTCATCCATCGCGGTCGCGTTCGGTTCCGATTGACTTATCCCTCACCGGCAGAAAGAATAGCGGCCCGAGTTGAAGACGACATTCTTCTCGGCGTCAAGCAGCAGCGCGTGGACGAAGCTGGGCTCAGCCCAGCGTAGTCCGTCGCGGGAAGGTGCGGAAACCCTCCCAGGGTTTCCGCAGTTGATCGCGTGGACGAAGCTGGGCTCAGCCCAGCGCAGTCCGTCGCGGGAGGGCACGGGAAGCCTTTCGGGGTTTCCGCGGTCGATCGCGTGGACGGAGCTGGGCTGGGCCCAGCGCAGTCCATCGCGGGAAGGTGCGGAAACCCTCTCAGGGTTTCCGCGGTCGATCGTCAGCCGTCCACTCTCACAGGAGGCCCCGCGATGACTGCTCCCTCTCGTAACGGCCGGCCGTCCGGCAAGCAAACGAAGTTCATCTTCGTCACCGGCGGCGTGGTGTCGTCCCTCGGGAAGGGACTCGCCTCGGCCTCGATCGGCTCCCTGCTGGAGACGCGTGGCCTCAAGCTGACGCTTCAGAAGCTGGACCCGTATCTGAACGTCGACCCGGGGACGATGAACCCCATGCAGCACGGCGAGGTCTTCGTCACCGACGACGGCGCCGAGACCGATCTGGATCTGGGGCACTACGAGCGGTTCATTTCGCAACGGATGAACAAGCTGAACAATGCCACCAGCGGTCAGATCTATCAGACCGTCATCCAGAAAGAGCGGCGGGGCGAATACCTGGGCGGCACCGTGCAGGTGATTCCGCACGTCACGGACGAGATCAAGCTGCGCATTCTCGAGTGCGCCAGGGGACAGGACGTCCTGATCGTCGAGGTCGGCGGCACCGTCGGCGACATCGAGTCGCTGCCCTTTCTCGAGGCCATTCGCCAGCTCCGGCTGGAGGTCGGCCACCAGAACGCAGTCTCCGTCCACGTGACGCTGGTGCCGTACATCGGCGCGGCCGGCGAGATGAAGACCAAGCCCACGCAGCACTCGGTCATGAAGCTGCGCGAGATCGGCATCCAGCCCGAGATCCTGCTGTGCCGCTCGGAGCGGCCCATCCAGCCGGCCATGAAGAAGAAGATCGCGATGTTCACGAACGTCGCGCCGGACGCAGTCTTCTCGGCCGAAGACGTCTCCTGCATCTACGAAGTCCCCATCCGCTTCCACGCGGAAGGGGTCGACGACAAGCTGGCCGAGATGTTGAACATCTGGTCGCGCGCGCCCGAGCTGACCGGCTGGGAGCGAGTCGTCCATCGCCTCAAGAGCCCCCAGGCCGAGGTCGACATCGGCCTCGTGGGCAAGTACGTCGACCTGGTCG
Organism: uncultured Myxococcales bacterium; assembly: GCA_964589215.1. Taxonomy (GTDB): domain Bacteria; phylum Myxococcota_A; class Polyangia; order Fen-1088; family Fen-1088; genus JADGRB01. The sequence goes on along the minus strand of CAZPUH010000786.1, from coordinate 944 downwards.
AGTCGTACAAGAGCCTGAACGAGGCGCTGATCCACGGCGGCATCGGCAACGAGTGCCGCGTGCACCTGCACCACATCGACTCCGAGGAGATCGAGAAACAGGGCGCCGAGACCCTGCTGGGCGACATGGACGGCATTCTCGTGGCGCCCGGGTTCGGCAGCCGCGGCATCCAGGGCAAGGTCGACGCCGTCCGCTACGCGCGCGAGCGCCAGGTGCCGTTCTTCGGCATCTGTCTCGGCATGCAGGTGGCGGTCATCGAGTTCGCCCGCAACGCCGCCGGCCTCAAGGGCGCGAACTCGACCGAGTTCGACCCAGCGCCGCCTTACCCCGTCGTCGACTTCCTGCCCGAGCAGCGGCATGTCACCGACAAGGGGGCGACCATGCGCCTCGGCGCCTATCCGTGCCTGCTGACGCCCGGGTCGCGCGCGGCGGCCGCTTACGGCGCTTCCGAGATCAGCGAGCGGCACCGCCATCGCTACGAGGTGAACAACGATTTCCGCGAGGCGCTGACCAGCCACGGCATGGTGATCTCGGGCGTTTCGCCCGACCGGCGGCTGGTCGAGATGATCGAGCTGCCCGACCACCCGTACTTCGTCGGCTGCCAGTTCCACCCCGAGTTCAAGTCGCGGCCGCAGTCGCCGCACCCGCTCTTTCAGTCGTTCATCGCCGCCGCGCTTCGCGCCCGTCTGGGCGATCGCCCGCAACGATCAGGCGAAGCCGCAGTCGCCGCCGCGCCTCAGTAAAACGACAACAATCTCGGTTGTTTGACGCTACGACGCGCTGCCGGGCGTCACTGTGCGGCGGGGTGTGTGCAATTCATGGGCCACCCTTGTATTGACGCTTGTCCGTGGCGACCTATAAGTGCTACCAATAGAACGACCGCGAGTCCCACGGACCATGTCGATCGAGATTAAACAGCACCTCAAGCTGCAGCAGCAGCTGGT
>CAZPUH010000785.1:0-2302 GCA_964589215.1 uncultured Myxococcales bacterium | reverse complement strand
CCCACCTCGCCGACGACGGCGGCGATTTTGGTGGTCCCGATATCGAGGCCGACGATGATGTCCGACGATCTCCTGGGCATGCGCAGCCATCTTGACTGCGTTTCCCTGGAGGCCGAAATTTTTTACTTTTTCGCGCGCGCGGGCCGCGCCGACCCGACTTTGGGGCGGTCCGCCAGCCGCACGACGAAGCGCAGGCCCGACCAGGTGTCGTCGATCGCGCACACCTTGTTGTCGACCAGGCCCAGCGCCAACCCACGCGCCCGGACCGCCTGCTCGGTGATGTCGGTCTCGATCCCGGACGCCTTCCGCGACGATTTCTTGGGCCAGGCGACCCACAGGCCGCCGGCCGCATCCAGGCGCGCGCGCGCCGCGGGCAGCCCGAGCGCCAGGTCCCTGTCGTCGCGCGCGAACAGGACGACCACGTCGTACGGCCCACGGAGCAGCGCCTGAGGCGTCACCCCCGGCGGCAGCTCGCCCAGCGTCTCGGCGAAGTCCGCCGGCGCGTTCACCAGCGCCAGACGCGCCGCCGGTTTGATGCCCAGCTTCTTCGGCAGCGGCGTGCCGGAGTAGCCGGCCAACCTCAGTCCTCGGCGCCTTGACGGGCTGTCATCCGCAGCGCCACGCGATCCGACAGCGGCCCGTCCAGGTAGATGACCGACAGCGCGCCGGGCCCGCGCGGCCCCAGCGCCGCGAAGATGCGATCCAGCCGCGCCAGCTTCCCTTCGAAGTCACCCCGCCCCAGCCGGACCTCGCCGCTCCCCTCGAAGAGCACCAGCGTGAAGCCCTCCCGCGGGTCGACGTGGATCTCGGACAGCTTCGGGCGCTCGGGGTGGCCCTGGGCATACGACGCGTACAGGGCCAGCGCTTGCCGGAACACGGCCTCGCTGGTCGTCCGCACCGCGGCGTACTGATCGCGGCTGACGCCGGTGATGACGGGCAGGCCATCCGCCTCGGCGAAGGTGGCGCGCTTGAAGGGGCGTCCCGCCTCGTCCAGCAGGTACAGCGCGCCGAGCAGCGCCGTCCCGACGGCGCGTCGCTCGGTCACCTCGATCGACAGCGTCGACGGCAGCTCGCGCCGGACGCGGGCGGCCAGGATCCAGGGATGCGTCGTCAGGCGCGCGGCGACGGCGTCCGGGTCGACGGCCAGCAGCCGGTCACCCGGCTTCACGCCGGCCAGGGCCGCGATCTCGTCGTCGGTGACGTGCGTCGTCGGCCCGATCGCGAGCTCGCGCACCGCGAATCGCGGCGAGGCAATGACGTGCTGGACGGCCAGCCGCGTCCCCTGCGCGCCGGCCGCCACGAAGGCGACCACGGCCAGCCCCTTGCCCAGGATCTTCAGCCGCCGCCCCAGCGCGCGCAGCGGGCCGCTGACCAGCGTGGCGACCGAGGTCTGCTCCACGGTGATGCGCCGGTTGCTGCGGCGCCGGAAGAAGCGACGGCGCGGCGGCGGCCGCTGGACGGTGATCCCCTCGGTGGGCGGGACGGCCGTCGCGCTCATGCCGCGCCTCCGCGCGGCGCCAGCAGCGCCAGCAGCTCGCCGGGGACCGCCGTGATGTCGCCGGCGCCCAGGCACAGCACCAGGTCGCCCGGCTGCGCCGCCCGGGCCAGCTCGGCGGCGAGGCGCGGCCGCGCGATGTGTTGCACGCGCGCGCCGCGCGGGAACGTCTTCAGCAGGGCGGCCGTGTCCACGCCGGTCAGGGGCGGCTCGCCGGCCGCGTAGACGTCCGTGAGGAAAAGCAGGTCCGCCCCCGCCAGCGCCGGCGCGAAGTCGGGCAGCAGATCGCGCGTGCGCGTGTAGCGGTGCGGCTGAAACGCGACGACCAGCCGCCGCCCGTGCAGCCGGGCTGCCGCGATCGTGGCCGCCAGCTCGGTCGGGTGATGGCCGTAGTCGTCGACGACCAGCACGCCCGCCGCCTCGCCGCGCAGCGAGAAGCGTCGGTCGACCCCCTCGAAGGCGGCCAGCGTCGCGCCCGCGCGCGCGAACGGCACCCCCAGGAAGTCCGCCACGCACAGGGCCGCCAGCGCGTTGGCGGCGTAGTGAACGCCGGGCATCCGGATGTGCGCCTCGCCGTGCAGCTTGTCGCCCACTCGGACGCGGAATCGGGTGCCGGTCGCGCCGGCTTCCAGGATCTCGCCCCGCCACTCACCGGCCGTCAGGCCATACGTCACGTGCCGCTTGGTCAGACGCGGCGGCAGGCGAGCCGCCGTCGGGTTGTCGGCCCCGATCACCACCAGTCCATAAAAAGGCACCTTCTCGGCAAAGTCTAAAAACGCGCTCTCCAGCGCCTCCAGCGAGCCGAAG
>CAZPUH010000784.1:0-5181 GCA_964589215.1 uncultured Myxococcales bacterium | reverse complement strand
TCCGCCCACGCCCGTGCCTGCGCTTCCGCCCGTCGCCGTCCCCGCGCCGCCGCCCGTCCCACTCGCGTGTCCGCCCGTCGCGGCGCCACCGGTTCCTTTGCCCCCGGCCCCGCCGGAGCCACTTCCACCGGACCCTCCGCTGCAACCAACGACAAACAACGCGATCCCCGCGAAACGGACGACATGCGAACGCAGCATTCAAACCTCCTGTGTGTGGATGCTCGAACTACGGGACGCCGCATCGTCGGCTCAGTTGCCAAGCTGGTCAAGAAACGCGGCCCCGCGGCGGCGCGTGCCGCCAGGTGTAAGGCGATCACTTCATTTGCTTCACGTCGGTTGCCCGGAGGTCGGCGGCGACGGAGGAGGAGAGGAATGAACGACACGATCCACGTCCTCGAGGACCCGGCGTCCGACGACTTCGCGCATCGATCGGCGCTGAATCGCCCTGCATGGGAACACAATCACTACATTCACGCGATCGTTGCGAGCCGCGCAACGCGGCCGCAGGTGACGCTTGCCGACGCCGCGCTCTTCGCGCTCAACGACCAGGAGCACATCGGGAAAGCGGCGCTGGGCTCCCCGCTCGGCCGCGCCGGGGGGCGGTGACGCCGGCGCGGCGCGCGGCCAGGGGCGCGCGGCGCTTCACCGCGATGGTCGCGATCGCCAGCGCCGGCGCGACGGTCGCGGTGGCCGTGGCGCTGGCCGTCGTCGATCCGTGGCGTGGGATGCTGGGGCTGGCGCTGCTCGCGGCGGCCGTGGTCGTCGGCTGGGAGGGGCTGCGCCGGCACGGCGGCGGCCGCTGGACGGGCGTCGGCGCCGGGGTCTTGCTGGTGGCCGGCGTCGTCGCGCTCTCGCTCGCGCGCCATCCAATCCTTCTGGTGGGCGTTCTGATCGGCCAGACGCTGGCTGGCGTCGCCGGCGCGTACGCGCTGCGCGGGCGAGTCGTCCATCCCGCCGCCGCTCGGCCCCGGCGCCCGGTGATGATCTACAACCCGCGGTCGGGCGGCGGAAAAGCCGGCCGGTACCGGCTGGCCGACGAGGCCCGGGCGCGGGGAATCGAGGCCATCGAGCTGTCGCCCGGGGCCGACCTCGGGCAGCTGGTCCGGCAGGCCCTGGACGCGGGCGCGGACGCCATCGCCATGGCGGGCGGCGACGGATCGCAGGCCGTCACCGCCGGCATCGCGGCCGAGCGGGGCGTTCCGTACGCCTGCATACCAGCCGGCACCCGCAATCACTTCGCGGTGGATCTGGGCGTCGACCGCGACGACGTCGTTGGCGCGCTGGATGCGCTGGTCGACGGCGGCGAGCGTGTCGTCGACCTGGGCGAGGTCAACGGGCGCGTGTTCGTGAACAACGTCTCGCTGGGACTTTACGGGCAGGCGGTTCAGCGCTCCACCTACCGGAATGCCAAGCTCCGAACCTTGCTGCAGACCCTGCCCGCGCTCGACGAAGCAGCCGCCCAGCTGGAGCTGCGATGGCGGGACGAGCACGGCAACCCTCGCGGCGGCACCGCCGCGTTGCTCGTGTCGAACAACCCCTATCGGCTCGATCCGGGGCTCGGCGCCGGCAGCCGCCCGCGCCTGGACCAGCACACGCTGGGGATCGCGGTGATCGGCGCGCCGGGTGACGACATGGGCTTTGCGTCCTGGACGTCCGCGTCGTTCGAGGTGGCGGCTCGCGGTCCGGTGCCCGCCGGCATCGACGGCGAGGCCTGCATGTTCGATCCGCCGCTCCGTTTCCGGACCCGGCCGGCGGCCTTGCGCTGTCGCGTCGCGCGTCACCACCCCGGGGCCTCGCCAGCCGCGTTCGCGCCCGATCGTGCCTGGACGGCGCTGCGAGTCCTGGCTGGCATCGCGGCCGGCCGCGACCCCCGCGGCCAGGGGCGATCCTGATTCCGGAGCTTTGTCACCGTCGTGTCAGGCGCGGGCGCCTACAATCCCGGCACGGAGCTCTGCATGAAGACCGTCACCCAAAACGCTGCCTCTGTCTCTTCGCCGTCGCCGCGCCGTTACCCGCCCGAACGGGTCCTCATGGGCCCCGGGCCCAGCGAGGTGCCGGCGCGCGTGCGCGAGGCGCTGGCCGCGCCGACGCTGGGCCACCTGGACCCCGAGTACCTGCGCATCATGGACGACACGCGCGGGATGTTGCAGCAGGTGTTCCGCACCACGAATCACCTGACGCTCGCGATCCCCGGGACCGGCAGCGCCGGCATGGAGGCGTGCGTGGCGAATCTGCTGGAGCCGGGCGACCAGGCCATCATCTGCGTCGCCGGCGCGTTCGGCGCCCGGATGGCCGACATGGCCGAGCGGCACGGCGCGACGGTCCACCAGGTGCAGGCCGCGTGGGGGCAGGCGGTCGACCCCGCGGCCGTCGAGGCGGCGTTGCGCGCGCACCCGGGCTGCAAGCTGGTCGGCATCGTGCACGCCGAGACGTCGACCGGCATGCACCAGCCGCTGGACGAGATCTCGCGCCTGGCGCACGACGCGGGGGCGTTGTTGCTGGTCGACGCGGTGACGTCGCTGGGCGGCCACGAGCTGCGCGTCGACGACTGGCGCATCGACGCCTGCTACAGCGCGACGCAGAAGTGCCTGTCGTGTCCACCTGGACTGGCCCCCGTCACGTTCGGTCCCGCCGCGCTGGAGGCGATGGACCGCCGCAAGACGAAGGTGCGCAGCTGGTACCTCGACATGTCGCTCATCCGCAACTACTGGAGCGCGGACCGCGTCTATCACCACACGGCGCCGGTGAACATGACGTACGCGCTGCGCGAGGCGCTGCTGTGCGTGCTGGAAGAGGGGCTGGAGGCTCGCGTCGCGCGCCACCGCACGAACCACCTGGCGCTGCGGGCCGGCCTCGAGGGGCTGGGATTGACCTACATCCCGGCGCGGAGCCTGGCGTCGCTGAACGCCGTCAACGTCCCCGCCGGCGTCGAAGACGCGGCCGTCCGCGCGCGGCTGCTGAACGACTTCGGGATCGAGATCGGCGGCGGGCTGGGACCCTTCAAGGGGAAGGCCTGGCGAATCGGGCTGATGGGCGCGTCGAGCAGCCATCGCCACGTGACCCTGCTGCTCGGCGCGCTGAGGGAGATCCTCGGCCGCTGAGCGCCGTCAGAAGCCCAGGCAGCGGGCCATCAGCCGGAAGCGAACCAGCAGGGGAACGCCCTGCGCCAGGATGACGATATGCGCCCAGGCGCTGAAGGCCTGGGTGGCGACCGTCGCCGGCAGGCGCGTCCAGGACCAGCGAAGGGTGCGGTCGGCGCGCGGATCCTTGCCGGTGACCTGCCACAACGCCAGGCAGGCGCAGACGGCCGCCCCCTGCAGCGCGAAATAGATCGCGTGGTCGCGCCAGCCGGCGAGACCGACCACCCAGTACGGCGAGCCGAGCCAGCCGCTGTGCAGCACCACGGCGCTGGCCATGAACGTCAGCATCACGTTGCGAAAGCGCCGCGGCCCGCTGCCGCCCAGCGGGAAGTACACGGTCTTCAGCAGGAACCGGCGCGTGTAGATGCCCCAGCGGCGCCAGAGCTCGACGGGGTTCCAGGCCAGCAGCGCGTACCGGAACGGCGACGGCAGCGCCCAGCCGTAGAGGCGCGCCACCAGGATCGCCGCCTCGGCGAGGCCCGAGAGGCCGAGGAGCAGGCGCAAGTAACTCAGGCCGACGACGGTCCACAACCGCGGGCCGGTGAGTGCCGCCAGTGCGTCGGCCGTCCAGGCGTGGTAGTCGCCGCGCGGGAACGCACGCCGCAGGGCGAGCAGGCCGCCCGCCTTCAGCAGGCAGAGCGCCGCGCCGCTCAGCACCAGTCGGGCGTCGACCCGCCGGGCGCGCCAGACGTCGTTCGGCCCGAACGCGACCGCGTAGATCGGGTGGAACGGCATCAGGTACAGCGACGCCCAGTCGCGCGGCGCAGGGGCAACGGGCGCCTTGCCGCTGCGAGCCTCGCGTGCCCAGTAGAGCGTGACGAAGACGATCGACGCCAGCCCGGCCGCATCCACGGACGCGCGGCCGCCGCTCGCCGCGAAGAGCGCCTTGGGAATGACGATCGCGCCCAGGCCCAGAGCCGCCAGCAGCGCCCAGGTCCGGCGGCGGCAAGCCCAGAGAATCGCGACCAACGTCACTTGATAGGCGGCGCTCGCGGGCCGCAGGATCACGACAAGCGCCACGCACGCCAGCACCGAGCTCGCGGCGGCGCGGTCGGGCCAGGCCGTGGCGGCGACGGCACCGCCTGCCAGCAGGGTCGCGGCCCACGCCGGCAGCGGCAGACCGAAAACCGGGGCCGCCACGAACAGCGCTGCCAGCGCCGTGGCCGCCAGCAGCGCCTGCGTCGCGATCGGCCACACCGCCCCGGCGCCGTCCGGGCGGCCGACCGCCAGCGGTGGCGCGCTGCTCATCGTCCGGACGGTATCGGCGCGCCGTTGCGGGCCGGCGGCGGTCGGGTGGCCGTTCCGCGACAGTTCCGTGTCCGGCGATGTGCCGTCACACTTCGCCGTTTCGACCCGTCAGAGCAGCAAGGAGGAGCGAAACATGAAGTACGTCCTGCTGGTCTATCAGGGAACGACACCTTTGCCGGGCACCGAGCGGTGGAAGGCGCTGTCCGCCGCGGAGCAGAAGCAGATCTACGCCGACTACGCCGCGCTGAACGAGACGCCGGGTCTGTCCCCGGGGCTTCCGCTGGGGTTACCCGGGGCGGCGCGTACGGTTTCGGTCGTGGACGGCAAGATCGCGGTCAAGAACGGACCACATCTGGCCGAGGGCGTCGGCGGGTTCTCGGTGTATGAGGCCGACACGATCGAGGCGGCGATCGCCCTGGCCGCCCGTATCCCGGCGGCGCGGCTGGGCGGCGCCGTGGAGATCCGGCCCGCCGAAAAGTACTGGTAGCGATCTCGGGGGCGCCGCTCGATTCACGAGAGGGGCGGCGCCGAGCGCCACGCCGCCGGGTGCTAAAATCCCGGGATGCCTAATCATCACTTACTCGAACGTTTGCTGTTGTGCGGAACGCTGGCCGCCGTTGGGTGTGGCTCGTCGTTGCAGCCGTCCGGCCAGGGCGGCGGCGGAAGCGGCGGCGTCGCGGCCAGGGGCGGGGTGCCTGGGACGGGCGGCGCACCCGCGGCCGGCGGGGCGCCTGGGACGGGCGGGTGAACCTGCGGGGCGCCTGAGTCTGGCGGGTGAACCTGCGGGGCGCCT
>CAZPUH010000783.1:0-3785 GCA_964589215.1 uncultured Myxococcales bacterium | reverse complement strand
GGGGCCGCGGTGCGACCCGCCAGCCCGTGAACGGCCGCGCAGGCGCGCGCGACGTCGTCGGGCGGGACCTCCCAGTGCTCCAGCGCGGCAGGGCGTGAGCCGTCGAGGAGGCGCCCCAGCGCCTCGACGGCGGCGCGTGCGCGCGCGTCGGGCCCGCTGACCTGGTCGGCGATGGTGCCGATCAGCAGCACGCCCGCCCGCGTTTCAGGGGCGGCCGTCATCGCGGCCTCCGCGATCCGCGCGTCGGCGCCGGCGATGGCGGCCGCCAGCCGCGCCGGCCCGATGCGGTCCCCGACGCGACCCAGGGCCGTCCGATCCCCGCGCTTGCGCGCCTTGACCAGCTCGGCCATGGCGGGCACCAGCTTGCCCGTGCGGGCGTCAGCGCGGTGCGCGCGGGCGGCCGCGGGGCCTTGCCCCAAAGCGAAGGCCGCCCCCAGGGCGGCCAGGACCAGCACCGTCGCGCGCGTCACTCACATCAGGGTTATCACCCCTTGGGCGTAGACGTCTTCTTTTCCTGCGCCGCTGTCGGCGCCGCCCGTGCCCACCACGGCGATCTCGTAGCTGTGGCCGGACTTGAAACCCATGACGTCCGTCAGCACGAGGTCCGGCATCTCGACCTCCGGGTGGCCCGGTTGCGCGCTGATCTCGAACACGCGGATCGGCTTGCTCTGCTTGCCGTCAGCGGTGTCCGTCGCCCGGAGCCGGTACGTGACGCCGGCCTGCGCGGGGCTGGGGAAGGCGATCATGTGCAGCCGCCAGAAGCCGTCGACCCCGTGGACCGTGCTGCGCTTCAGGCGCTGGAGCGCGCCGACCATCGCGTCCCCCGAGGTGAAGGCCGCGGCCGGCGCGATCATGACGTCGCTGAGGATCACCTGCCCGCGAAAGGTCTTCGCGGCGGCGTCCACGGCCAGGGCGCCATCGGGCGTCGAAGGCGAAGGCTGCGACATCGACGCCAGCACCGGTGCTCCGCCCACAGCCGCCGCGGGAGTCCCCGTTGGCGTGCCAGCCGGAGAGCCCGCTGCGGGCGCGGCGTTGCCGCTGGGCACCGCGGCCGAGGTCGGCGCTGTCGCCGTGACCGAACCGGGCGCAGCGGAAGCCGGGGCGAGCGCCGTCGCCGGTGCGCGCGTCGCGACCGGAGCCGGCGGGTTGACGGCCCGGGGCGCGGCTGCGGGAGCGGTGAGCGCCGGTGCCGTCCCCGGCCGCAGCTCCTCGGCGTGGGCGCGGCCGATCATCAGGGCCGCGAAGGCCGCCACCAAGAACCACAATGCCATTCCGAGCTCGTTCCCGTTCTGCCGCATCTGCTCCCTCCGCCCTGCGAAAACCCCCGAGACCCCACCGTTCAGTGTTGGTTCGCCGGCCCGTCCGTCAAGGGAGGAGACAGCAGACGCGGCGCACCGCCGTCCCGCGGATCGAGGGCCGCCCCCGTTGTTTCGGCGCTGCTTCCGCGCTAAAAATCAGGCCGCCGGCCGATTCCGAGCCGACTCTCGCCGGAAGCTCCCCCAACCGAAAGGCTTTCGTTATGAAGCTTCAGACTGGCCTAGTTTTGTCGTCCATCTTTTCCCTGGGCCTGCTCAGCTACGCCTGCACGAACGGCGACAGCGTCAACGGCAACGGCACCTCCAACAACACGGGCGGCAGCCAGGGGAGCAGCACCGGCGGCTCAAACGGTTCCGGCAACACCACCGGCAGCAGCGGCGGCTCCAACGGTTCCGGCAACAACACCGGCACGGGCGGCGTCCGCGCCACCGGCGGCTCGAGCGGCCTCGGCAACACCAGCGGCAGCACCGGCGGCTCAAACGGCTCGGGGAACACCTCGGGGACGGGCAACACGACGGGGACCGGCAACACCACCGGAAGCAGCGGGGGTTCGACGGGCTCCGGTAACACGACGGGAGCCGGGAACTCGACCGGCGCCGGAGGGAGCATGGCCGCAACGTGTGGCACCAGCTTCTCAGTGGCGTCGAATGGTTTCGTCACGATGCCCGCCGTCGGCGGTGGGTGCTGGTCCGGATATGCCTATGACGGCGGTGATGCCACCAGCATGATCATGCCCGGAAAGTTTTCGGCCTGCGGGACGCCCTGCATGTTGACGATGACTGGCATGGTGGGCTCTGCGACGGCCACCAACAGCTATGCAGGCAACGCCTACCTGGGCTTCAACATCGGGCAGGACCCCGGCAGCATGACGCCCGGCCCGGCGACGCCTAAGGGCTCAGGTATCACTGTGACGTTCACGAACGCGAGCGCCTCCAAGCTCCGGGTCCAGCTGAACGCCGATTCGACAGGAACCACGTTCTGGTGCGCGGACGTGACGACGAGCCCCGCGAAGATCCCGTACAGCTCGTTCACCCAGCAGTGCTACAACACCCCGACGGGACCGGCCTACGCAAAGGCTCCGATTCAGGCCATTTCGTTGTCCGTACCGGGCGGCGCCACAGCTGCCGCCGTCAACGTCACGCTGGTGAGTGTCACCGAGGATCCGTGACGGCCCGCGGCGCCGCCGCTGCTACAGGCACAAATACAAATAGGACGGCAGGTTCTGACTGTAGGTCGTAGCCGTCTTGCAACTGCCTGAGAGGCACTCGGTCGGCGCAACCCTTGCCGGATCGCAGACCTGCCGGCGATAGGTGTTGTAGCCGCCGGTCGGCCCCGTGACATCTACGCACGATGCCGCCGCCATGCAGGCAGTCGAGGACGAGATGTACAGCTGCGTGTAACAGCAGATCTCGCCTGCAGCGCAGTCGTTCGAGCTGTCACACGCGATGGTCGTTTTGACGTAGTAGGTGCCCGGAGTAGAGGCGGGCACGGCGTCACATGTGGCGCCCGGCCCCTGACACGCACTGCTTTGATCCATCGCCGAATAGCAGCAACGACCGCCGCCGTTGAGCGGGCAATTGGTGACTTGTCCGCAGACCACCGAACCAGACGAGGGAGAGGAGCTGCCTCCTGAGCCGCCAATCGATGATCCGGCTCCAGCTGCGCCGCCGAGACCCGACTGGCCAGCCAGCCCACCCCCTCCCTGAGATCCCCCTGAGCCACCCGACCCGCCTGGTTGCGAGTTCGCCCCTCCTGCGGCCTGACCTCCTGCGCCGGCTGTGGAAGTCCCCCCCATCGCTCCGGGACCGGCAACACCACCCTCACCTGCCCGACCACCTTCCCTCGTCGTCGACCCGGCCGTGCCGGCGCTTGAGCCTCCGCCCCCTGGCGGTGGCGCCGCGCCTTGGCCACCTGGGTGACTACCCGCCGCCCCACCGATTCCGAGACCAGCGGCGCCTCCACTTGGCGGGCTCGAACCACCGCTCCCGCCGCCGCCCGTGTCGTCAGTCACGACTCGCGTGGGACACGCGGTCGCGAGAAGGGCGAACGAAAGCAGCAGAAACCAAGGAACGTGGTTGTTCATGAACTTCATTCTCGGATGGGATTGAATCGCGTTGCTCGCCCACCGTCCAGCACCGCGCGGCGCGTCGGCGTGCATGCAAGCCCGTGGTGTCGGGCGCAGATTGGGGATAAAATAATGCAATCGTGGCCACTCTTAATGCGCGCTTAAATCGTGGCTGGTGGGTGGTGGCCCTTGCGGGGGGGCTGCTCATTGCTTGCCAGGGGCCGGATGAATTCTTTCGCAATGTCGGGGGGGCGAACGGGGCCGGCGGGGAGGCAACCGCGTCCGGCGGAACCCCGGGGTCGGGAGGCGGACATGCCACCGGGGGGGCGACGGGGTCGGGCGGGGTGTTCGGGACCGGCGGCACCGTTGGAACGGGCGGCGCACACGCGACGGGCGGCACCGT
>CAZPUH010000782.1:0-27190 GCA_964589215.1 uncultured Myxococcales bacterium | reverse complement strand
GCTGTTCAAGAGCCGCACCTTCGCCGCCGCCAACGTCATGATGCTGACCCTGGGCATGGCGCTGTTCGGGTCGACCGTGCTGCTGCCCCAGTACCTGCAGGTGCTGATGGGCTACACCGCCCAGCAGTCGGGGATGGCGCTGTCGCCGGGCGGCTTCGTCGTCATCATGCTGCTGCCGTTCGTCGGGATGCTGGTGTCGCGCGTCGACGCCCGCTACCTGATCGGGTTCGGCTTCGTGATGCTCTCGGGGTCGCTGTTCTACATGACCGACCACCTGTACCTGGGCATCGACTTCCGCACCGCCATCCAGCTGCGCATCATCCAGTCGATCGGGCTGCCGTTTCTCTTCATCCCCATCAACACGCTGGTCTACGCGGGCGTTCCGCCCGAAAAGAACAACGCCGTGTCGGGGATCGTGAACCTGTCGCGCAACATGGGGGGCGACATCGGCATCGCCTTCGTGACGACGCTGATCGCGCGGCGGCAACAGTTCCACCAGAGCATCCTCGTCGCGCGCAGCAGCAACTACGACACGACCTTCGCCTCCCGCGTCGCGGGCATGGCCGCCACGTTCGAGCGCGCGGGCGCGTCGACGGTCGAGGCCACCAAGAAGGCGATGGCGCTGCTCTACTTCCAGGTGCAGCGCCAGGCGTCGACGCTGGCGTTTCTCGACGCGCTGAAGGCGCTGGCCATCGCCACCGGGCTGATGGTCCCGCTGCTATTCCTGACCCAGCGCGCCCGGCCCGGCGGCGCGCCGGCCGCCCACTGAGCGGCGCCGACGCGCCGGCCGCTCAGGCCGGCAGCGTGAAGTAGAACGTCGCGCCCTGCCCCGGCGTCGACTCGGCCCAGATGCGCCCGTCGTGGCGGCGCATGATCCGGTGAACGATGGCCAGGCCGATGCCGGTGCCCGGAAAGTCCGACCCGTGCAGCCGCTGGAAGGGCTGGAACATCTTGCGCGCGTACGCGGGATCGAAGCCGACCCCGTTGTCGCTGATGAAGTAGGCCGGCGCGCCGTCCCGCTCGACCTGCCCGAACTGGATGCGGGGGTGCGGCTGCCGGCGCGTGAACTTCCAGGCGTTGCGCAGCAGGTTCTCGAGCACGATGCGCAGCAGCCGCGCGTCGCCGACGGCCGTCACGCCCGGCGCGCACACCAGCTCGACGGGGCGGTCCTCCTCGTCGCGCAGCTCGCGCCCCACCGCTGTTGCCAGCGCCGACAGGTCCACGACCTGCCGCGACAGGTCCGAGCGCCCGATGCGCGACAGCTCGAGCAGGTCGTCGATCAGCTGGCCCATGCGCTGGGCGGCGCCCCGGATCCGCCGCAGGTAGTCCTGCGCGCGCTCGTCCAGCTGGTCGCCGTACTCCTCGAGGAGGACCTCACAGAAGCCGTCCATCGGGCGCAACGGACCGCGCAGGTCGTGCGACACCGAGTAATTGAACGCCTCGACCTCGGCCAGGGTCTGGCGGTGGGCCTCGACCTCTGCCTGCAGTTGCCGTCGGCTGGAATACAGATCCAGAAAGAACTGAAGCTTGCGCCGCACGATCAGCGGGTCCAGCGGCTTGTAAAGGAAGTCGAAGCCGCCCGCCTCGTAGGCGCGATGCAACGCCTCCGCGCTTTCCATCGCGGTCACGAAGAGGATCGGCATCTCCGTGAGGCCAATCTCGTCGCGCAGCTGGCGGGCCAGCTCGAACCCGTCCATCTCCGGCATCTGCACGTCCAGCAGGGCCGCGACGAAGTCGTGCTCTCGGACGTGTTCCAGCGCGTCGCGGCCGGACTGGGCCGAGACCAGCTGGCAGTCGAGCGGCGCCAGCACGCTCTCGAGCGCCAGCAGATTGGCCGGCGAGTCGTCGACCACCAGAACCTTGGCGCGGGGCATGCTCATCGCGCCTGGCCCGCGAAATTTGTCGGCGCGGCCATCCTCAATGAATCGACCGCCAACGAACGTCACAATGAACTTGCGTTAGCTTGCGACAAACTGCAACGATGCACAGGCTTAGCTCGTGCGCCATGCGGTATTGGCGCATTATTGCCACGCACGTATTTGTGGGTCAACAGGCGAACATTTATCGGATTGATGGCCGCCCGGGAATCACGGTTTCGAAACTCGGGAGGGCGGTTTGGGGGGCAGTTTCGAAACTCACCTGACGACCAACTGCATCCTACTGGTGGAAGACAACCCCGACGACGCCGAGCTGGCCATCCGGGCGTTCGCCCGCACCCCGATCAAGAGCGAGATCGCGGTGGCCCGCGACGGTGTCGAGGCGCTGGATTACCTGCACGCGAAGGGCGGGTACGCCGCCGGCCCGCCGCCCGTGCCCCCGGACGTCATGTTGCTGGATTTGAACCTCCCCCGGATGGACGGCCTGGAGGTTCTCCGCAACGTCCGGGCGGATCAGCGCACGCGCCGCCTGCCCGTCGTCATCATGAGCTCGTCCATGGAAGAGACCGACATCGTGCGCAGCTATGAGCTGGGCGCGAACAGCTACGTTCGCAAGCCCGTCAGCTTTGCCGAGTTCGTCGACGCCGCCAACAAGGTGGGGACGTACTGGCTGACGCTCAATCAACCCGCGCCCCGCCCATGACCGGTTCCGCCGCCGACTGGGCCCCCGCGGGAGGGCCGGCTCCCGTTGCCGGCGCGGGCCCCAAGCCGCTCCGCGTGCTGCTGGTCGAGGACGACCCGAACGACAGCGAGCTGATCCGGTTGGCGTTGCAGCGGGGCGGGTACAAGCCCGTCCTGCTCCGCGTCGAGACCGCCGCCGACCTGCGGCGGGCTCTGCTGGAGCAACAGTGGGACGTCGTGCTGTCGGATTACTCGCTGCCCTCGTTCAGCGGACCGGACGCGTTCGGCGTGTTGCGGGAGACCGGATTCGACATCCCGTTCCTGATCGTGTCCGGCACCGTCGGAGAAGAGGTCGCCGTCGACGCCATGCGCGCCGGCGTGCACGACTTCCTGCTGAAGGGACACCTGGGCCGACTGGTCGCCGCCATCGAACGCGAGCTGCGCGAGGCCGAGGTGCGCACCGAGCGCCGCAAGATGGAGAAGCAGCTCCTGATCTCCGAGCGCATGGCATCGGTGGGGACGCTGGCAGCCGGTATCGTCCACGAGATCAACAATCCGCTGTCGGTCATGTCCGGCAACCTGGACGTCCTCCAGCGCCAGTTCGAGGTGGTCGCCGACGCGCTCGCGAAAACCGCGGGCGGACTACCGCCGGGCGCGCACGAAGCCATGGGACTATTCCGTGAGGCGGCCGCCGACGCCGCCGAGGCAGCCCAGCGCGTCCTGCTGATCACGCGCGACCTGCGGCTCTTTTCCCATCCCGACGAGGCCAAGCGTGAGGCCGTCGACATCCACAAGGTGCTGGAGTCCTCGGTCCGCATGGCGCAGAGCACGTTCCGCGGGCGCGCCCGCCTGGTCCGCCGCTTCGGCGGCGACGTGCCGCTGGTCGAGGGGCACGCCCCGCGCCTGGGTCAGGTGTTCGTCAACCTGCTGGTGAACGCGGCCCAGGCGATCCCCGACGGAACCGGCCGCGACCACTCGATCACGCTGGCGACCTCGTGGATCGACGGCCAGGTCGTCGTGGAGGTCAGTGACACCGGGGTCGGAATTCCGGCGGACGCGCTGCCCCACATCTTCGACGTTTTCTTCACCACCAAGCCCGCCGGGATCGGGACGGGGCTGGGGCTGGCGATCTGCCACCGCATCCTGACCGATCTGGGCGGCACCATCGACGTCCACAGCCACCCGGGCGAAGGGACGACGGTTCGCGTGCGCCTGCGTCGGGCGCGCACCGGGACCACCAGCGAGGTTCCAGCCCAGGCCCCGGCCGCCGTCCCCGATCGGCGGACCGCGTCGATTCTGATCGTCGAGGACGAGCCCGCGCTGCGCCGGGTCCTGCCGCGACTCCTGGCCCCGCACCGGGTGACCGTCGTCGACCGCGGCCGCGACGGGCTCGAGCGGCTGCTGAACGGATCCAGGTTCGACGTGATCCTCTGCGACGTGATGATGCCCGAGATGAACGGGATGCAGTTCTATCAAGAGCTGGCGCGCGTCCGCCCCGACCTCGCCGAGCGCGTCGTCTTCATGAGCGGCGGGGTCTTCAGCCCGACCGTCCGGAGCTTCTTCGACGAGATTCCGAACCGCCGCGTCGAAAAGCCGCTCGACATTCCGGCTCTGCGCCGTTTGGTGGATGACATGGCCGGGGACGGGTGATGCTTGACGGGGGCGGATCCGCGGTGTAGGGGTCCCTTCAGGCCCTTCGTCGGAGCCCCCAAACATGGCGCGCATCGTTCACTGCCGAAAGCTCGATAAAGACCTTCCTGGCCTCCCCTTCAAGCCGGTCGCCGGCGAGCTGGGCGAACGCATCTACAACGAGGTGTCGATGGACGCCTGGAAGATGTGGCTCCAAGACTCGGTCAAATTCGTGAACACCTACCGTTTGGACCTGACCAGCAAAGACGCGCAGGCGTTCATGCGGAAACAAATGGAGGTCTATTTCGGATTCGCCGAAGGCGACATGGCCGAAACGGCCTGGACACCGCCGAAACCCTGACTTCCCGTATCCGGGACGTGAGGAATTCCCTGAAAGTGAAGCTCAACCGCCCTCCGTCGGGTCATTGGGGGCGGAACGCTCTTTACATCACCGCCCCGTGTATAAAATTGGGCGGCGATGACGCGAATACTGATCGTCGACGACCATCCGATTGTCCGTGACGCCTTGGCGAGCTTGCTCGCCGAGAAGCCGGACCTGCAAATCGTCGGAGTTGCCTCCAGCGTTCGCGAGACGATGTCGCTGCTCGAGCATTGCTCGGCGGACGTACTGCTGGCGGACCTCTCCCTCGAGGACGGGAACGCCATCGAGCTGGTCCGCGCGGCTCGCCGACTGCGTCTGAAGACGCGGGTGCTGATCATGACCGCGTTCCGCGACGAGTTCTCCGCGTCGGAGGCGCTGTCTGCGGGCGTTGCCGGCTACCTGCTCAAGGAGCAACCGACCGCCGACCTGCTGACGGCCATCACCACGGTGGCGCAGGGCGGGACCTACGTTTCGCCGGTCATCTCGGCGCGGCTGCGCACCGACACGCCGGTCGAGAGCGCGGGCGGCCTGAACCGGCTGTCGCGGCGCGAGCGCGAGATCTTCCGGCTGGTCGTGGCGGGGCGCGGCAGCAAGGAGATCGCCAGCAAGCTGTTCATCAGCATCAAGACCGTCGACACGCACCGCACGAACATCAACCGCAAGCTGGGCGTCCGCACGACCGCCAGCTTGATCCGGTTCGCGGCGGCGCACGGCATCGAGATCGCCCCCCGCTCGGCCACCCTGGACGAGGACGCGGAGATGACCCCGATGATGCCGGCCGCCGGCCCGCCCGCATCCGTCCGGACAACTTAGACTGGCGCAGCTTTTCGAGTTTGTGGCATGGTGCGGCCGTTCGCCTGCCACCGGGCACCCCGGCGGTGGGAGGCGGCACCCGGGCCCATAGCTCAGCTGGTAGAGCTGCGGACTTTTAATCCGTTGGCCGCAGGTTCGAACCCTGCTGGGCCCACTCTCGCGTAGCACTTGAAATCATTAGGGAATCCGGCGAGTAGGTCCGCCGCACCTTTCGCGCCGCGTGGTCCTCAAGTGGTCCTCTTGGCGGTCACGGTTGCCGCTTCCGCGTCTGCCGGTCCGACCAGCCTCGGCCCGGGCTGAGGCAACCCCAGCGCGAGCCGCCGGTCCGCCTCCCCCACCCGGTGATCTTCGGCGAGGTGCGCGTAGGTCCCGCTCGTCACCATGGGCGAGCTGTGACCGAGGTTGTGCTGGACGTCGGTCAGGGTGCCCCCGTTCATCAGCCAGAGGGAGGCGTTGGCGTGGCGAAGGTCGTGGATGCGCATCCGAGGCACGCCCGCGGCCTTGCAGGCGTCGTCCAGGACGGTCCACAGCTTCACGTCCACCGTCATCATCCCGCCGCGCGTGGGGTGTGGGAACACCAGTCCGCTCGGCTTGGAGCTGCGCATCCGGTGGCGCGCCAGAACGGCGGCCAGGTCGGCGCTGATCGGCACCGTCCGGTGGCGGCCCGATTTGGTCGGCGCGTCGTAGGACCGCCGAATGGTGACCAGCCGCCGGCCAAAATCGATGTCCTCCCAGCGAAGCCCCGCCGCCTCCCCACGACGCGCACCGGTCAGCAGGAGAAAGGCGAACAGAGGGAACCAGGCCGGGGGAACATGCGCCAGCAGGCGGGCCGCTTCGTCGTTCGAGGCAAGAGGTGCCGAGCGCTGGGCCTTCATCTCGGGCAGCAGGTACGCGCCCCGCCCGAAGCGACGCACCGGAGAGGCCGTCAGATACCCCGCCGTGACTGCGTAGTTCAGGACGGTCCGCAGCAGCGCCAGGTACCGGTTGACGGTCGCCGGTTCGCGCCCGGTCGAGCGCAGACGGGACCGCAGCTCCATGATCCGGCCCGGCGTGATGTCCGAGAGGGACGCGGACGCACCGAAGAACTCGCCGATCGTCTTCCACCGCTGCTCGTTGTCGTCGTGCGAGCGCAGTCGCACCGCGCTGTGCGTCGTCAGCCATTCGCTGGCGACCACCGCCAGCGTCACGTCTGCCCGGCGGTGGGCCTGCAGCACGCCGTCAGCCAAGGCGGTGCGGATTCGGGCCAGGAACGCCTCCGCGTCGCCGCGCTTCGTGAAGCCCCGCTTACGGCGCTGACGCCCCCCTTCCCACCAGACCGCAGAGAAGCGCGGCGTCCCCCGGGCGGAGTGCCTGTCCTCCTTGACGGTGCCGAAATCGCGGCGGCCTTGGCGGCGGCCCCGCCGCCTTCCGCGACGTTCGCTATCTAAGTCTGTGAAAGGAGCTTTCACCCCATGCTTAGAGCCATCGAGTTCGCAGCCGCCTGGACCACCCTGATCGTCAACCTCATGACGTTGACCGGCCGATTTAGGCAGCATTCTCGCCCTCCGTTCCATTGGGCCGGACGATGTCCGCATCCGGCGTGCGCATTCCGCTGATCGGGATCACCGGCGCCGGCGGCTGGCCCTCCGGCGCGAGCCCGGCCGTCATGACCGGCGAAAACCGCTTTCGGATAAAGTGGGCGTAGTGGCGGGCGGTCACCGCCGGTGTGGAATGCCCGAGCGCCGAGGCGACCTCGTCGAGCGGCACTCCGCGAGAGAGGTTGCGCGAGGCGAAGCTGTGACGGGTCGCCTGGTACCAGGTCAGGTTCAGCCCCAGCGCCTCGGCTGCGCGCTCCCAGCGGTATTCGACGTGCTCCTTCCGAAAGTGCCGCCCGTGCTCCCGGACGAAAACGAACGCCTCCGGCTCCGCCCCCTCGGCCCGCCGCCGCGCGATCCAGGGTTCAAGCACCTCCACAGCGTCCGCCGGCGCAGGTGTCCACTTCACCTTGCCCGCGCCCGCCTTGTCCTCCTTCAGCGGCCCGTTGTAGCTGTAGCGCACCCGGAAGGCGCCAGCGGCGAGATCGTCCACGTCCGACAGCCGGAGGCCGCAGATCTCGCCCAGACGCATGCCGGCCCGGTTGCCGACGTAGAACATCAGCCGGAACGGGTCGGGCAGCTGGCCCATCACGGCGCGTACCGTCTCATCGTCTCGAATCCAGGGGACATCGCGTTTCGCCGCGTGCTGAGGCCGCCGGCCGGCCGGGATTTGGCGAACGGGGTTGAGGCTCGCGAAGCCCCGCTCGATCGCCCAGCCGAAGAATCGGGAGACCAGGTTCAGCAGGTGTCGCTGAGTACCAGGCGCCACCTTGCGAGCGGCGCGCAGCTCGTCGAGCCACTGCATCAGGACCGGCAGCGTGACGTCGACCAGCCGCATTGCCCCGAACCGAGGGACGACGTGCAACCGGAGGCGGCTCCGGTCGTCGTACGCGCTCCGGTTCACCAGGCTGTTCTCCCAGCGCCGGAGCAGATCGCCGACCAGCAACCCGGCCGACTCCGGCGCCTCGATCCCGTACCGCCGCCGTTCGGCCTGCGCTTCGAGCTGACGGGCGATCGCGGCGGCATCCTTGCGGGACTCCACCCGGACGCGCTTCGAGCGCCAGACGCCCGCCGGGTCGCGATAGCGGGCGTACCAGCGAGGGGCCGACTTCGACCCTCGGAAGAAGACGGATGCCATCAGGTACCCCCTTCCGCGTCGTCGGCCGCCAGGGCTTCCCGGACGGCCCGTGCCAGCAGGACGATTCCGCCGTGCCCGGCGCACATGACGCGCTCTTCACCGACCTGGTAGTGGCCCGCGAGCGTGCAGCCCGGCGCGTCGCACTGACCGGGGCATTTCTCGGCTTCTGCGCCACCGTCGCGATGGAAGTCGCACCGCCCCGCGACAGTGCAGCGCAACACCCCGATTCGCCCCCGACGCCGAGTCATCGATCACCCCGCCCAGTTGGGCCCATCGGGACAAAAACCCGATGGGCATGGCCGGAAATCCGGTGCGCCGCCACGGCTACAGCTCCCCCGTCGGGTTGCTGACCCGATGGTCACGCAGGTCGATGACGTCCGGGATCGTCAAGGCTTCTGGTTTCAGGTGCGCGTATCGCTCCGTGACCAGCACGGAGCTGTGACCAAGAATCTTCGAAAGCTTCTCGATGGGCTGGCCCGACAGGACCCACTGAGAGGCGAACGTGTGCCGCGTGGCTTCGTAGAAACGCATGGGCGGCAACCCGACGCGGGCCAGGGCCGGTCGCCAGTGCTCCGTGATGAGTGCGTAGATGTCGAGGTGATCGGCGCGGGTCGCGCCCGTGAACGGCTTGAAGATCAATCCGTCGCCGTCAGTACGACGGCGCCACTCCCGGAGTACCTCTGTGCAGGTCGGCGCCAGCGGAACGATTCGCCCGTGGCCCGACTTCGGGGTGCTCACGATCCCCAAGTTGTGCCGGAGCCCCCTCTGGACGTGGATTGCGCGGTCATCGTGACGGAGATCGGCCCACCGCAACGCCAGCAACTCGCCCGTGCGCAGCCCAGAGAGCACGCCGACCGTGTAGAGCGTGCGAAGAGGCTCCGGCAGCTCCGCGCGAAGCCGTTTGACGTCGGCCATGTTCTCGATGAACGGCGTCGACCGCGGATCGTGGCCGTTCCGATAGAGCCGCTTCACCGCCTTGGGTATGGCGCGGACCGGGTGCCGTGCGACGGTACCCTGCTCGACGAGTTCAGTGAACAAAGAGCTGAGCAACCGGACGCATCGGCCGACCGTCGTCGACGTAAGCCCAGTCGCGAGCTTGGCCTCGATGAACGTACGCAGGCGAGGGACGTCTACCTCGATCGGCAGAAGCTCCCCGAACGCCGGCTCGAGGTGGCGGCGCCAGATGGACCATTCGCCCACGTTGTTCTTGTGGGTGTTCTCGCGACTCCTCAGCCACGCCCGGCCGATTGCCCGCAGACGGTTCGGGTCGATCGGCGGCTCGGGTGCGGCCGGCGCCAGCTCCTTCGGCCGGCGCCTGTCCTGGCGCGCCTTCGCCTTCGCCGCAAGGCGCGCCTCGCGCTCCCGGCCTTCCCTTTCGCTCCGCTCGTTCGCTTCTGCCGCCAGCCGCTCCCTCTTGGCCTGACGCTCAGCCTGTCTCCGCTCGGCCTCGGCAGAACGCCGTTCGGCCGCCGACGTGAGCCCGTGCTTCTCCCGCAGCTGCGCCACCAACGCGTAGAAAGCCGACTTCCCCCCGCCATAGCCCGCGACGCGGGCGCGACGGAGCAGCTCGGCCGACTCGATCCCCGTCGTCGTCATAATGGTGCCCATCACGAACCGGGCAAACGGTGCCGCGGTCGACGGGCGACCCACGCGCGCGACGGACGGCGTCTGGTTCATCACGCGACCCTCCGCCCGGACGCGCTGGAGGCCATCGCGGCGTCCTGCACGGCCCGCATCGCGCGATCGCGCAGGTCCTTCATGTAGGCGACCGGTCGCCGGAACAGCTCCGCGGTCCGTTCGACGGACCGACCCGTGTCGTACGGAACCACGCCGGTGAACTCGCCGAACAGATGCCAGACTGCGTAGCGGTCACGGCGCGCCGAGTAGCCCTTCGGCGCGGTGTGGGCCCGACAAAAGGCGCGGAGGGCCGCCTCCTCAAGAATCCGCTGATCCTCCCGCGCCACGATCTCGGCCAGTGCGGCCCGGGCGTCGCGGCGCTTGGCCAAGTCCGTCCCGCTGGCCAGAAAGGCCCGTGTCGCCTGGAGCAGCTCACGCCCCAGCGCGTGCGGGCTGAGGCACTGGCACCGGGTGGTGCCGCCGCAGCCGGAGCAGGCGATCGGCCGGGGCTTCTTCCGGCTGGCGTGGACGGTGTGGGCGCGCTTGGTGGTCTTCGGCTTCCGAGCGTGTACGGTGTGCATGACTCGCCTCCTTGCAGGTGGGTCCGTGGCCCCGGCGGGTGCAACCGCGCGGGGCCGTTTTGTAAACTGACTGTGCCTCTTATGTAGCCACAGTCAGTCTACGCACGCAACCAAATTTGGGTCCATGGGTGCGCGGTGGGTACGGTTCGGGTACACCGATGACCCCACCGAAGAAGAAGACGGAGCGCAAAGAGAACCTGGTGCGGGTGCGCGTCACCGACGAGCAGAAGGTCGCTTTCGAGGCGGCCGCTGCCCGAAGCGGGATGGACCTCTCCACGTTCGCGCGCGTGTGCATGCTCGAAAAGGCCCGAGCGATCGGCATCAAGATCTGAAGGTCCCCCCTCCGGCTTCCAACGCCGGATGACAAAAGCAGTCAGCAGAAGGACAATGGGTGTGTGAACGTCCACACTCCCGACGAACCAGAACTCACCCTTCGCCCTGCGTTCCTGGCCTATGTGGACGTCATGGGTATGCGGCAGAGGCTGAAGGAGGGGGCGACGCGTGACGTTCTCGTTGCGCTGGGCACATTCCGCGCAATGGTCGTCGGATTGGAAGAGCGAAAGGCCGACCGTGCAAAGGAAGCGAAACACGGCCAGACGCTTCAGATGGCGACGTTCTCCGACTGCATCGCCCTTTCCTGCCCGCCGATCCCTGAAGAGACGGGCTGGCTGGTGTTTGAGCTGCAGGTGATGTGTCAATTCCTGGTCAAGGTCGGCTTCTACCCGCGCGGGGCGATCACCGTCGGTGGCCTCTACCACGAAGGCACATTCCTCATCGGCCCGTCGCTCGTTGAGGCACACGGACTCGAACAGAACGTATCGAAATACCCGCGGATCGTAGTTGCAGACTCGGCCGCCACTCTCGCCCACCTGCCGAGTGTCGAGGGAGACGGGCGGCCTGGCCCGCTTCAAACGCGCGTCGACTTGGACGGCATCCGCTACCTCAGCATCTACCCGCAAGGGCTCACAGAGGGCAAGCTCGCACAGCCGAAGGAGCGCGCGACTGCTGCGAAAGAAGCGATCCAAGCGCGGCGCGCCAACCAGAAGTCTCCAGAGCGCCCCCAATCCGCAGTCGAGGCGATGGGAACGTTGGGCCGTGACACCTGGATGTTGCGCTACTTGGATTCCGTTATAGAAGCCGCAAGCGCGTCTACAGAGGACTGAGTTGTGATTCCGCCCTCCTACTGGCCAGTGCGAGACGCGAGTTGTTCGGCCTCCGAGGCCGGAGCATCGGCTTCGAGCGCAGCTCTGACCTTCGCCAGTGCAAGACTCGCGATCTGATTCACGCGCTCCGGGGTGATGTTCAGCAGTCGCCCCACCTCGCTTGACGGCCGGGCGCCCTTCTCGACGTAGAGGCCGGCCGGCTTCCTCGCCGCGACCCGGAGGGAGCAGGTCTCCTCCTGGTCGAGGACGTCTCGGTCGGGGAAATTCACCTTGATGAACCCGTGCTCGGGGTCCACTTCCAAATAGAGGTGGTGCCGGCACGACACGAAGGGGCACGGCTCGTCGACGGGTGGACATTCCGCGACAGTGCGTGGCCTCTGAAGAGAGACGCCAGCCGCGCGCAGAGCAGCCTCGTCCTGCGCCAGTTCCTCGCGTTCGCGAGGTGTAAGGGCAGCCATCCCGATCCCGCGCGGTCCCCTCTCGCCTGGCCGGTGCTTGCGACGATAGTCGCGGACTCGTCGTGTCAGGTGCCCACAGGGCACCAGGGCATCGCCGACCGGCTCCGCCCGCTGCCCATCGTCCGGCACGGCAACGGGCGGCGCGCCGTTCGTTCTGTCGGTGTCCAGACCGACGCTGCTGAACCCCCTTCGGTCCATCACATCCCTGATCCGCCGGGCCATCCGCGGCCGAACAGGCTTGCCGTAGATGAGCCTCCGGACGGTCTCCTCCGCGACATCCGCCTCGGCCGCGATTCGAACCACCACGCGATGCGGAACGGGCGGACTGCCTTGGGGGTAGCGCATCGCCACTCAGCCGAACGATCGGGCCGTTGGATGGAACACCTGCGACCGCGGCACCATCCACGAACGCCACCCACGACCGACGCGGATTGCCCCGGAAAACTTGCCGTGCCCAATGGCCCACAAGAGCTGCTCGTCGGTCATGTCGAGCAGCCGCGCAGCCTGCCTCACGGTGAGGAGCGCCCGCTTGTGCGGAACCACGTACCGGGGCCTCGGGGGCGGGAGCGTCTCCGGGTCGATGCCGCGGTCGTAGAACTCCCGCCACATCTGCTCCTTGATGCCACGCCAGAAGCTCAGAACCGCGCCTCGGCTCTTCCGAACCCACGTCGCCGGGTCCGGGTCCGCAACCCACAACATTTTCCAGACCGCCTGGTAGGTCAGGCCAGTCCGAAACTCGTCGTACGTCACGGCTCATCGTTGCCGTCCGTGCGTTCATTCCGAAGAACCGCGCGCGATTTGCGTCACTCTTCCGGCCGCCGTCGCCGGCTCACCCGTTGATGACCGACACGCGCGTCTTGTCGAAGAGCGCGATCGCGTTGTAAGGGACAACGAGATCGGCCTGCGTGGTAGGCGACGGGCTACTGCCGAGGTACACGGCACTAACGTTTGGCAGGCCGGGCCGACCGGTCAGCCCGAGCGCGTTAATCGGCGTCGCAAGGTCGAACCACGCGATGTTTTGCCCGATCAGCGCGGGCAGGTCCCCGCCGGGCGAAAAGTAGTTCGCGATTGCGTCGCCGATCTGGTTGTTCAGGTACGCGAGGTTGGAGACCGCGCGATCGAGCTTGACCACGACATATGCGTTGACGGTCGTCGCCCAGTCCCAGCGCATCGTCTGGGCGTTGCCGTTCGCATCCGTCACCGTGGCGGAGTGAGCGCCGACCTTGGTCGCCCCCATGCCCGCCTTCAGCCAGATGATGTTCGCGATTTCGGCGTCGGTCGCGGCCGCGTTTTGAATGATCGCCTGGAACGAGTGCGGCGGAAGCCCCTTCTCGTCCGTCACGCCACTCGTATTCTCGTAGACGCGCGCGTCGGTGACCTTGAGCGCCTGCAGCGCCGCCTGGAACCCGTCGAGCATGCTCTGCGACGGAAGCGCCACCGAACCAGCTCGGCGCACGCGCAGCGCTGGATCGGCTTCGACGTTCATCCCGGGCGTGGCGGCGGCGGTGTTGGTGACGGACGTCCAACCGGTGATCGACGTCTGCATCACGCTCAGCTCGCCGAGGCGGGCGGGGACGGGCCCAGGCTGGGTGCATTGGACGATCCCGTCGACAGTTCCACCACCGCCAATGGTGAGATCCGTCGTCGTCGTAAACGACGGCTTCGACGGGTCGAGGTTGCTGCCCACGAGAGATCCGCCAGGAATGAACGTGCCCGTCGCCCCGCCCAGCGTGACCGGCGCGGTGGACGCCTGCGCTGGCTTCCGCGTGATGCCGTTCAGACCAACAAGCCGCGACAGCCCAACGCCTACCGCGCCGGCGGGGGAGCGGGCCTCGTACACCTGCTTGGTCAGCTGCTCGACGTGGTCGACGATCGCGGCCAGTCCAGCAATAAGCTGACCGTCCTTGCTCCCCGGGGTGAAATCCTTGTCGGTGCCGTAGATACTTTGGAACAGCGCCGTGACTGTGTCGACCCACCCCTGCAGGCCCACGGCGACGAACGCCGGCAGCGTGGTGTCAGTGCCATTGATGTATGGTGCGACGGGCATTCGTTGGTCTCCAGTTGGTACGGGGTCCTTCCGGCCTACTCCGCCGGCTAGAACACCTTGGCCTTTTGCGCCAAGTAGGTCGGCGCGTAGTACTCGAATTCGTTGAGCGAGGCGATCCACATGGGCAAGAACGCTTTGAGCGAGAGGATCAGCGCCGAAACGGTCGGAGCGAGCGACGCCAGGTCACCGGGCCCGATCGCCTGCGCGGTCGTGTTTACGACCTGTAACGCGGCGAGCATCTCGGTGTGCATCCCGGATTGCCTCTGTCGGTAGGTCTCGGCCTTCAGCGCGCTTTCGGCTCCGACCTTGCCGCCCACGTACGCAGTGCCGGCCTCCAACCGGAATACAGTCGTTCCGTCACGCGTCCTCAGCTCGACGGCGTCAGTCGCGACAACCGGGATGGCGTTCGGCTTTGACGCGAACCCGACGAATGCGAAGCCGTCCGAGTAGTCGTGCAGCCTGAATTCGCTTGGGCCCTGGATCCCGCCGTGCGCAAACCAGTTGTCGATCGCGCGCTCGCTGAACACCACCAGGCACTCGTCGCCCTGGGCAACCGGTAACGTCAGGACGAACCCGCCGCCGGCCGGGAAGTACACCGGCACGTCAACGCACGGGGGAAGCTCCTTCTCGCCCAGGTCGACCCACACGCGCGCCGAATGGCGAGCCGCACGGTCGCCGTCTGGGTCTTGGAGTCGAACTTGTCGATGATGCCGGGTAGCGCCGTGTGAATGTTCTTCTGCAACTCGCGCGCGGCGATGGCCGCGGCGTCGTCGTCCGTCGCGGCCAGCTCCAGGTCTCGTTGAACGTCGGCGTAACTCATGTGTCTCCTGATTAGTTCGGCTCGTGGTCCCCGGGCTCTCGTCCGGCCCGATCAGCCGGAACGGGATGGTGGTTGCTGCTGCGCCAGCTCCATCGCATCGGCGATCGCCGACGCGAAGGCGGGCAAACACTCGGCCGGAACAACGGTCAGGCCGGTCACCGTGATGCGTTCGCCGTCGGCGCCATAGCGCCACCGCTGAAACAGGACGGCGGGCACATTTTGGTTGTATGTCGACCAAATCACGCCGAGGTAGACGCCAGGACCGGCGGGAACCTCGGCGATGAGGTGCTGTCCGGGACGCAGCTCCAACCGGCGGTCACCGATCGTGCGATCGGCGACCATGCGGCGGGCTGCGTCCCGGAGCTGGTCCGGTCCGGTCACCCCGGCTCTCCGAGGCCGAGTGACCGGGGCGAATTCTCCGGCTCGAAGGTGTCCGCCGGGCGCGTCTCTGCGGTGTTCTGCTCGCATAACCGCGCGAATGCGAGCAGCCGCTGATCGCCCGAGAGGTGCGCGGCTCGGACGATGGGCGAGAGGGCACGCCAGCGTTCGCGTCGCGCCTGGACCCGCTGCTTTCGCTCTCTCAGCGCTTCCTCGAGAGCCTGTCCCTTCATCGCTTCGAGTCGTCGATTCGACCGGTCAGTGAGTGCCGCTCCGAGCCCCTGGAGCGTGCCGCGCGTGATTTGGTCCGTCGACGGAGCGGCCAAAGCATCCCTGACCGCCTGGAACTCGGCCGCGGTGAGGTCGCGGTCGTCCGCAAGGGCCTGCCGGCCCATCGCGATGACCTGCTCGGCCGTCATCGAGCACCACCCCTGCTGGCCCACTCGGTCGGCGAACATCCCTGGTGTGTGTCGCGGAAGTTCATGAGGTCCACCGCGCTCATCTGCTCTTCCTGCGCGGCTGCGTCTTGGACCGAAGTCGCCGTGACCGCTTCCGGTGCAGAACCATGGTGGGTCTCGCGGTGCAGAAACACGTCCCGGGCAGTGACGGTCGGCGCTCTGTCGGGCTCGTAGGCGTCGAGCGCCTTTTGCAGCTTGGCGACCTGCTCCCCCGTCCATTCGCCACTCGTCGTATCGATCACGTCCTGAACTTGGATTTTCATGGTGTCCTCTCTCAGTTGATGTGGGTGCTCCGGCCTGTGCAGGCCGACGCGAGTTAGAAGGCGGGAACGATCCAGCCGGTCAGAACGAACCGAACCGACCACGCGAACCCGCCCGTACCAGCGCCCGCTTGGACGACGTCCACGTTGATGGCCGTCGACAGATCCGCCAGCGTCGCGGGGCCTGTCACGAATGAGCTGCGGATCGTCTTGGCGGGCTGGCCGAAGGTTCCGACGTCCACGGGTGCGCCTCCGGAGCCGCCGCCCATGTTCCCCGAGCTGCTTGGGTTGCCGTACCGGATCTTCGGCGTCGTGGTCATCGCGCCAGCCGAAGACAGATTCACGATCATCAGTGGGTCATTGTTCGCCGGCAGGAAGAAGCAGCCCGGTGCGGAGGGGACGAGTTGGATTCCCGACGGTGTGCCCGTCAAATCAACGGGCGCAGAAAGGAACGTCTGCGCGCCGCCGACGAGGGCCGCCAGGGATGGCAACGCTGCGAGGGGAACCGTCAGCCCTTCCCCTTCCACGCCGCCAGTCGCCAAAGCAAAACGTACGGCGTTGAGCCCGTCGTAACGACACAACTCGAAGAAGCTGGCCCCTGACCCGAGCGCGGATGCCAGGTCGATTGTTCTCGTCGGATTGATGTTCATGTGTGGTTGTCCTCTCGCAGACGTTTCGCGCGGCGTTCAACACCGGGCGTGAAAAGTGGGGGCCGTCGCCAGCGCGGCCCCCGCGCGCCCAGCAGCTGGAACGAGGCTGCCGGCCATGGTTTGCGGGCGCTCCGTCGGCAACGGCCCGCGCGTTGGGTCGGGGTTTGTACGCGCCCCCCGACGGAGAAAGTGCCGGCGACCCGCCTCCCGACGGCCGGCGCGTCGGTCACGTCACGTGTGCTGGGAGGAGTACCAGCACACGCGGCGGGCAGAATTCCCACTGTTCCGCGAGCGGTGGGCGCGCTCTGGTCCACGGGCGGCCATGCAGTGCCGACCCGGGCGGGATTGAAAACGGTCTCCGGCTCGTCGAGCCGGCGCAGACGGGCGGCGCGGCCGGGGAGTGCGGACGCCGTGATCACTGGTACCCTCCGGCCGGCCTGCTGGCCGCCGCTTCGAGCTTCCTCAGGCGCTCATCTACGTTGACCGCCTCCACGAGACGAGCGGCGCCTTCAAGCACGACCCGGCATGCCGAAACCCTAGGAGTCGTGGCGCGGGTTGCACCCGTGGCCATGCTTACGAGCGCCTGGGCTGCGCGCTGCGCGCCGTTTCCCAACAGGGTAGACGCTCGGGCCAGGCCATCTCGCGCGGCGCCGTCCAACGCACGGCGGACGCTGGCGCGGGCGAGCAGCCGACGGACGTGGCGGGTGCTCTTTCCCAGCTCCGCGGCGATGTCCTCCTGCCGCGCGTCGGGCTTCGCGGAAAGCAGCGCCACAAGCCGCGATTCAATTGGAGTTAGGCTGTCGGTGACGGTCATGGCGATTCCGGCGAAACCGGACACGGGCGGACCTGTTCCGGGGGCGGCCAGTCCCAGCCGCGTTCCGCCGCCTCGATTCGAAGAGATTCGCGAATGACCGCGAGCGAGCCCGGTGGGAACTCGCCCCGCCGAACGTGCTCTTCCGTAGCGCGCAGGAGGTCCGCCGCCGCCGTCGGCCCCCAGGGGGCCCCGTCTGCCGCCATCTCGGCCTCGAGACGCTTCGCCTCGGTAGCGAGTTCGTACCGAGTCATACGGGCAAACCGTTCCGAAATGTTCGGCGAGCGGCGTGCCTCCAGCTGGGAGAGGCGCTCCATGAGTTCGCGGGGGAGGCGCTTCACGGAGTTGCCTCCGACGGACCGGTCTCGCCCGCGGCATCGGCCAGCGCAGAGCGCAAGGTGTCTAGTTCCTCCGCGGTGACACTGATTTCCCGGACTGCGTTTCGGGTGCCCGCGCTGGCGTCGTGGACCGCCACCACGACGTAACCGCGACCGGTCGCAATCCGGACCTCTCTCCCGTTCGTCATCGGGTATCGGCGTACCTGGGTCACGACGCCACCGCCTTCGCTGGTTGCCGTTGTTCCGCTTCGAATTCCTCGCGCGCCCGCTTGATTTCGTCGGGAGTCGCCGCTTTCTCCGCCGCTTGGCGCATCTTGGCCAGGTGTCGTTCCGTGGTCGCGGCGAGCGCATCACGAACGGTCGCGGGATCGCCACTGCGCTTGCCGGCTGCCGCCTGGGCGTGCTTGCACTCCGGGCAACCGTCGTGCGCGCCCTCGCGCGGCAGTCGGCCGCGGAACCCCTGACGGTGGAAAGCGCAGAGGGGATTGGGCTGCGCGGGCTTCGGCACGGCGGGCCGCTTGCCGTGCAGTTCCTCGCGCAGCGACGTCCACGACGAGCACCAGACCGCAAACCCAAACGACGGCTCCCGCAGGATGTCGGCGCTGCGCTTCCCTTCCCGCCCTTCCTTCGCTCGACGGAAGAGCAGCTCCATCGTCGGCACGACATCGGCTCGGAGGGATGGGTCCGAGTTGATCAACTCGGCCATGTCCGTGTCCTTGCCGTTCGTGATGCGAGCGCCCTGCCACTCCAGGCCGCCGACATCTCGCGAACGGATGAACCCGAAGAGCCTCGTCAGCGTGTAGCTCGTGACCGGGCCGGCGGGGAGTTGGTACATCGCCGGCCTGGCATCACCGTTGCTACGCGCGCTCGCGGGAGGGGGAGGATCTTCTGGGAAGGGAGAGGAAGAGGAAGAGGAAGAGAGCTTTTCCGCGGGTTCGGTCTGGGTTTCATGCTGCAAACCGACCGGGTTCGACTCCGGTATCCCGCTTGGTTGCCGAACGGGTTCGGTCTCGCTTTTCTTCGGCCGGCCGCCTCGCGCGCCGTTCTCGCGTGCCCTCTTCCTGGCGTCTGTGTACTTGAACTCACCGTCCCGGTCGTAGTCGACGACCCGGATATTGCGATCCGACACCTCAAGCAGCCCCTCCGCGACGGCAGCGTCGACCTGGGCGCGCGTGACCTTCGCGAGTGACAGCCACACCCGGTCGTCGTAGTCGACGGACTCGGGGATGATCCCGCCCGTTTCCAATTTGGCGGCGAGTCCGTGGCAGTTGACCCACGCCCGGAACGCGGCATCTGAGGCCGCGACCACACGGGGTTTCTCCATCGCTTCGAGAAGGAGTGCCACGAACCTCACCGCCCCTGAATCCCGTGCTCCGGCGTCGTCGGCCGGCCATTCGGCTCGCCTCCCGAGCGCTTCGCCGATGCGAGGTACAGCCGGAGACCGTCCTCCGTGACCCGAGGGAGGCGGCCGATGTAGACGGCCGGCATCTCACCGCGCTGGATCAGCATGTAAATCATCGAGCGGCTCACCGACAGGCGCTGAGCGACCTCCAGGGGAGTCAACAGCCGGTCACCCACGACGACGTCCCTCCAGCCCGGCGAGCACTTGCCGGTAGATAGTTGCTGCAGCCGATCGAGGCACGGGTAGCCGCGCGGCGACACGCAATGCAATTCGCGGCGTGAGTCCCCATCGCTCGGCACCGCGCCGCTCTCCAAGTCGTCGCACGTCAGCGCGAACCTGAGCAACGGGATCAGCCGGCAAGCGGGTGAGGCGTTCAGGCATTTCCGCCTCCTTCCAGCTCGATGCCGATTCGGCGAGCGGCTCGCTCGATCGACGCTCGATGTGCCGGCAACCGCCCCGCGATTCGCGCAGTGGTCGTCGTTGCGAGACCAATCCGCTTCGCGACGGCTGTCACCCCGTCACGAATGACGAGTTCGCGGAGCGCCGTGGCTACGCGAATGGGCGGTAAGACTGCGCCGCGCGGGGCTGCTGATTCGACGGGGTCACTTGCACGCTGCCACACATCACCGTAGTAGCCCGCCCGCGGCTCCGGGTCACTGGACGCAGATCCCGTCGTGCGGTTGTTTGCGTCCTAACTGGACTTAGTCGAGCGGCGCCCACCGACTTGCGTCTTGCGGTTGCGCATCTTCGCGAGGTTCGTCGTCAGCTTGCTCAAATCGTCGCTGTCGAC
Organism: uncultured Myxococcales bacterium; assembly: GCA_964589215.1. Taxonomy (GTDB): domain Bacteria; phylum Myxococcota_A; class Polyangia; order Fen-1088; family Fen-1088; genus JADGRB01. The sequence goes on along the minus strand of CAZPUH010000782.1, from coordinate 7,323 downwards.
CCCGGTTAGGATGAGCGCCGCTGCCACCGTATCCGTGGTCCACCGGCGCGGCTTCTGACCTGGCCGGCCGCCCGACCGGCTGATTTCTACTCCCTTCGCAAGCGCAGCTCGACGACCGTTATTCACGCGCGGATCTTGCCCGTGGGGACGCGCAGCGTTCGCGGCGCGCACCAAGGGTTCGAAAGCGCTGATCGTGGCTGTCAGAAGAGTGAATGGATCATCTTTCACAGGGACGACGGCGAGCCGTCGTTGACCGTCAACGACGGCCTCGATCGCCTGCGCCTTCTTCAACACCTCAGTCGGGCCGTTTGGCCACAGGGCCGCCAGTAATTCGCGAGCAACCTTGTCGAACCGATTCAACGCCTCCCTCTGCGGCCCGAGTTGGTTCGCCGCTCTGACCTGGGACGCGACGGTCAGGATGTCCAAGCCCTTGGGATTGAGGTTGTGAGCCTCAAGCACCTCCAGCGCTTTGAGGAGATTCGTCCACTGCGAACGCGCCAAAGAGGCGCCGCACCACCACCACCCGCAGGCCGACCCGTTGAAGATCAGCCTCCGGAAGGCGTTAGGAACGTCTTCGGGGTTGTGATCGTCGTGCGCGTGACCGAATCGGGCTAAGAACTCCTGCTTCGCACGGTCACTGTCCGTGGCGGCCATCTCGCTCAGTTCGCGGGCCCGGGCTTTTTCGCTACCGGCGCGGGTCTAGTCGGTTGTGACGTCTCAGGCGGATGCCCCGTATCGAGAATGAGCGTCGCGGCATACGCGGCAACGGTTGGCGAGCGGCTGTTTGAAAGCTCGCAGAGTCGGTCGATCATCCACTTTTCGCCCTCTCCGGCCTCGATCCGCTGCCGCAGGCTGTTCACCTCCGCGACGCCTTCGAGCGCCGCCTTGCTGAGTCTCGGCATCGGGCGGTCTGTCAAGGCCCGGATAGCGCTTTCAAGATCCGGCGGGTACTCGGCCGGCCCCGGGTAACTCGCCATGGCAAGCGGGATCTCGATCTCGTCCATCTCCGAAAACGGCTTCGTCGGGCGGCCCGCTCGTTCCTCAGTCGCCCGGTGCTCCTCGCGCTCGCGATAGGCGGCGAGTTCCGCCCCAAACTCGGGCATGACCTCGGTCGCGAACCTGGTGAGCTTGGGCCGTAGGCGCAGGGTTTCTGCAACCGCCTCAAGCCTCTCCCGCGCCCTGCGTCGACGGTCAATCTCGAAATCATCAAGCGGCTTTGGTGTGCTCATCGGCCCAGCCTTCGTGCGCGCGGTGGAGCGGTGGTCCTCATCTGGTCCTCTATGGGGTGCGATCGTAGCGACCTGGCGCGATCCATGGAACCGGAACCGCGATGAATGCGCGGCCTGGGAGGGGTGTTAAGCCCTACTGGTCACTTTTAATCCGTTGGCCGCAGGTTCGAACCCTGCTGGGCCCACCCAGGCAGTTTGACGTCGGGCATCGACGTAGCCATCTCTGATGGGACGCGCGGCAGGCATACTACGCCTGCCGCATGACACCTCAGCAGGACAAGCCGGCCCGGCGCTGGCGCCGGTGGGCCGCCCGCCTGGCGCTGGCCTTTGCCGCCGTCCTCGTACTGGTCGCCGTGGCGGTGGCCGTGGTTCTGGGAAGCCTGGACGCGCCCTGGATGAAGGCGCGCGTGCAGCGGATCGCGCGCGACAGCGCCGGCATCGACCTCGATTACCGCGCGCTGAAGGTGCGGCTGTTCTCGGGGGTGTGGCTGGACGGGCTGGTGGTCGCCACCCCCGCGCCGCTGGCGTCGCTGACCCCCGAGCTGGCGCGCATCGACCACCTGGAGGCGACCTGGTCGCTCTCCTCGCTGCTGGGCGGCGGGCCGAAGATCCGGACCGTGGTCATCGACGGCGTCTCGGTCGCGCTCGCCCAGGACGCGGCCGGTCGCACGTCGCTGGACCTGCTGGGGACCGGCCCCCGGGCGCCCGAAAAGCCGTCCCCGCCGACCCCGCTGTCGCGCCTGGCCGCCAAGATCTTCTCGGGCGCGGCGCCCGTCGGGCGACTGGACGTGACCCGCGTGCAAGCCGCCTCCGTGCGCGCCGCAGCCGACGGGACCGTCCAGCGCGACAGCGTCCGCGGCCTGCAGGTGAGCCTGGCGACGCGTCCGGCGCCCGGCGGCTGGGCGGCCACCGTCGGCCTCGGGTCGGCGAGCACGCCGCTGGCCGTCGAGATCGCGCGCCAGGGACCGGCGACCGCCGCCGCGCGCCTGGCCCTGGCCCTCACGGCGAACGGCGCCCCGGACGGATTCAGCCTGGCCACCGACGTCCGCGTCGTCTCCCAGGACCTGGTCTCCGTGCAAGTCAGCGAGCTGGTGCACGTCGACGCCGCGGTGAAGCCGGATCCGGCGCACGGACGCACGGCGGTCCAGCTGTCGCGGCTGGCGGCCGCCGACGGCGCGCTGGTCGTCTCTCTCGCCGCCGACGTCCCGGACGCCGCGGCGGGCACGCAGGTGCTCTCGGTGCTGGCCGCCGACGCGCACGTCGACGTCGCCCACCTGCTGGGCGCCCTGCCCAAGGGGACCGTCCCCGCCTCGCTGGACGGCGGCGCGGTGCAGCTGCACGTCGCTCACCTCGAGCTCGTCGGCAATACGCCCCGCCTGACCGCCGGCGGCGAGGCGCGCCTGGACGTCGACCTGCCCCGCGCCCGGTTGGCCGCGCCAGCCGGGACGGTTTCGGTGGACGGCGTGCAGGTCGGCGTGGCGGCGACGCCCGCACCGGACGGGCGCCTCGACGCGCGCGTGTCCCTGCGCGTGGCCGACGCCGGCGCGACCGGCCAGACGCGCGCGGCGGTCCGCGGCTTCCGCCTCCAGCTGCGCGCCGACGGGTTGCGGATCGACCCGGCGTCGCCCGCGGCCAGCACCGGGGCGCTCAAGGTCGAAGGCGGCGTCGCCTCGCTGGACCTGCGCACGCCCGCGATGCGGGCCGCCGTCGACCGCCTGGGGCTGCGGTTCGACGCGACGCTGTCGGGCCGCCCGCCCTACGCCGCCAACCTGCAGATCCCCGTCGAAGGGCTGCGCCTCTTCGACGGGCGCGGCCGCGCGCTGTTCGGCAACCCGGCGCGGGTCGCGCTGTCGCTGTCGCACGTCCAGCCCGACGCGCAGCGCCCGGCCGCCAGCCGCGGCGACCTGCAGGCCACCATCGCGCTGGGGCCCGTGAACGCCTCGGTCGACGCCCACAAGCGCGCCGACGACGTCGACGTCGACCTGGCCGTCAAAGCCGACACGCTGGCGGCCGTTCGCCCCTTCCTGCCCCCCGACCTCGCGCGCCAGGTTGACTGGGACCGCGTCTCCGTCGACCTGCAGACCAAGGCCCACGCCGAGCGCCTGTCGGGAGCGGCGCCGCTGCTGCGCCAGGAGACGAACCTGCGCGTCGACGGGCTGCGGGCCGGGCGCTCCGGCGCGCATCACCTGGCGCTGCGGCTCCGCTCGGACGGCGATGCCCGCCGGCACGAGGCGGACCTGTCGCTGTCCGCGGAGGGGCTGGCGCTCGACGGGCGTGCCTCGCCCGACGTGCGCCTGCAGCTGACCGCGCGCGCCGACCGCCGGGAGCCATCGGGCAAGCTGCACCTGGACGTCGACGGCCCCGGGCACCTGGTGCTGGACGCCAGCGCCGCCGTCGCCGGCGGCTCGCGGCGGCTGGACGCCGACGTCGACCTGAAGGTCGAGCGGCTGACTCTGGGCGCGGCGCTGCGTCCGTTGCTGGGAGCCGAGGGCGTCGATTTGCGGCGAACCTCCGCGCGCGTCCAGGCGCACGCGGCGCTGACCGGCCTCATCGACCGGGTGGGCCGCGGCGGCGAGGTCCGCCTGGCGGGCGATCCGGCGCGCACCGCGGGCGGCAACGCCGACCTCACCGTTCACGTCGCGGAGCTGGGCGTCGTCGCGGGCGCCACCCAGGTCGCGCTGGGCGCGCTGGACTGGAAGGTCGGCCTGCGCGGCGCCGCCGGCCGCCGCCGCGAATTCTCGTCGGACCTGCGCCTGGCCCACGTCCGGCTGGCCTCGGGCGAGCAAAAGCTGGAGCTGGCGGCGCTGCAGGACACCACCGCGGCCGCCCTGACCGGCGATCCGGCCACCGGCCCCGCGGAGCTCACGAACCAGCTGGCGCTGACCGGGCTGCAGCAGGACGTGGCGCCGTTCTTCCCGACGGAGGCGATCACGCTGGACCTCGCGGCGCGCCGCCAGGCGGACGGGCTCATCCAGCTCTCGCAGGTCCGCCTGACCGACGCGAAGGCGGGAACGTCGCTGGTGCTCGGCGGCGCCGTCGACCTGGGCACCGACCGCCGGCTGTCCGTGCGCGGGCGGTTCGACCAGGATCTCGCCCGGCTGCGGCCGCTTCCGCAGGGGATCGCGGCCACGGGCCGCGTGGGGCTGTCGTTCGACGTCGACTCGCCGGACCTGGAAGCCTTCCGGACGCACGCGCTGCTGACGATGGACCGCGTCGACCTGCGCGCCCCCGCCGCCGGTGTGGTCGTCGAGGGGGCCGATGCGCAGATCCCCGTCGACTTCCGGGTCGTGTCGGGTCCGAAGGGCTTCAAGATCCCGCGCGAGGCGCGCGTGAACCCCTACGCGTCGCTGCGGTTCATCGATCAGGAGCCGCTGCAGGCGCAGAGCAGCTTCCTGTCGATCGCGCGCGTGACGACGCCGTTCGTCACCATCGCGCCGCTGGCCGGCAACCTGTCGATCGACCAGAACGTCCTGTCGCTGGGGCAGCTGGAGATGGGCGTCCGGGGCGGCCACGTCACCGGCCAGTGCACGCTGGACTGGCGCGGCGACGACGCCAAGCTGGAGACGCACATCCGCGCAAGCGGCGTGCAGTCGTCGCACGGCGAGCCCTTCGACGGCGACGCGGCGCTGGTGATCTCGACGGGCGAGCGCACGATCGAAGGGCGCGCCCAGATCCTGCGCATCGGCAAGCGCCACCTGCTGGACCTGCTGGACGTGGCCGACCCGCACCGCACCGACGCCGCGATGAACCGCGTCCGGCACGCGCTGCTCCTCGGCTACCCGGACCAGGTGCGCATCGCGTTCAGCCACGGCTTCGCCAGCGCGCGCGTCACGCTGGGCGGCCTGGCCAGCCTGATCCGCATCGACGAGATTCGCGGCATCCCCACCGGATCGCTGCTGGACAAAGTGCTGACCCCGCAGCCCAAATCGGAGACCGAGTGATGCGCCCACGATTTTTCGCCGGCCTGCTGGCTGTGACGGCCGCCGGCTGCATTCACGCGCCGGAGATCGTCGTCGTCGACCGCGCCACCGCGCTGGAGGAGCAGGCCGCCGGTTCCTGGGACGACCTCGAGCGGGACCTGGGGCGCGCGGCCATCACGCCGCACCCGGTGCCCATGACGCCGGCGGAGCTGGAGGCGCTGGGCATCAAGCCGCGCCCGCTGGTCGAGCAGCCGGACCCCACCGACGCCGATCGCGTCGACGAGCTGCTGCGGCAGCACTGCGTGGGCGAGCAGCGCGACGGCCTGCTGGTCGAGACCCCCGACGCGTGCCGCGCGTCGATCGACGCGGCGCTGGCCGCCACGCTGGTCGAGCGCCAGAACCACGCGCGCCTGCAACTGTGGCGCTGGCTGCACACGCAGCGTCCGGGGGCGAAGCCCGACGACGTGCGCCGCAACTGGACCAAGGTGCACGCGCAGGGCGTGGTGTGCGGCGGCTGGATCCAGCGCGACGACGGCGCCTGGGAGGCGAAGAAGTGCTGACCCGCCGGTGGCGCACGGCCGGCGTCGCGGCGTGCGCCGTGGCCGCCGTCGTCGCGGCGTGGGCGGCGGGCAGTGCCTTCGCGCAGGACGACGAAGCCGACGACGGGTTGCGCCGCCCGCAGCGGCTGACGGTCGGCGCGTCCGACCAGCTGCTGGGCCAGCTGGCGCCCGACAAGCACACGCTGTACTTCGTCTCGAACCGGAACACGACGACGGAGATCGACGTCCAGGACCTGAACGATGGGCGCAGCCACCTGCTGTTCGACGAGGGAACAGACGTCAGCTGGCCGCGCATCAGCCCCGACGGCAAGACGCTGCTGTACGTCTCGTTCCGCGAGCGGGCCAGCGGCCAGCTGTGCGTGCGCGAGCTGCCGGGCGCCGGCAACCGTCGCTGCCTCTCCGACGACACCAGCGCCGTGCAGGCCGAGTGGATCGACGGCCAGCGCATCGCGCTGGTGAGCCGCCCGTCGATCGCCGGCGACCTGGCGCTGTGGGAGGTCAAGGTGGGGCGCCAGCTGAGCGCGCGCCCGCTGCTGCAGCGCAACCTGACCAGCCCGGCCATCTCGCCCGACGGGCGGTGGGTCGTGTACGTGCCGCTCGAGCGGCGGACCGCGCGCGTCGGCGCCGCGTTCGCCGCCCGCGCCGCCGGGCAGCTGGAGGCGATGCGGCTCGATCATCCCGGCGCGCCCGTCGCGCTGCCGCTGGACCTGCCCGGCAAGTCCAGCCAGCCGGCGTTCGCGCGCGACGGGCAGAGTCTGTACGTCGCGCAGTTCTTCAGCGACTCGAACCGCGACGGCAGCGTCGACAACGACGACCACGGCGTACTGTTTCGCGTGCCGTTCCCGTCGGCGAAGGACGACGCGCCCGCCGTCGCGGCCGCCGCCTTCCCGACGCAGCTGACCGACGAGAGCTGGAACTGCCAGTACCCGGCCCCGGCCGCCGACCGGCTGATCGCGACCTGCTCGCGCGGGGAGCAGCTGGACCTGTACCAGATGCCACTGGACGGCGAGGTTCCGTCGGAGTGGACCAGCGAGCGGCTGACCGAGGAGATCGAGCTCAGCAACGCGCGCGCCGACGACCTGCTGCTCTATCGCCACCGCCTGGGGCGGGCCACGAACCTGAACGGACGCCGGCTGAACATGGTGCGCCTGGTGCGGCTACACCTGGACGCCGACGAGTTCACGCCGGCCGAGTTCTACGCGCGGCACGTCGCCGCGCTGAACGACCCGGAGGCGGCGGGCGTCTCCGCGCCGCTGCTGGCGCTGATCGAGCAGCGCCGGGCGCGGCGCGATCGCGAACGCGGGCGCATCGGCGCGGACTACGCCGAGCAGGCGCGGCGGCGGCTCAGCGAGCTCTCCGCGCTGCCGCAAGGGAGCGTCGCCGCGAAGGTCGTCGTGCAGGTCGTGAAGAGCGAGATCCAGGACGACCTGGGCGACAAGGGCGAAGCGCGGCGCGAGCTGGAAGCGCTGACGATCCCCGACCACACGCCGCGCTCGATCCTGGAGCTGTATCACGAGCGGGCGGACGCGCTTTATCGCGAGCTGGACGACAGCGCGGCGCTGGCGCAGGCGTGCCGCCACCTGGCCACGCTGCCGTCGCTACAGGTCGCCGACC
>CAZPUH010000781.1:0-12398 GCA_964589215.1 uncultured Myxococcales bacterium | reverse complement strand
GGCCTGCCCGCCCGAGGCCGCACGCCCGCCGGCCCCGGCTTCCCCCGTCGTGGCCGTTCCGCCGCTGCCGCCGCTGGCCGTGGTGCCCCCGGTCGCCGTTCCGCCCGTCCCCGCGGCGTGCCCGCCCGTGGCGCCGCCGCTTCCCGGCACCCCGCCCGTGCCGTCACCGGCGCCCCCCGACGACTGGCAGCTGGCGGCGGCGCCGACCGCGACCAGCAAGACCAGGCCGAACAACGACTTCCGGGCATCTCCGCATCCGAACGATTGTGGGTTCACGCCCTCACACTGTCGGAAAGGGGCGGCTGGTTCACTTTTGGAGAGTTTCTTTGCACAACCTGTAGGGCAGCCAGCAGTAGAGAGATGCCGCGGGTTGGTTCTCTGCCGCGGCACGGTCTGCAACGTAGGAGCGCGGCATGCCCACTCGTCCCCCCCGCTCGGCTCTTGGATCTTCGCGTGTTGCCTCGGTCGCCGGTGTGGGCGGCCTCATGGCGATGCTGGGCTGCGTCGGCGTCATCGGCTCGCCCGCCAGCACCGCGACCGATGGGACGTCGAGCTCCGGCGCGCCGAAACCCGGGACCACGGGCAGCGGTTCCACGGGAGCGGGCGCCAGCAGCGCCACCGGCACGGGATCGACCGGTTCCGCGACCAACGGGAGCGGCGGCTCGGGGACGGGGGGAACGCCGGTGCCGGTGGCCTTCGCCCCCGCGGGCGGCGCCTATCGCCGTCTGACCAGCACGGCGTTCCAGAACTCGCTGCGCGACCTGCTGGGCGGCAGCGTCACGGTCGGTGAGCTCGAGCCCGACTCCTGGTCGGTCGGGGGGTTCGCCAGCGTCAGCGCGGCGACCGTCTCGATCTCGCAGGTGGGCGTCGAGGACTACCAGGCCGCCATCGACGCGGCGACCAAGCAGGTGTTCGCGGACACGACCCGCCGCGACAAGCTCCTCGGGTGCAAGCCCCAGAGCGTCAGCGACACGACCTGCTTCCAGTCGTTCGTGAAGACCTTTGGCCGTCTCGCGTGGCGGCAGCCGCTGACCACGGCGCAGGTCACGCGCTACGCGCAGCTCATCGGCACGGTCGCGGCGAACATGGCCGACGCCTACGAAGGGATGCGCGCCGGGATGAGCGGCCTCCTGCAGTCGCCGAACTTCCTCTACCGGCTGGAACGCGGCGCCGCCCCGGCGACCGGCGGGAGCCCGTTCTGGCAGTACACGAGCCGCGAGATGGCGTCTCGCCTCTCGTACTTCCTGACCAACTCGACGCCGGACGCGACGTTGCTGTCGCTGGCGGACAGCGACGGGCTGACCACGGCGGACGCGGTCCGGCAGCAGGCCGATCGCTTGCTGAGCACGCCCGCCGGCCACGAGTCGGTGAAGAACTTCGCCACCGAGCTCTACCAGCTGGGGATCATCGCGGCGCGCGCCAAGGACCCCACGATGTACCCGCAGTACACGGCGGCCCTGCAGAACGCCATGATGCAGGAGATCCCGGCGATGTTCGAGAACATCGTCTTCACGCAGAACTCCAGCGCGATGGACCTCTTCACCACGCGCAACACCTTCGTCACGAAGGAGCTGGCGACGCTGTACGGGCTGCCGACGACGGGGCTCTCGTCGACGACGCTGTCCCCGGCGACGTTGCCCGCCGACGGCTTGCGCGCCGGGTTGCTGGGGACCGCCGGATTTCTTTCGCTCTACGCGTCCCAGAAAGAGGGCTCGCCGACCCAGCGCGGGAAGTTCATCCGCCAGACGCTGCTCTGCCAGACGATCCCGGACCCGCCCGCCAACGTGAACCTGATGCTGCCCGACCCGCCCGCGGGCGTGGTGCTGACCAAGCGCGACAAGCTGACCAACCACGAGGCCGTCGCGAGCTGCGCGGTCTGCCACAAGCTGATGGACCCGCTGGGGCTGACGCTGGAGAACTTCGACGCCATCGGCGGCCTGCGAACGACCGACAACGGCCTGCCCATCGACGTCTCCGGGAGCCTCGACACGACGTCCTTCAACGGCCCCGTCGAGCTGGGCCAGGTGCTGGCCAGCCAGCCGGCCACCGCCGACTGCCTGGTGCGGAACTTCTATCGATACGGCACCGGCCACGTCGAGACCGCGTCCGAGCAGCCGGTGCTGGACGCCCTGAAGGCGCAGTTCCGATCGGGCGGCTACAAGGTCCGGGATCTCTTGCTGGCGATCGTCACCAGCGATGGGTTCCGGTACGTCGCCCCCCCGACGCAGTGACGTAGGAGAAACGAACATGCCGACCAAGCGATTGAGCCGACGAACGTTTCTGCGAGGCGCGCTGAAGACGGGGGCGGCCATCACCATCCCGTTGCCGGTGCTCGACATCATGCTGAACGGCAACGACACGGCGCAGGCCGCCGGTAACGCGATCCCGCTTCGCTACTGCACCTGGTTCTTCGGCAACGGCATCTTGCCGCCGCTGTGGAACCCGGCCGCGACGGGCTCGGGCGACGCCTGGGCGATCAGCCAGGAGCTGATGCCGCTGTCCAGCTACAAGAACTGGCTCACGGTGGTCAGCGGTCTGTCGAACAAGATCGGGAACGCGTCTCCCCACCCGATGGGGTCGGCGGCGTCCACGACGGGCGCCAGCGTTCAGAACAACTCGGCGATGGCCGCTTCGATTGATCAGATCGTGGCCGGCGTGAACAAGGGGGGCAGCTTCCCGTCGCTGGAGGTCGGGTGCAGCAACGCCACGCCCAACGGGCCCGAGAACACGCTGCACACCTGCTCGCACCGCGGCCCGAACGCGCCGAACTACCCGGAGTTCGATCCGCACGCGTTCTTCACGCGCGTGTTCACAGGGGCGTCGACGACGAGCAACGCCGCGCAGCTGATGAAGCTGAACCAGGAGAAGAAGAGCATCCTCGACTGCGTGCTGGCCGACGGCGCCGAGATCAACGCGCAGCTGGGCGCCGCCGACAAGGCGCGCCTGGCCAGCCACCTGGACGCCATCCGGCAGATCGAGACCCAGCTGTCGGCGATGCCGACGACGAGCACCATCACCATCCCGGACGACCCGCAGAAGGCGGGCATCACGATCGACACGAAGTCCGAAGCGCCCCAGACCGTCAACAAGGTGATGGCGCAGATGCTGGCCGTCGCGCTGGCCTCCGATCTGACGCGCAACGCGACCTTCATGTTCACGCTGCCGGCGGCGCACGTCTTCTATCGGTCGGCGGGCAGCGACATGAACGACGATTTCCACGACACCATCTGCCACACGGACCCGGGCGACAACGCCCATCAGACCCGCGTCGACAAGGGCGTCATCTACGCGATGCAGGGGCTGGCCACGTTCCTGGGCTACCTGTCGTCCATGACGGAGGGGAGCGGCACGGTCCTGGACAACACGCTCATCTACGTCACCTCGTGCACGTCGTGGGGCAAGGTCCACGACACGTCCGAGTGGCCGTGCCTGATGATCGGCAAGGCGGGCGGGGCGTTGAAGGGGAACCAGCACCTGCGGTACCCCGGCGCCAACCTGTCCTCCGCGCTGCTGACGATCGCCAACGTCTTCGGGGCCAAGCAGACCAGCCTGGGCCTGGGCGCCGGGCAAACCTCTCAAGAATTGTCGGGTCTGCGCATCACCTGATCGCCGCCCGGCCAGGCGCGTCAACTGCTCCCGGGTCTTTGCCGCGGGCCGGTCCGATTGTGTGACAAGTCCGGCGACAAAGCGACAGAAGCAGGTTGATGAAGAACCTTGCCCTCACGCTTACCACGGTGGCTGTCCTTGCCGGATGCGCCCCGTCCCGACCGGCCGTCACCTCGGGTGAGGGCGGCAGCCCCGGAGCGGGCGGCACCAACGAATCGACGGGTACGGGAGGTAGCCAGAGCGGCAACGGCGGCTCCAGCAGCTCCGGCGGCGACACCGGCCAGGGCGGCTCGACCATCGGCACGGGCGGCAGCGACACGAGCGGCACCGGCGGCAGCGCGTCCGGCAGCTCGGGCGGGTCGCGCGGCAACTCAGGCGGCTCCACCGGCAACGGCGGCACGGTCGGCAGCGGCGGCTCGGCCGGCACCGGGCCGGCGACCGGGACCGGTGGCTCTCAGGGCACGGGCGGCGTGGTGGCGAACCCGGCGCCCTGCGACATCTACGCGGCCGGCAACACCCCCTGCGGGGCAGCGCACAGCACGGTCCGCGCGCTCTACGCCGGGTACACGGGGCCGCTGTATCAGGTGAAGCGGAGCGACGGCATGACCAAGGACATCCCGGTCGGCCCGTCGGGGTTCGCGGACTCCTCCGTCCAGGACTCGTTCTGCTCGGGATCGACCTGCACGATTCCGGTCATCTACGACCAGTCGCCAAACGGGAATCACCTGCGCGTCACCTGGTGGGCCTACTGGCTGCAGAACGGCGGCAACCCGGCGACCGCCACCGCCGCCAAGATCAGCGTCGGCGGGCATCAGGTTTACGGCATCAAGTCCGGCACGAACGTCGCGTATCGCACGGGCATCCAGCTGTCGGGGACGGCCAGCATCACCAAGGGCTCCGCGACGGTGACGTTCTCGACGCCGCAGACGCTGCCGGCAAATTCGGTCTTGTTGTTCGTCGCGAACTCCAAGGACTGCCCGGCCAACTCGTACATGAACGGCTGCAACTTCAAGGTCTATTACACCGCCTCGCCGATCAACGCGGCGACGACGGTGACCCTGACGTCGCCGTATTCGGGGACCAGCAGCTCGAACACCGTCGTCTGGAACGGCTCGACGAAGGGGCTCGCGACCGGTGACCAGGCGGAGTCGGAGTACTCGGTGTTCGACGCCAAGACGTACGGCCAGTGGTGCTGCTTCGACTACGGCAACGCCGAGCTGTCGGGCACCGACGAGGGCAACGCGACGATGGAGGCGATCAGCTGGGCCGCCGACACCCAGTTCGGCCAGTCGGGCGGCGGCAGCGGCCCGTGGGTCGGCGCCGACCTCGAAAACGGCATGTTCGAAGGCTACGAGAACGGTTCGGCCAAGGTGGCCAGCAACACGTCCATCACCGGCATGAACTACGTGACGGCCATGTTGAAGGGTCTCTCGGCCAAGGACTGCCCCAGCGGGCTGACCAGCTCCGGATGCTTCGCGCTGAAGGCGGGCAATTCGCAGTCCGGCAAGCTCGCGTACAAGTTCAGCGCGAGCACGAACAACTACGGCGCGCGGCCGCCGGGATACAGCCCGCAGAAGAAGCAGGGCGCCATCATCCTGGCGACGGGCGGCGACGGCTCGAACACGGGCACGGGGATCTGGTTCGAAGGCGCGATGACGATGGGCGCCTCCTCGGACGCGACCGACGACCTCATCCAGGCGAACATCGTCGCCGCCGGCTACGGCAAGTAGTCCGACGCGCGCGCCCCGTCAGCGACGGGGCGGCGTCTTGTTGGCCAGCGCCGCCGCGAACGGGTTGTTGAACGGCGCGGCGGCCTTCGGCGGCGCCGCCGGAGCCGGCCGCCGGTCGTTTCCGGCGGGACGTCGGTCGTTTCCACCGGGGCGTCGGTCCTCGCCGGCCGGCCGGCGTTCGTTGCCGGGCGCCGGCCGCTCCGTCGAGCGCTCGCTCTTCATCGTCAGCGCGATCTGCTTCTTGTCGAGCTTGATCTCCAGCACGCGCACGGTGACGCGGTCGCCGGCGCTGACGACGTCCTTGGGATCCTTCACGAACCGATCGGCCAGCTGCGAGATGTGAACCAGGCCGTCCTGGTGGACGCCGATGTCGACGAACGCGCCGAAGTTGGTCACGTTGGTGACGATGCCGGGGCACACCATGCCGGGCTGAAGATCCTTCAGCTCGTGAATGTCGGCGCGGAACGAGAACGGCACGAACGTCTCACGCGGGTCGCGTCCCGGCTTCTCCAGCTCGCGCACGACGTCCGCGAACGTGAAGTCTCCCAGCTCCTTCTTCAGCGAGGCGGCCTGCTTGACCAGCTTCACGCCGGCGCCCAGAAAGTCCTTCGTCGAGACGCCTAGCTCCGCCGCGGCACGCGCCAGCGCCGCGTAGCGTTCGGGGTGGACGCCCGTGTTGTCGAGCGGCTCGGCCGAGTCCGGCACCCGCAGGAAGCCGGCTGCCTGCTCGAACGTCTTCTTCGAGAAGCGCGGGACCTCCAGCAGCGCCTCGCGCGAGCGGAAGAGGCCCGTCTTCGCCCGGTGCTCGACGATCGCGCGCGCCAGACCGGGGCCAATCCCGGACACGTGCCCCAGCAGGTGGTCCGAGGCGGTGTTCACGTTGACGCCCACCTGGTTGACGCAGGAGTCGACCACCTCGTCGAGGCTCTTCTTGAGCCCGGTCTGCGAGACGTCGTGCTGGTACTGCCCGACGCCGATGCTCTTGGGATCGATCTTCACCAGCTCCGCCAGCGGGTCCTGCAGGCGGCGCGCGATCGAGATCGCGCCGCGCACGGTGACGTCCAGGTCGGGAAACTCCTCGCGCGCGGCGTCGCTGGCGCTGTACACGCTGGCGCCCGCCTCGCTGACCATGACGACCGGGACGTCGATCTGGAAGTGGCGCAGCGTCTCGCGCACGAAGGTCTCCGTCTCGCGGCCCGCCGTGCCGTTGCCGACGGCGACGGCGCGAATGCCGCCCTCCTTGACCAGCTGGGCGAGGACGGGCGCCGCCGCCGCCTTGCCCCCCGGCGTCTCGAGGTGCAGGACCCCCGAGCCGACGTAGCGCCCGGAGGCATCGACGACCGCCAGCTTGCAGCCGGTGCGCAGCCCCGGGTCCACGCCCAGCACCGGCTTGGGCCCATACGGGGCGGCCAGCAGCAGCTTGCGGACGTTGTCGGCGAAGACGCGAATCGCGGCCGCGTCGGCCACCTCGCGCAGCGACTTGTGGATCTCGGACTCGATCGACGGCGCCACGTGAACGCGATACGCCAGCCGCGCCGCGCGCTTCAGCAGGGTGGCGCCCGCGAACGACGCGCCGGCCGGCGGGCAGGCGACCGCCTCGAAGGCGGCCACCAGCTCGTCACCCAGCGGATCCGTGGTGCCGTCGTCGCCCAGCGGGCCGCCCAGCGACAGGACCAGCTCCTCCTCCATCCAGCCGCGCCGCATGGCGAGGTATCGGTGTGACGCCTCGGGCTTCAGCAGCTCGCGCACGGGCTCTTGATAGGAGAAATAGTTCTCGAACCGGCTGGGCGTCTTGGCCTTCTCGCCCTTGCGGGTGCGGGCGCAGCCCCGCTCGAACAGCGCGGCGCGCACCTGCTGCCGCAGCGCCGCGTCCTCGGACAGGCGCTCGATGACGATGTCGGTCGCGCCCGCCAGCGCGGCGGCAGCGTCGGCGACCCCCTTCTCGGCGTCGACGAACTGGGCCGCGCGCGCCTCGGGTGTCTCGGCGCCGGCCGCGATCTCGCCGTGCGCGGCGCCCCACAGCCAGTCCGCCAGCGGCTGCAGGCCGGCGTCGCGCGCGGTCTGGGCCTTGGTCTTGCGCTTCTGCTTGTAGGGCAGGTACAGGTCCTCGAGCAGCGTCTCGTCGAACGTCGCGCGCACGCGCGCTTCCAGCTCGGGCGTGAGCTTTCCCTGGCGCGCGATCTCCTCGACGATGAAGGTCTGCCGCTTCAGCAGCCCCTCCCAGCGTTCGTGGGCGTCCAGCACCTGGCGGATGGCGACCTCGTCCAGGTTCCCCGTCTGTTCCTTGCGGTATCGCGCGATGAACGGCACCGTCGCGCCCCCCTCGGCCAGCGCCAGGATCGCGCGCGCGCCGGGAAGCGGGATGCCCGGGTGTTGCTGGGCGAGCCAATCGGGGAACGTCACCGTCGACATGCGCGGCCAGGGTAGCCGTCCCCGCGCGCGAGAAAAGCTTGAAAATTCCCGAGCGGCGCCGGCACGACATTCCTGTCGCGATCCACCAGTCGAGCGCGCCGGTGTGGCGCTGCAAAACCGGGCGGCGCCGCGGGTTGCGGTGGCATGCTGGTTGCCTTCTCGCCTGGGGGCATGAGGCTACCAACCATCGCATTGTTGCTGTCGGTGGCCGCCGGTTGTGCGGGCGCGAGTGAGTCCGGAGGGACGAGCGGCGGCACGTCGAGCGGGTTCGGCGGGTCCAGGGGCACCGGGGCGACGAACGGGGGCACCGGCACGGGCAACTCCCCCGGCACCGGTGGGTCTTCGAGCTTGCCGCCCGAGACGGAGGTCGAGAGCTCGTACGAGATTCCCGTCGCGACCGGCCGGTACATCTGGGTCGCCAACCCCGACAGCGGGCGCGTCGCCTACGTCGCGGGCGCGACGCTGCAGGTGCACACCGTCGAAGCGGGCAACGCGCCGACGTACATCGCGCCCATCCCCACCGGCAGCGGCGACGCGGTGGTCGTGCTGAACGTGCTGTCCGACGACGCGACGGTGCTGCGCATCTCGGCCACCGGCGCGCTCACCAAGAACACGGTCAGCGGCGTCGCGCCCGGCGCGAACGCGCTGGCCGTGTCGCCCGGCGGTCGCTGGGTCACCGCCTGGACCGACGCGCGCGCGGTGACCGCCGCAGACCCGTTGAAGGGCTACCAGGCGGTCACGGTGATCGATCTGGCCGCCACGCCGCCGGCCCGGACCGTGCTGTCCGTCGGGTTTCGCCCGGTCGAGGTCGCCTACGCGGTGGACGAATCGGCGGCCTTCGCGGTCACCGAGGACGGCGTGTCGGTGATCGATCTGTCGGCGGCGTCCGGCCCGCGCGTGACCCGTAACCTGGCGCTGACGACCGACCCGACGGACGACGCCGACACGCGCGACGTGTCGATCACGCCTAACGGCCAGCTGGCTCTGATCCGCCGCGAGGGGAGCGCCTCGATCGGCGTGCTGGACCTGACGAGCGGCGCGCTGGGGGAGATTGCTCTGTCGGGCGCCGTGACCGACCTCGACGTGACGCCCGACGGCGCGGCCGCGATCGCCGTCGTACGCGACACGGCCGAGGTGGCCGTCATTCCGCTGGGTGCGGGCCTGCCCGACGACTCGAAGGTCCAGCACGTCACGATCGCGGGCGAGACGATCGGCTCGGCGTCGATCTCCGCCGACGGCAAGTCGGTCCTGCTGTACACGAACGCCGTCGCCGCCCAGCGGGTGACGGTGTTGACGCTGGGGGCGTCGCCGGCCTATCGCGTCGTGAAGCTGCACGCGCCGGTGCTGGCGGTGTTCGCGACGCCCGACGGCTCGAACGCCGTCGTGTTTCACAGCGAAAGCCCACCGCCGGCGGTCGACGCCGGCGCCTCCGCGCACGTGGACGGCGGGACCGCGTCCCGGCCCGACGCGGGGCCGCCGCCCTCGCAGAAGCCGACGCGCGCCTTCAGCCTGGTCCCGCTGGCGGCGGATCTGCCGGCGGCGATCCAGGAGACGGACGTCCCACCGCAGGCGGTGGCCATCACGCCGGCGGGCGATCGCGTGCTGATCACCGAGCGCGACGACCAGAAGCAGATCTACGGCGTGTACGTGGGGCAGTTCCCGTCGCTGCACGTGCAGAAGATCGATCTGGCCAGCCCGCCCATCGCCGTGGGCGTCCTGGCGGGGGCGAACCAGGGCTACGTCGCCCAGAAGAACGCCGAGGGTCGGATCACGTTCATCGCGCTGGACAGCGGTCAGGCGCGCACGCTGACCGGGTTCGAGATCGGCGCCAGCGTCGTCGACTGGGCGCAATCCAGCGCCCCCGACGGAGGAACCAGCCCATGAAACGGTCCGTTCACCTGCCGTTGCTCTTCCTCGCCGCCACCGTCGCCGGGTGCGGCGGGCGCGCGCCGTTCTGGTCGGAGTTCGTGCAGAGCGGACCGCTGACGTTCAACCTGTTTACCGCAGTGGCCATCGTCGACGCGCCCGCGAATCGGGTGGCGCTGCTGACGCCCGGGCCCGGCCAGACGCTGACGACGACGTTCGTCCCCGTCGGCACCGGCGTGCTCAACGCCGCCACGTCGGCCGACGGCAGGAAGCTGTTCGTCGCGTCGGCCGGGCATCGCGCGCGGCTGGGCGACGGGCGGCCGACCGAGGTCCCGTCCATCACCGTGGTCAGCGCGGACCAGCCGCCCCAGCGCTACGACCTCATGAACCTGACGGACCCGCTGGGCGGGATGGCCGTGGACCCGGGTGGGCACTGGCTGGTCCTTTACCCCAGCACGGACGTCAGCCAACCCGCCGTGCAGAACCCGAACGAGCTGCTGGTGATCGACCTGACGCAAGCCTCGGGTCCGGTGACGGCGGCGCCCCACACGTTGATGAGCTTCGGCGGCCATCCGCAGCGTTTCACCTTCACGGCCCCGCTGCAGCTTCCGGCGTCCGTGGGGATGCAGTCGCTGCTGATCGTGGAGTCGGATCAGGACCTGTCGCTGCTGCGGCTCGACAGCGAGCTGCCCGAGATCACGGTGCCGCTGACCAGCGGCTCGAACACGCAGCTGCTGTCGCCGGCCGGCATCGCGGTTTACGCGGGCGACGCCACGCACGGCGCGTGCGTGGGCGTGCGGCTGGCCAACGACCATGACGTCGTGACCTTGCAGTTCGTCCCCAACGTCGACGCGCATGGCGCGCCGGCGGGCAACGGCTTCTTGCCGACGGTCAACCTCAACGACGTCGGCGGCGTGGCCAGCGACATCGCCTTCGTGAACACCGACAGCGGCCTGCGGCTGGCGGCGCTGGTCCCGTCGCTGAAGAAGGCCACCCTCATCGATCCGACGACCAGCCTGCGCACGGACGTCGCGCTGCCGGCGCCGTACCAGAACCTGTCGGTGGTGACGAACGCGCTGGGGACGGCCGGGAGCTGCGACGCCGTGGCGGCGGCGCCCAGCGTCCCCACGGACGTGGCCCTTCTCTGGAACGGCAGCTCGATCCAGGGGCAAGAGGGCGTGGCGTTCTGGGAGCTGGGTCAGACCGGCTGCCAGTCGTACCGCAGCATCGACACCGTCGGCGTCACCGACATGGTCGCGGCCGTCCTGAACGTGCCCACGCCGAACGATCGGCTGAAGGTGCTGCAGACCCGCAACGCGAGCGACTTCTACATCTTGAACCTGGCGAACCGGACGGCGGCGCCGCTGCAAACGTCGACCACCGACGTCTCGCTCAGCATCTCGCCCCTCGGCGACCAGGTGTGGACGTACGTCGCCTACGGGGAGACGGTCTCGGCCACCGACCTCGGGCAGCAGCTCCTGCCGCGCTCGTTGCTCATCGAGCGGCAAGTGTCGGGGGTGTACGAGGTCGCGCGCGCCGCCGACAACCCGGCGGTCGTGATCCTGCACGACCAGGGCGGCATCGGGGCGACGGTCTACGACGCGAAGACGCTGGACGATTCGACCCGCCGCCTGTACGGCGGCCTTCTGCTGGGAGGTTCGCCATGATTCGCGCGGGTGTTTCGGTCGCGCTGGCCCTGACCCTGGCTTCTGCCGCTGCGCGCGCCCAGGCGCCCGCAGACGCGCCGCCAACCCTGGACTGGAACCGCCTGCCCGCGCCGCCGCCGGCCGCGGCAGGCGCGCCCCGCTGGATGCTGGCCGCCGGCGTCCGCACGCTCTACATCAAAGGCGCAGGCTACGATCCGTTCTCCAGCGACGACGCGTTCGTGCAGTTTTCAGTGGCGGGCACGGGCGCGCTGGTGCGCCGCAACCAGCTGTCGCTCGCGGGCGGAGTCGGGCTGGACGTGGGCGCTTCCAGCGCCCACGCGCGCGGCAGCGCCACCGACCTGCACATGACCCGCGTGTCCGCGCTGGTCGAAGGGCGCTACCAGCCCGCGTCGCGCCTCTACTTCTTCGCGCGCCTCGCGCCGGGGCTGCTGCACGGCTCCGCGGAGATCGACGACGCCTCGTCCCCGGCGGGCGCGACGATGCAGGCGACCTTCGACACGTTCGCGCTGGACCTCGGCGCTGGGGCCGCGCTGAAGCTGGGCACCGTGGCCCGCCCGCGGATCGGCGCCTGGCTGGTGGCCGACGGCGGTTATGGCTGGGCGCCCTCCCAGAGCCTGGTGCTGTCGCCGTCCCTGGGCAGCGACAGCGACAAGGCCGGGTCACTGGATCTCGGGCCGCTGGCGCCCCGCGGCGGCTTCTTCCGGATCGCCCTCGCCCTCAGCTACGACTAGAGCGCTGGTCCGCTTCGATTTCGGGACGGGGTGGTGATTGGTGGGCCCGGCCTCCGTGAGGGGGCCGGGCTTTCGTTCACGCGCGGCCGTTCGAGCGGCGGCTGCTCCGGCGCGACACGACCAGGCCAAGCGCGCCCAGGAGCAGCGTCAGGTTCCACCCGCTGGCGGGTGAGCCGGAGGTGTCGCAGCTGCAGCCGTCGGAGCTGGCGTTCGAGGGGCCACCCGTGCCACCCGTCGCCCCGGCGTGACCCCCGGTGCCGGCGCGGCCGCCAGCAGCGCCACGACCCGCGACACCGGTCGCCGTCGAGGAGCCGGCCTGGCCCCCCACGCCCGCGCCCCCGCCGCCGCCCGTGCCCGTGGCGGTCGTGATCCCGCCGGCTCCGCCG
>CAZPUH010000780.1:0-1144 GCA_964589215.1 uncultured Myxococcales bacterium | reverse complement strand
CCACCTGATCCGCCGGCGACGGCGGCCCCCGCCGCGCCGCCCGTGGAGGGCATCGCACTGCGGCCGGCCGTTCCGCCCGTCGCGACGCCAGACGTTCCGCCGATGCTGCCCCCGGCAGTGCCGCCCGCGTGCCCGCCCGCGCCCGCTGCGCCTCGCCCTCCCGCGCCGCCGCCGCGCCCACCGCTGGCCGTCGTTCCGGCATCCCGCCGCGCGTCCCCGGCGTCCTTGCCGGGTCCGCCGTCCATGGCGGTGCCGCCGTCGTTTCCGGCGTCGCAACCGACGTTGAAGTGGTCGCAGTCGTAAGCGCGGCCGTTGAACGGCACGACGATGATCTTGCTGCCGTTGCCGTCGTTGCCGTGGTCGTCGGCCTTCTGCACGTTCAGGACGGCGAACGTCAGCGCGACGGCGTGGCCGTTTTCGACGTAGACGCTGGCGCGCTCCATGATTGGCCAGTGGTTCACGGTGCCGTCCGTGTAGCGGACCATGTTGGTCGCCGGGTCGTAGGCGACGCCCGGATCCAGCTTCCAGCCGTGGATGCCGTCCTGCGACGTGTAGAGAAAAGCCTGGCCGCTGCTCCACTGATGGAACATCACGTGGTAGACGCCGCCCGCGTAGAACAGGAACGGGTCCTCCATGTTGACGGTCGGCGAGCCGGACACGGTGCTGGTGAAGTTGTTGGCGAGCTGGTCCTTGTAGGGGCCGAGGAGATTGTCGGCGACGCCGAGCCGGCTGTTGATGCACTCGTACTGCTGGCCGTCGGCGCGCAACATCTCGCGAAAGTTGTCCGCCGTGCTGTATTCGCCGCTGTAGCCGTTCGGGTCCAGCTGCAGGTTTCCCAGGTACGTCCAAGGACCGTCGAGCGAGGCCGCGCCGTACGCGCGCCCGCTGCCCGCGACGCCGCCGCTGCAGGTGATGGCGTATTGCTTGCCGCTGGCGTCGCCGGTCTTCAGCTTCAGCGCGTTCACGTTGTGACACATCCCCCCGTTGTCGTTGGGGAAGCAGAGCCCCTGATCGGTGTAGGGGCCGAACAGACTGTTGCTCGTCGCGTGAACGCAGTGCGAGTCGTTCTGCCACCCGCCGTGGCCGTCCGACTGCTTCCAGCGTGAAGCGAACATGTGATAGACGCCGGTCTGCTCGTCCTTGA
>CAZPUH010000779.1:0-7696 GCA_964589215.1 uncultured Myxococcales bacterium | reverse complement strand
GTGCGCGAGGCGATGGCAGGCGCCGCGGTCCGCGGGGGCGCGCGCAGCGGAACCGCCGATGGCGCGCGGCCCGCCGCCGGCGCGCGGAACCCCGGCGACGAATGCGACGGCGTCGCGTGGCCGCCGCCCCCGCCTCGGCTGCTGGTCGCCGCCACGATGATCGCGGCGATGATGACCACGATGAAGACCACCGCCAGCACCGTCGCGGCCTGCTTGCCCGGCGTCGTGACCACGCCTTTGACGTTGACGTAGAGGACGGCGCCGGCCTGGGTCGCCCAGCCGACGCGCGCCGCCAGCTCGGGCGCGATCTGCGCCGGCGTGGCGAGCTGCCCCGTGACGGCGCCGTCGGCGCTGTTGCCGAACATGACGATGCTGCGCGCGAGCGCGCCCACTTCGTCGCCGCCGACCAGGACGGAGCCGTCGGGGCCGTGGACGCCGTCCCATCCAGACGAGAGGTCGACGTCGTACCCGCGGCGGCTCAACCCGTCGGAGACAGCCCGGATCGTCTCGGCCGAGACCTGCTGGCCGAGGGCCGCCGAGGCCGCGGGATCGTTGTCGCCCAGCTGATCGAGCACCAGGAACACGTCGGGGGGGAGCACCGCGATCCGCCCCGGCGTGTACGCGCGCGCGGCGAAGGCGGAGTCGATCTGCGGGGTCACGGTCGTCGCGCACCCGACCCAGGCCAGCAGCGCGAGCGGCATCGCCAGGCGATAAAGGAAGGTCACGGCGGAACTATATCGCGAGCGTCGGCCCCGCTTCCTGATGTTAGGATGGCGCCGTGATCCGGGTCGCATTGCTGGCGACGATGCTGGCTGCCGCCGGCAGCCCACTCAAGGTGCAGGTCGACAAGTCCAAGGTCGATCTCAAGGCGCATCGGCTGGAGGTGAAGATGTCTCACCCCGCCGGCAAGGTGAAGGTACAGGTCTTCGCCGATTCAGAGGCGCCGCTGGCCGACGAGGAGCAGGACTTCACCGGCCGCCCCGCCGGCACGCCGCTGATCGTGACCTGGAGCCCGTCCAGCGACGCGCCCGTCGGCCGCATCGAAGTGCGGGCCTACGACGCGCAGGGGAACTGGGTCGGCGTCGAGCTGGCCCCGTGGTTCGTGCCGATCCCGCACGAGGACGTGAACTTCGCGACGGGGTCGGCCGACATCCAGCCGTCCGAGACGCCCAAGCTGGAAGCCGCCTACACGAAGCTCGACGAAGTCCTGGCCAAGGACCGCGAGCACGGCCGCATGCACCCCGGCATCACCTTGTACATCGCCGGGCACACCGACACCGTCGGAAGCGCCGCGACGAACTTGAAGCTCTCGCAGGACCGCGCCCGCTCGATCGCCGCCTGGTTCCGCAAGCGCGGCGTCAAGCTGCCGATCGCCTTCGAGGGTTTCGGCGAGACCTCGCCCGAGGTGAAGACAGCCGACAACACCGACGAGCCCAAGAACCGGCGCGTCGACTACGTCCTCTCCGACGGCCCGCCGACCTACTCCGCGGCCTTCAAGCCCAGCTGGAAGCGCATCCCGTAGCGCCGCGGGCGCGTCCGCTCTCGCGAGGAGACCGCGCCTCAGACCGGAAGTCGCGACGTGAAGCGCTCGGAGACGATCTTCCCGTCTTTGGTTTCGTAGATGCAGAGCTCGTCCACGCTCAGCCGGCCGTGCCCCGTCACGGTCACGTCCAGTTGCATCGCGTAGGCGAATGCGTCGCCGGCCACCAGCGGGTCGGAGATCGAGATCGCGTGCACCTGCTCGATCATCGCGCCGAATCTGTGGCCCTTCTCGAGGATGGCCGGCAGGCCCTTCGTCTCGCGCGGGAAGGTCGGCGTGCCGTACGGCTCGACGTTGATTGCGACCTCGGCGAACAGCTCTCGCTGCGCCCGTTCGGCCTTCCCCTTGCGCACGAGGGCGACCAGGCGCTCCGCGATCTCTCGGGTCGTCATGATCCCTCGTGCAGCTGGTAGGGCGCGTACAGCCGGATGTCCAGCCCCTCGATCATTTTCCTGATCTCGGGCGTCGGGGTCGCGAAGATGTCGCCTGACATCGAGCACACCCTGGGTAGCGCCTGCATGAGCTCGCTGCCGATGTTGTCCAGATGCTGGCGCATGGCCGAGAAGTCGCGATAGCGCTCGAACACGATGCACTCGGCCTGCGCGTCGTCGAAGAAATAGTCGTACTGCAGCGTGCCCGAGTCCTTGGTCCGAACGGACTCGACGCACAGGGCGGCGAGGCGCTTGAACTCCTCGAGCTTGCCCGCGTGGATCTTCAGCCTGGCGATGGCGGTCACTTCGGTCATGGCGTCCTCCGGAATTAGCTTGCGTTTCACAACCAGTTGCCAACTTATCGATCCGCTTGTAAATTGCAAGCAATTAAATGGCTGCCACCGCCGAGCCGCGTTCGTATTGCCCGATCAACCTCTCGCTGGAGATCTTCGGCGACGCCTGGACCCTGCTGGTCCTGCGCGACATGATGTTCGCGGGGAAGCGCCACTTTCGCGAGCTGATGCAGTCCGACGAGCGCATCGCCTCGAACATCCTCGCCAACCGCCTGGCCCGCCTGGTCGATGAGGGGCTGCTGACGAAGTCCGACGATCCCACTCACAAGCAGAAGGCGATCTACTCGCTCACGGAGAAGGCCATCGCCCTGCTCCCGGTCATCGTGCAGATCGGGGCCTGGGGGTCACGCTGGCTCCCGGACGCCAAGAAGCTGGACGCCCCGGCCCGCAAACAGCTCCGCGAGCTGCAAGAGGCCGGCCCGCGCGCGTGGGCCGCCTTGATGGACGACCTACGCGCGAAGCACCTGCGCTACAGCGCGTAACCGCCGGCTTCGATGACGTGCTTGGCGATCTTCCGGCGCAGGGAGAACGTGTTGACGCGATCGAGGTTGTAGTAGTTGTTGATGTCGCGGACTTCGCGGCCCCACTCCTCGTCCTGCGACATCCACATCATCATCTCGCGCAGCAGGTGGAAGACCTGCTCGTGCGCGTTCGCCACGAAGAGCTGGGTCATGTAGATCGGGATCTGGCTGGCCGCCTCGCCCTTGGTGGCGATGAGCTGCAGCGTCCGTGAGATCGCCGAATCCATCCCGAACGTCAGGATCAGCGCGTCCGCCAGGCCGCCCAGCAGCTCTTGCTTCTCCGAGATCTGCTGCATGTACTTCTGCACGCCCAGCGACGCGCCGTAAGCGATGGCCCGCTTCGCGAAGTCGCACTTCTTCCGCTCGCGCCCCAGCGGGCCGTCGGGGATCCGGCGGTCGATCTTGATCGGGTCCGCCAGCTCTTGCTGCACCTGCGCGACCAGCGTCATCAGCGCCAGGCGCCCGGTCAGCGCGCGTTTCAGCAACGTCCCCGGCACCAGCAGCCGGTTGATCTCGTTGGTCCCCTCGAAGATGCGGTTGATGCGCGCGTCGCGGCTGACCCGCTCGATCGGGTAGTCGGCGATGTAGCCGGCCCCGCCGAAGATCTGCAGCGTCTCGTCGGCGCTGGCGTGCATCATCTCGGAGCCGAACACCTTGATGATCGACGCCTCGATGGCGTGCTCCTCGATGCCGTCGATCTCCTTCTTCTGCGCCTGCGGATCGGCCGGGTCGATCGCCGCCGAGCGCGCGTCCAGCAGCCCCGCCGTCCGGAACGCCATCGACTCCGCGACGTACGTGTTCATCGCGATGTCGCCCAGCTTCTTGCGGATCAGATCGAACTCGGCGATGGGCTTGCCGAACTGCTTGCGCTCGCGCGCGAACTTCACGCCCAGCTCCAGGCAGTACTTGGCGCCGCCGACGGCGCCCACCCCCAGCTTCCAGCGCCCGATGTTGAGGATGTTGAACGCGATCTTGTGCCCCTGACCGATCGTCCCCAGCACGGCGTCGATCGGGATCGTGCAGTCCTCCAGGTACAGCGGGCAGGTCGAGCTGCCGCGGATGCCCAGCTTGTGCTCCTCGGGCCCGATGGTCAGCCCGGGCGCGCCGCGCTCGATCAGAAAGGCCGTGAACTGCTCGCCGTCGACCTTCGCGAACACCGTGAAGAGGTCCGCGAAGCCCGCGTTCGTGATGTAGAGCTTCGAGCCGGTCAGCTTCCAGCTCTTGCCGTCGGCGGACTTCACCGCCTTGGTCTTGGCGGCGAGCGCGTCCGACCCCGAACCCGGCTCGGTCAGCGCGTAGGCGGCGATGCTCTCGCCGGTGGCGAGCTTCGGGAGATACTTCTGGCGCTGCTCGGCCGTGCCGAACAGGACCAGCGGCATGGTCCCGATGCCGACGTGCGCGCCGAAGCTGACCGCGTACGAGCCCTGCTTGCTGGCCGCCTCGGTGATCAGGCTCGAGCTGGTCTTGTCGCCGCCCAGGCCGCCGTACGCCTCGGGGATGTCGTGTCCCAGCAGACCGACGGCGCCCGCCTTCTGCAGCAGCTCGCGCATGAGGCCCGGCTTCTTGGCCTCGATGTCCGACACGCGCGGCATCACCTCGCGCGCGACGAAGTCGTCGGCCGTTTCCTTCATCATCCGTTGCTCGTCGGTGAGCATCTCCGGCGTGAACACAGTCACCGATCCGGTCGGCTCGAGCAGGAACCCGCCGCCGGGCGAAAGCGTGGTCGAAGGGGCGCCCATACAATCAGGATAACAGCTTCGCGCGCCGCCGCCGCAGCCCGGCCACCGACAACAACATTCCGACCGTGGTCAGAAAGGCGCCCAGCCACAACCCTGGCGGCCGGTGGCGCAGCACCAGGTGATGCGCCCCCGCCGGCAGGTCGACGGCCAGAAGTCCATGTGCGTGCACGTCGTGCGATAGGCGCGCCTCGCCCGGCACGAAGCTGCCGGCGAAGGCGCCCTGGCCGCCATCCACCCGCCATCCGGTGTCGTAGTTCTGATTGACCACCACCGTCGCCGGCGCGTTCAGGCGAATGTCGTATTCGAGCCGGTTCGGCGTCCAGGACGCCGGCGTGACGGTGCCGGCCGCCAGCGGCTGAACGAAGGTCTGCGGGCTGTGCCCCAGCCACAGCCAGGGCGACGCCTTCCAGTCGAGCGCCACGTAGCACCCCGGCGTCCCGTACCCCTCGACGGGGAAGGCAGGCAGCCGCCAGTAGGCAGCGCCGGGGTTCTGGAAGAAGTCCGTGCGCGCCGCGCCGTCGGGCAGCGGCGGATCGATCCCCTGCTGCAGGAGGCGCCGGTTGGTCAGCGTCACGTCCCGGGCGACTCCCAGCGCGATCGCGGCCGCGCCCACGGTCGCCGCCGTCGCCAAGGCCGGCCAGCGCGCCGCGACCCACCGCCGCCCGACGCCCAGCGCCGACGCCGCGAGCAGCGCGAACGCCACCATCGCGGGCCCCAGGAACCGCGACGGCACGCGCAGCGAATCGAACACCGGCAGCGCGTGCAGCAGCTGGAACAGGGACGCGCCGCGGTTGCCGCCCAGCGCGCACCAGACCAGGACGACCAGCACGGCCAGGTCGATGCGGCGCACGCGCCGCGCGGGGTCTCTCCGCCCGAACACGGCCAGGCCGGCGCCCACCAGCATCAGCGCCACCGGGACGAAGCCGACGTAGTCGTCGTACTCGGGCCAGACGTAGCGATGGCCGGGCATGCCGCGGCCGTGCTCCCGCGTGGTCCAGAAGGCGAACACCTCACTGATGTGCAGGAAGTCGTCGATGGGCTCGGGGCGCGGATGCTCGCGCAGGAACGCCAGCACCGGCAAGAGCCGCACCGCCGACAACAGCGCCGCCAGCAGCAAGATCACCGGCACCGTCCGCAGCAGCGCCCGTCGTTCGGCCCGCGCGCCCAGTCGCGCCAGCGTCTCAGCCGCCAGCGCGACGGCCATCAGCGGCGCCGGATAGGTCCCCCCTTCCAGCACCGTCGTCGCCAGCAGCGCCGCGGCGACGACCGCGTGGCGAAAATCCGCCGGCGGCGCAGCCAACGCCCGCCGAAACGCCCAGACGATGGCCGGGAGATACAGGAACGGTGTGAACGAGAGGTGGCCGCCGCCGATGTGCTCGGCGAAGAAGCCGCAGGCGGCCACCAGCGCCGCGCCCAGGATCTGTTCGGACGCGCCGCCCCCCTCGTCGGCAACCAGGGCGCGGGCGCCCAGCGTCGCGGCCAGCAAATGAACGAAGATCCAGACCTTCATCCCGACGGCGGCCGGTAACCAGAAGAACGTCAGCAGGAACAGCGGCCCGGGAAACGGCGCCTCGGGCTCTTGAAACAGGACGATCCCGCCGCAGTGGTAAGGGTTCCACGACGGAAACTGATGAAAGACGCGCAGCGCGACGCGCGCGGCCTCCCACAGCGTCGCGAAATGTCGCCAATCGTCGGTGGCGCCGATGCGGTTCAGGCTGGCCTGACAGGCGCCGCCCGACGGACAGAACACGATCATCGGCGCCATGAACACCAGCGGGATCGCAATCGCGGCCGCCAGCGACCAGATCCGCGGGTCCCGCAGCCACGCCGTCCACTTCATCGCCCGACCTCCGTCGTATCCCGACCGGCCATTCTCCGCAAAGGATCTCCGCCTCGTCGATGTTCGAGCTTGCGCGTTTGCGTGGGACGCATAATCTGGAGCGACTGGGATGAGCGCGCCGACGCGACCCCGAACTCGCGGCGACCGTCCTCGGGTAGCCCTCGTGCTGTCCGGAGGCGGCGCGCGTGGCGCCTACGAGGCCGGCGTGATGAGGTACATCCGCGAGGACCTCGCGGGAGACCTGGGCGGGCAGGTCCAGTTCGACATCATCTGTGGCACCTCCGTCGGGGCCATCCACGCCTGCTTCTTCGGCGCGACGTCCGACATCCCGGAACAGCAGGGGCGGATCCTGGTCGACCGCTGGGAGAGCTTCGTGCTCGAAGAGATGGTGAGCTTCGGCGTGAAGGAGTTCATGCGCGCCCCCGCCACCTTGCTCGGCAGCGGCCACATCGAGGACGTCGAGGGGCAGCGCCACCTGGGTGGCATCGTGCAGACCAAGCAGCTCGAGCGCATGGTCCGCCGCCT
Source organism: uncultured Myxococcales bacterium (assembly GCA_964589215.1). GTDB lineage: Bacteria > Myxococcota_A > Polyangia > Fen-1088 > Fen-1088 > JADGRB01. Next base: position 747 of record CAZPUH010000779.1, on the reverse strand, counting down.
GATTCCGTGGAGCCACATCGGCGACAACATCCGGGCGGGCCACCTCGAATCGCTCTCGGTCACGGCGACCGACATCGGCAGCGGCAAGACCGTCGTCTTCATCCAGAGCGCGCGCGGCCAGGCCCCGGGGTGGAGCAAGGACCCCTTCGTGCGGGCGCAGTCGGTCACGATCGGCCCCGAGCACGCGCTGGCCTCCGCGGCGCTGCCCATCCTGTTCCCGGCCATCTGCATCGGCGAGCGCTTCTTCTGCGACGGAGGCCTCCGGCAGAACACCCCGCTGTCGCCCGCGTTGCGCCTGGGCGCCGACAAAGTGCTGGTGATCGGCCTCCGCCAGCAGCCCGCCACCAACGCCGTCCCCGAAGAGTCGATGCCGTTCCCGGGGGCGGCCTTCCTGGTCGGCAAGGTCCTGGACGCCTTTCTGCTGGACCACATCGACTACGACCTGGACCGACTGCGGCGGTTCAACGCCGTCATCGAGGCGGTCCGCGCGACCGGCAGCCCCGACCACGTGGCGCGCTTCGACGAGGTCGTCACGACGATGCGCGGCGCCCCGTACCGCATCGTCGGCGAATACATGATTCGCCCGTCGTCGGACCTGGGCGAGATCGCGGCGCAGGTCGCGCGGTCCGGCCGGTTCAAGGGCAGCGGCGGCGGCCCCGGCATCCAGCTGCTGCGCCGCCTGGCGACGGCCCGCGGCGCCAACGAGGCCGACCTGCTGTCGTACATCCTCTTCGACGGCCTCTTCGC
>CAZPUH010000778.1:0-10038 GCA_964589215.1 uncultured Myxococcales bacterium | reverse complement strand
AGCCTTCGTCGTGGCCGCGCCGGCGGCGGTCCTGGCGGCCGGGGCCGTCATCTTCGCGGCTGTCGCGCGGACCCGGGCGCCGCTGCACGGGCTCGCGCTGATCGAGCGCAGCGCCTGGTCGGCCCTGGCGGCGTTCCTGCTGCCCTGGCTCCTGAGTCGCGCGGCGGATGCTCCCGGCGGGCCTGCCTGGCGGCGCTGGGCCGCGCTGGCCGCGGGCGGCTTCGCGCTGGTGGGATTGGTCGTCGGTCGGATCTTCTGGGAGGACGACCTGCGCTTCGCCCCCTGGACCGATCTGCTGGTCGCCGCCGCGATCGTGACCGGTGGCAGCGCGCTGGTGCTGGCGCTGCGCAGGCGACTGCCCGGAAGGCGCGGCGCGACGCTGGCTGGGGCGGCTGCGATCGGGCTCGCGGCGGTCCTCGCCCTCTTTCGCGCCGCGGAGGTGGAAGGGGCGCGCAAGGCCGGCAGCGCGCGCGCGGCGCTGGTCGGCCCCGTCCTGCAGGTCGGGCAGGCGCTGCTGGACGGCGACGGCGACGGCTACGCGCGCGCGCTGGGGGGCGGTGACTGCGACGACGGGGATCCCGACGTGCATCCGGGCGCCTCGGACCTGCCTGGCGACGGCATCGACGCCGATTGCGACGGACAGGACGCCTCCTCCGGGCTTCCGCCGCCGGCCGTGATGTCGGCGGTTCCGGCGAGCGTGCCGCCCGACCTGAACCTGCTCCTGGTCACGATCGACACGCTGCGGGCCGACCATCTGGGCTGCTACGGGTACGGGAGGCCGACGTCGCCGGCCATCGACGCGCTGGCGGCGGCCGGAGTGCTCTTCGAGAACGGGTGGGCGCACGCGCCTTCGACGCGCTACTCGATGCCCGCGATCGCGACGGGCCGCTGGCCCTCCGCCATCACCTGGGACGAGTCGATCTGGTGGCCCCGCATGGGGCGCAACATGCGGACCACGGCCGAAGCGCTGCACGACGACGGTTACTTCACGGCCGGCATGTTCAGCTTCAACTACTTCGCCATCGGCGACCACCGCGGCTTCGAGCGGGGCATGGACCTCTACCGATCTGATCGCGCCGCGCTGCACGTCGCCGTGAACGGGCCGATGGAGTCGCGCGGCTCGTCATCACGCGAGATGACCGACGACGCCATCGCGTTCGTCGACGCGCACCGGGACCACAAGTTCTTCCTGTGGTTGCACTACTACGACCCGCACCTGTCGTACGAGCCGCACGCGGAGGTCCCCTCGTTCGGCAGCGCGCGTGTCGACCTGTACGACGGCGAGATCCGCTACACCGATCTGCACTTCGGGCGCCTGCTCGAGCATCTGCGCCAGACCGGCCTCTGGGACCGCACGGCGATCGTGCTGACCGGCGACCACGGCGAAGGGTTTGGCGAGCACGGCGTGTCCGAGCACGGGTTCGACCTCTACACGGCGCAGACGAAGGTGCCGTTCATCGTGCGCGTCCCGGGGCTGCCGCCGCGGCGGGTGACCGCGCCGGCCGGCCACGTCGACATCGCGCCGACGCTGGTCAACCTGGCGCGCGGCCACGCCGAGCCGAGCTTCATCGGGCGCTCTCTGATTCCCGACCTGGCTGGCCCGCCGGCCGCGGACGGCGACACGCGCGCCGTGTTTCAGGAGGTCACGTCGGAGCGGGGGAAGAAGCGGGCCTTCGTGACCAGCCGCCGCCACCTGATCTGGAACGAGAGCCCCAGCGGCACGACGGAGTGCTACGACCGGCAGCGCGACCCCGCCGAAACGCGCGACATCTGGGACCCGGCCGGTGACACGGCCTGCGTGGGGCTGGCGCGCGATCTGAAGCGGCTCGTCGCCGGGCTCGGGTTCCCGGCGGCGGCCGTGCAGCGCCTGGCCGCGGACGTGACCCCGCCCGGCGGGACGCCCGCCGCGCCCTCGCATCCGGCCGAGGTGCGGGTCGGCGATCTCGCGGTCGTGCGCGGATACGACCTGACGTCGGACGTGGTCCGGCCCGGCGGCTCGATCGAGGCGGCGATCTACTGGGCGCCCAGCGGACGCTTGCCGCCGCGGGCGCGGCTGGTCTACCGGCTGGCCGGCGCGGGCTGGCAGCGCGAGCTGCCACACGTGCCGGTGGCGGGGCTGATGCCGCTTGGTCACTGGCGCGCGGGCCAGCAGCTGAGAGATCGCGTCTCGATCCCCGTGCCGGCCGGCGCGGCCCCCGGCCCGTGCGGGCTCGAGGCGCTGCTGATCGAGGGTGACACCGTGCGGGCGCACGCACGTATCGTTCAGCTGACGGTGGCGCGTTGAGCGCGCTGGTCTGGCCGTCGGGCCGGGCCCGCCTCGCGCTGGGCGGCGCCGCCGCCGTCGCGCTGCTGGCCGTCGTCGAAACAGCGGTGGCGCTGGTGGCGCCGTCGCGCGCGCCGACGGAGGGCGACTGGGACGCGGCGGCGGCCGCGGTCCGGCAAGGGTTCCGCCCCGGCGATCTCATCGTGGCGGCGCCGTTCTGGGCCGACCCCATCCTGCGCGTCCACCTGGGCGACCTGATCCCGCCCGAGATGGCGGCGCGCATGGACGACGCGCGGTACGCGCGCGTGTGGGAGGTCGGCCAGCGCGGCGCGCGCAGCCCCGAGGGGATGCGGGGCGCCATCCGCGTGGACCGCACGTTCGGGCGGCTCCGGGTGCGGCTGATCGAGCGGGAGGCGCCCGTCGTGACTTACGACTTCGTGGCGCACGCCGCCGACGCGCGGGTCGCCGTCCAGCCGGGCGGGGCAGGGCCGGGCCTGCAACGCAAGCTGGTGGAGGTCGACCAGCGGCTGCGTCTGGCCCTCATGACCGAGCCGCAGGCGGGCAGGACCGTGTCGATCGAATTCCCGGCCGTGCCGCTGGGGCGCGAGCTGGCGGTCGCGACCGGCCTCCACGACACGTGGATGCGCAAGGCCGCGAACGGCACCGTCCAGGCTCAGGTGGTGATTGGCGAGCGCCGCATTCCCCTGCCCGAGACCACCAACGCCAGCGGCTGGACCGAGACGCGCGTCGACACGTCGGCCGAGCAGGGGCGGACGATGGCCGTGCGCCTGGAGATCACCTCCGCCGCGCCGTTCGACCGCTTGTTCGCGTTCGCGGCGGAGGCGCGCCGGTGAGGCGGTTCGGCCCTCGCGGCGTCGACCGCCTGCTCGCGGTCCTGCTGGCGGTCGGCGCGGTCGCCTGGCTGCTGGCCGTCGAGGGCGGGCAGGGCATCGGCCGCGACGAGGCCCAGTACATGCGGGCCGGCGAGCGGTACTGGGGCTGGTTCGAAGAGCTGGGTGACAACCTGGCCCACGGCCATCCCGGGCGGTCCTTCTCGACGGCCGGCATCGACCGGTACTGGTTCGACAACGCCCCCGACCACCCGGTCGTCATGAAGGTGCTGTTCGGGCTGTCGTGGCGCGCCTTCCACCGCTGTCACTGCACGGGTCCGACGCGCGGGCTGCACCCCATCCCGGTGCGGGGCCGGCACATCACGTTGCCGCTGTTCGCGCGCGAATCGACCGCGTTTCGCTTCCCGGCAATCCTGATGACGGCGTGGCTGGTGGCCATGGTGTTCCGGTTCGCGCGGCGATGGCTGCCGCGCGCGCCGTCGGTCGTGGCGGCGGTGCTCACGCTCGCGCAGCCGCACCTGTTCTTCCACGCGCAGATCGCCTGCTTCGACGTGCCGATCGCGGTCATGGCCTTCGCCGTCGGGTTCGCCTACTGGAAGTCCCTGCGGGACCCGCGCTGGGGCGTCGCCACCGGCGCGCTGTTCGGCCTCTCGCTGGGGGTCAAGCACAACGCCTGGCTCATTCCATTCTTCCTGGTCGCCCACTACCTGTGGATGCGGCGCGGGGACTGGCGCGCCCGGCGCCTGCCGCGCGTGCCGCTGGCCTTCGTGTCGATGCTGGTGCTGGGCCCGATCCTGTTCTTTCTGCACTGGCCGTGGCTGTGGGCGGCGCCCAGTACACGCGCGCGCGCGTACGTGCTCCGCCACCTCGAGCACGAGCACTACAACTTCGAGTACCTGGGCCGCAACTTCAACCAGCCACCCACGACCGCCGCGCGCAAGTGGCTGCGGGCCACGGCGCCGTTCGTCGAGACCGGGTTGACGGTCCCGGTGACGACGCTGGTGCTGGCGGCGGTGGGGGCCGGCGTCCTCGCCCGGCGGCGGCGCGGCGAGCCCGTCCAGCCGGGCGGCGAGAGCGAGGCGCCCGTCGCCGACAGTCCCAGCTGGTTGCGCCCGGGCGCCGACGTCGATCGGGCGCCGGGCGCCTTCGTCCTGCTGCAGACCTTCGGTCCGCTGGCGGTGCTGGCGGTCCCTTCGACGCCCGTGTTCGGGGGCGTGAAGCACTTCCTGGCGGCGATGCCGTACATCGCGCTCTCGGCGGGCGTGGGGCTCGCCGCGCTGGCGCGAGCCGCGGCTGCCGCGTGGCCGACGCCGGCGGCGGTCGATCGCGAGCGGCGCGCGGTGCCGGCGGGCGTCGCGGCGCTGGCGGCGCTGGTCTGTCTGCCGGCCGTCGTCGAGACCCAGCGCGCGCACCCCGACGGGCTCGGCCACTACAACCTGCTGGCGGGCGGCTTCGCGGGCGGCGCCTCGCTGGGCATGAACCGGCAATTCTGGGGGTACGCGGTGCTTCCCATGCTGCCGGACCTCGACGCGCGCGCGCCCGAAAATCGCGCGCTCTACTGGCACGACGTCCTGCCGGACGCGATCTCGATGTACAAACGCGACGGGCGGCTGTCGCTGGGCGTCGGTGACACGGGCTTCGGCGAGGACGGCATCCGCCGCTCGCAGCTCGGGATCCTCTTTTATGAAAAGCACTGGGCCAAGTACGAGGCGTGGTTCTGGGAGACTTACGGAACCACGCGCCCCGCTTACGTTCGGGCGCGCGAAGGCGTCCCGATGGTGACCCTCTACGACCGGCGGCCGCCGCCCAGGGGGGCGCGCTGATGGAGGCGAACGGAGCGCGCATCGGGCGCTGGCTCCGGGGCTGGCGCGGGGCGCTGGTGCTGTACCTGGCCTTCGCCGGCGCGTACCTCGGCGCCTCGGGCGCCCGGCTGCGTATGCACTCGCCGTACAACCACTACGTCTACCTGGCGGACGGCTGGTTGCACGGGCGCCTGACCCTGGCCGGCCCGCCGCCGAACGAGAACGACTGGGCCAAGATCGACGTCCTTCGGCTGAAGGACGGGCGCGAGGTGCGCGGCATCTACGGCGGCCGCACGGGCGGCCCCGGCGACCGCCTGTATCCGCTGCGCGGAGAGCCCGAGACCATTGCCCCGTCCGACATCGCCGCGCGGTCGACCGTGCGGCTGGTGTCCTTTCCGCCGTTCCCGGCGGTCGTGATGGCGCCGCTGGTCGCGATCTGGGGGCTGCAGTTCAACGACGTGCTGTTCACGGCCCTCTGGGCCGCGCTGAACCCGATGCTGCTGTTCCTGCTGCTGCGCGACCTGCGGGCCCGCGGCCTGTCCAGCCGCAGCGCCGCCGACGACCTCTGGCTGACCGCGATGTTCGGCGTGGGCTCGGTGTACTACTTCTGCTCGGTCATCGGTCAGGTCTGGTTCACCGCCGAGATCATCGGCGTCACGATCTCGATCGCGTACGTCTGGGCGTCGATCGGCGCGCGCCGCCCCGTGCTGGCCGGCGCCTGCGTCGCGCTGGGCTTCGCGACGCGGCCACCGTGGCTGGTGCTGCCGCTGTTCCTGTTCGAAGCCTGGCGGGCGGCAGGCGGGCGTGAGGGGTGGGCAACGCCCGCCGGGCGTCGGGCGCTGGCCTCGCTGCTGCTGCGGTTCGGCGCGCCCATCCTCGTCGGCGGCGCGGCGCTGGCCGTCTACAACTACGCGCGGTTCGAGAACCCCTTCGAGTTCGGCCATCGCTTCATGCCGGTGCAGTGGCAGGAGCGGATGTTCCGCTTCGGGCTGTTCAACTACCACTTTCTGTCCCGCAACCTAGCGGCGGCGCTGGTGCTGCTGCCCCGGATCATGACGCGCTGGCCGTACGTGAAGGTGAGCCAGCACGGCATGAGCCTGCTCGTGACCTCGCCCAATCTCGCGTACACGGTCATGCCGCAGGAGCCGAGCCCGCTGACCAAGCCGCTGTGGCTGACCATCGCCGCCGTCGCGATCCCGTCGCTGCTCTATCAGAACTCGGGATACGTGCAGTGGGGCTACCGCTTCAGCCTCGACTACATGGTCTACTTCATCGTGCTGCTGGCGATCGGCAACCGCCCGCTGACCCGCCTGTTCAAGGGCCTGGTGATCTTCGCCGTCGCCGTCAACCTGCTGCTGGCGATCGGCTTCGATCGCTATCCGCAGTTCTCGTACGACGACAGCTTCTTCCCGAACGGCAACAACTGAGGCTCGCGGCGCCGCCGCGAGGCGGTCGCCGCGCGGTCAGCGATGGCCGCCGTGGAAATGAAAGCCGCCGCCTCCGCCCCCGTGCCAGCTTCCGCCGCCGCCCCTGAATCCACCGCCGCCGTGGAAGCTGCCGAATCCGCCGTGCGATCCCGAGTAGGGGACTGCGCCGCCGTGCCAGCCACCCTGGTATCCCGCTCCGCCCCGATAGGCGGGCGCGCCGCGATAGACGCCGCCCGGCGCGGCGCCTCTCCAGGCCCCGGCGGTACCAGGCGCCGCCCGCCAGCCTGCCCCGGCGTAGGCCGGGACGCGGGTGATCGGGGGCGCGGCGCGGAAGCCGCCGCGGTAGTACCGCCCGCCCGCGTAGTAGTGCGGGTAGTAGCTGCGGTAGTAGAACGAGTAGAACGGCCAGTACGCCCAGAAGAACGGATCGTAGGGGCCGTTCCAGTAGTACCAGGAGCCGACGACCGTGAAGTTGGGCGACCAGGGCCGCCACCAGTGGGTGTGCGGGCCCACCATGAAGCACCAGCCGCCGCCGTACCCGTCGGCGATGGGATGCGCGCCGTAATAGCTGTAGAGCTGGCCCGTGTAGCCGAAGTCATGCGGGTCGCCCACGAAGTAGTAGCAACCGTCGCGGTAGGAAAAGAGGCGCAGGTCGAAGGGGGCGTACTCGTGCACGTGCGGCGTCGCCGTCGCCTCCCAGCCGCCGCCCGGCGCGGGGTGCGGGCCACCGAAACAATAGCCGCCGCCCTGAACGGGGATCGCCGCGCCCTGAACGTTGGGCGGGATGGGATACTCCTGACCCGGCGGGCCCTGATCGGGCGCCCCGACCGGCGGCGCGGCGTTCGGGGGGGGACCACTGGGGGGCGTGCCCTGACCCTGGGGCTGACCCTGGAACGCGCCCTGCGGCGGACCCATGTCGGGAGGCGGCGACAGGTCATCGTCGGAGGGTTGGGCCGGCGCCGCCCCGGGAGTCGGCGCGGGGGGCGGGGGGACGGCCCCCGGCTCGGTCCCCGGCAGCTGCGGCTGCGCCTGCGCGAGGGCGACCCCACCCGACAGGGTCCCGATCAGCAGGCCGATGACGGAGAGCGTCTTGCTGAGACTCATGGCCGGTGTGTCAAGAAGCAATCGGCGGGCCCACGACCCCAGCCGAGAACGGGGTTCACAATACCGCATTTGCCCGTCGGGCGCCGACGCGAGCGTGCCGCCCGTTCACAGCGTGAGGTTGCGAGGGGGGCTGTTTCGGCCTACCTTTCGCCGACATGTCGATCGAGGCCCAGCTGAACGATCTCCTCAAGGAGTCCATGCGGACGAAGGACGGCCGCACGGCCGACTGCATCCGGATGATCAAGACCAAGCACATGGAGCGCCGCACCGCGGCTGGCTTCAAGGGGCCGCTGGACGACGCGCTCTGGCTGGATGTGATCGCGACGTACCAGAAGCAGCTCCGCAAGTCGCGCGAGGAGTACGCGGCGATCGGCGCGCGCGGGGCGGATGCGATCTCGCAGATCGACTTCGAGATCGCGTTTTGCGCCAAGTTCCTGCCCAAGGCCGCCTCGGACGACGAGGTGCGCGCTCTCGTCCGCGAGGCGCTGGTCCGCATGGGCGTCTCCGACCCGAAGCAGTCCGGCCGGGTCGTCGGCGAGATCATGAAGGCCAACAAGGGGAAGCTGGAACCTGCCGCGGTGAAGCGGATCGTCGAAGAAGAGCTGGCGCCGCCCAAGGCGTAGTTCCCCGGCGCGGTCTGGCCGCTCACCGACCGGCGGCGACCTGGGATGATCAGGCGGGCAGCCGCGCGATGTAGTCGGTCAGGTCGGCCGGCAGCGGGCTCTCGACGGTGACCGGCGCGCGGCTGACCGGGTGCGGGAAGGTCAGGCGATGCGCGTGCAGCGCGTGTCGCGGCAGCCCGTCGAAGAGGGCCAGCAGCTCCGGCGTGACCCCCTGATCGCACGAGCGCATGAACAGCTCTTCGCCGGCGCCGTACAGCTTGTCGCCCACGATCGGGTGGCCGATGCTCTGGAAGTGGACGCGGATCTGGTGCTGGCGCCCCGTCTCGGGGTGGGCGGCGCACAGCGCGTGGTCGGCGAACCGGCGCAGGACCTGGTACGTCGTCACGGCGGGCAGGCCATCGGCGGCCACGCCCATCATGACGCGCGAGCGGGTGTCCAGCAGCTTCAGCGGCCGTTCGATGCGCCCCTGGTCCGGCGGGTGCCCCTTGACCAGCGCCAGGTAGGTCTTGTCGACGGCGCGCCGGGCGAAGGCCCGGGTCAGGAAGCTCGCGACGCCACGGCCGCGCGCGATCAGCAGAACCCCCGAGGTCTCGCGATCGATCCGGTGCGCCACCTCCATCTGCTCGCCGGGGTAGCGCTCGCGCAGGACGGCCGTCAGCGTGTTGCGCCAGAACTTGGCCGTCGTGTGCATCGGCAGGCCGGCCGGCTTGTCGATCACCAGCACGCTGTCGTCCTGGTAAAGGATGCCGAAGTCGCGCGGCACGGGCGGTTCCACCGGGGCGGGGCGGCGCAGGTGGATCGTCTCGCCGGCGCGCACGGACGCGGCCGGCCTGACCGTGCGCCCGTCCGAGAAGAAGATCTGCTCGCCGATGATGGCCTGGATCTTCGTCCGCGACAGCCGGCCGATGCGCCGCTTGAGGAAGTGATCCAGCCGCCAGCCGCCGCACTCGGCCGGAACGACGATGTCCAGCTCGATGAAGTCGGCGGCGGCCGTCGCGTCCGCCGTCAGGCCTTCACCTCGGGGGTCTTCGTCGCGCGGCGCTGCTCGTTGACCTCGTCGTGGCGGCGCGCCGCCTCCAGCAACAGGAACGTGGTAGAGGTCTGGATCTCGTCGACGCCTCCGATGTCACCGACGAGGAAGTCGAACGACCCGCCCCGCCAGGACAGCGCCTCGAACACCGCGGCGGCCCCCGACAGGCGCGGGCGGTCGCAGTCGGCGCGGATGACGTGCCCCTTGCGCAGGAACAGACGCGCCGACGCGTCCTCGCGCTCGACGAGGATGATCCCGGTCTTACGCTCCATCTCGAGCAGCCCGAGGACGCTGTCGAGGCCGATCTCGTCGACGCGCCCGCGCAGCGCGGAGAGGGGGCGGTGGCCCGCCGAGGGCTTCACCTCGGGCCCTTCCGTCGCTGCTGCTGGAAGACCAACCAACGTTCTCACAGCACCGCCGCCCAGTGTTTCAACGACTGTGCGATCCAGATCTTCCATCCGGAACGGCTTGCGCAGCGTTTGATCGCGCGGGCTGGCGCCCCGGACCGCCGACGAGCCGTCGAGCTGCGACAGCAGGAAGATGATCGGGATCTCGGCGGCGGCGGGGATCGCGCGCAGCCGCTCCCACCAGGACCAGCCGTCGACGGCCGGCAACGACACGGCCGTCACGATCAGGTCGGGGCGCGTCTTCGACGCGAGGGCGAGCGCCCCGGCGCCGTCGCCGGCCAGCGTCACCTGGTGCCCGCGCTGCCCCAGCGTGCGCGAGACGATCCGCTGAATCCACGGATCATCGTCGACGACCAAAATCCGCCCCGATGTCACGTGCGCCCCCTGGGCGCAGTATACGCGAGACGGAATTTCGAGGCGCCGACGACATCGCCGCGGGAGGGCCCGGGAACCCTCTGAGGGTTCCCGAAGTAGATCGCGTGGACGGAGCTGGGCTCGGCCCAGCGGAGTCCGTCGCGGGAGGGCCCGGGA
>CAZPUH010000777.1:0-4426 GCA_964589215.1 uncultured Myxococcales bacterium | reverse complement strand
GGCGATATATGTGGTCCGAGCCGAAGCCGGCCTCGTAGCTCGGCCACGCCGATGTGCCTAAACCGACGGTGGATGTGCCTAGCAATGTGCCTGATTGGTCGTGATTTTGGGTGTCGTCCGGTACTTCGCGGTGTTGTTAACTTGCTGATTTCATTCGACTCTGGTGCTCGTCCCGGTCTCTTCACACGGTGGAAGTCGAAGGTTCAATCCCTTCAACGCCCACAAGAAAAGCTAAGCGGAATCGGCCAGTTGGGAGTCAGAGCCCAGCTGGCCGTTTTCGTTTTTTGGCCGACACGGCGGGTTGAATCACGACGGTGAGGCCGTCGGAGCATTGACCGCTCACGACGCCTCCCGATGAGCCACTCGGGGGAAAACAACCGTGCAGGACATCCTGGCTTCGTCGGCCGTGACCGTCAGGGCGTACGTCCCTGTCGGAGCAGTGGTGGTGTCCAGTGACACCGTCGCCTTGAACTCGTCGCGGCAGCTCACAGTTGGGCAACTATTTGCGCCCGTCTGGGCACTCCGTATCGCTACTGCAACCGGCGACCAGGGCAATGACACCGCAGAGGAAACGCACAGTCGATACACAAGTCGGCGACGTTTTTGTCGAGTCAGATCGCAGTCTCGATGGCGTCCTTGGCGTCTCCACACGTTTTGGTGTTTACGGGAAATATTCTCGCTTGCTAGTTCGCGACGGTGCCGGTGTGGACGAAACAAATGAGGTCGCACTCGCGCGAATTTGTAATGTTGCTCAGATTGGCTTTCGTGTCGATCCCCGCTCCCCCGTTCAACGACACCTGAACGTCGACCGTGTCGTTGGTGCCATGCCCGAGGTTTACGCCGGACACGACGATTCCCGACTGATCACATGAAGTGATGCCTGGCAGTCCGCCGCCTTGTAGCGGGCAAGCCGCGGTGAAAGTACTGCCAGTGACGACCACGGACACGGAATAGCTGCCTGCGATCGGCGTTTGGTAACTGAGGTGAATCTCTGGCTGGCAAGCAATCGTCGGACAAGTGGATGTCGAGCACCCGGCGCCCATCAGCGAGATCGCCACACCAACCAGCCATTCACGAGCAATCTTCATCCTCTCAACCCTCCGATCCGCGGAACGCTTCAGCCGGAAAGTGTACTCCCACCCGCCCCCCGCGCAGATCGAGTGCGTGTCCGTCCGCCCGAGCGCAGCCTGACAGGCGGCACACCACGCTGGCTGCGGGGTGTGTCAGGGCCCGGGAAGCGGGGGCGAGGCAGTTGACGTAGCGCCCCAGTATGGGACAAACCCCTCCTTGTTCGCCCTATCCTCTCTGGAATGCGGGCCACTGCGGTTGACCGTGGCCACGAGTTGTGTCATACGGTACGTATGACAGTGAGGATCAACGCGCGCCTCGACGCCGAACTTGCGCGTAAGGTTCAGGCGTTGTGTCGTCGAACCGGCCGGTCCACGACCGAAATCGTCAAGGAATCGCTCGAGTCCTACTACCAGACCGTGACCCGTGGCAGCCCGGCCGCCGCCCTCGCTTCGCTCGTCGGTTGTGCGGCTGGTCCGCCCGATCTGTCTGAGACGTACAAGGACGACCTGACGCACTCGCTGGCTCGGAAATCCCGCGGGTGATTATCGCCGATACGGGATTCTTTCTGGCGCTCGCCAATTCCCGCGACGAACACCATCTCGCCGCCAAGCGTGCGCTGGCTGGTCTGAAGGACGCTCTGGTCACGACCTGGCCCGTCCTGACGGAAACCTGCCATCTCATGGTCGCGCGGCTTGGACCGGCGGCTGCCGAGACGTTCGTCGCCAGCGCCGCACAGGGCGCCTTCGAGGTCTTCGCGCTGGAGAGCGGGCACCTTCCGCGCGTCCTCCAACTGATGCAGAAGTACCGCGATCTCCCGATGGACCTTGCCGACGCCTCCCTGGTCATCCTGGCGGAAACCCTCGGCAGCGGTCGAATTCTCTCCACGGACAGACGGGACTTTCATGCCTACCGATGGAAAAATCGTCGGCCGTTCCAGAATCTCATGGACGAGCGACGCTGACGAAGCCGGGCCGCGGAGCGGGACGGATGGGCCATGGTTTCGGGACCGGCTGCGCTTTCGCCCCACGCCGGTTGGCAGTCACCTCCGCAAATCCATACCACTTCCAAACCACCCACCCGTGACGGCCTGGACGTCCAGGTTGCGAACCAACGCGGTCAAGTCGTTGATTTGTTCGGCCGTTACGCGCGGTAACGCGTCATTTTTGCATTCACACGGTGGAAGTCGAAGGTTCAATCCCTTCAACGCCCACAAGAAAGCCGGGCGGAATCACAAAGGCTCCGACCGGCTTTTTTCTTGGCCGCGGGACGAAAGTGAGCCGAAGCTGCTCGGCCGCCGATCGCCCGAGCGTCAGCCGCTCACCATCTGCGCCGTCCCCGCGACGCCTTCGATGCGGCTGTCGCCTGCGCCATGGACTGCATCTCCACAGCCGACGTTGCAGCTTGAACCCGGTTTTCTGGCTATTCGCTCGCTTCAACTTGGAGTCGGTCTAGTCAATTCGCGCTCATCGGCCAGTAGACCGAGTAGCGTTCGTGGTGGACGTCGTAGAGCGGCTTGAAGGTTATGCCGCTGGCGGTGCCGGCGTTCTGGGCCTTGAAGGTCAGCGGCGTGCCGGCGACCGGCCGGAGCCAATCGGCCGGGTTGGTCGACGTGTTGGCGATGGTGGGGACGGTCACCGGCGCAACGCTCAGGTAGGCGTCCTTGTCTGCGAAGTCGTTCGGCATGTTGGCGCTCCCCAGCTCGCCCGCCAGCAAGAGCGGGCCCAGAAAGACGGCCACCATCGATGCCTGGTCCTGCGCATGCTCCAGCCGCAGGGCTTCCGGCAAGGTCAGGGTGACGGCGTCACCCACCTTCCAAGCCCGATTGATCGACACGTAGCTGGACGGGCTGATCGACTGCTGCAGCGCCGTACCGTTCACCGCCACCGTCGGCGTGCCGGACACCCAGGACGGGATCCGCAGGTTCAGCACTGCCTGCGTGCCGCCGGTGCCGCCGGTGATCGTGATCGTCACCGGCTCGCCGGCCGCCGCGTGCCCCTGCTGGCGGATCGTCAGGCCGGTCGCGTCCCAGGTCATCTCGCTGGGGATGTACAAGTTGACCCAGAGCGCGCTGCCGTTCTCAAAGTAGATCCCTTCGTTGTAGCGGGGCGTGTTCTCGATGCCGGTGCCGTTGTCGCAGAACGTCCCGTTGATGTAGGTGCGGAAGTTGCCGTGCAGCGGCGTGAAGTAGGTGACTTGCCCCGTGTCGGGCGCGACCGACGCCAGGATATGGTTGTAGAGCGCCCGTTCGTAGTAGTCGGCGTAAGCGGCGCGTGGGCTGCGCTGGAACAAAACGTTTGTCAGCTTGAGCATGTTGTGCGTGTTGCAGGTCTCGCCGGTCGTCGCCGGCAAGGACGCGTTGCCGTCAATCGACGGGCCGGCTTCGACGCCGCCCTTGTCCAGCCACTCGTGGAACGAATTGCCGCCCATGACGAACGCGTGCGTCGTCGTGAGCAGCTTCCAGAACTGCTCGGACGCCTGCGCGCTGGTGGCGTCGCCGCTCAGGTTCGCCGTGTGGGCGATGCCCAGCGCCTGCGCGATGTGGCAGTTGGCGTGCAACCCTTTCAAGTTGTCCTGCCCCGCCGCCAGCGGCGTCATGAACCAAGAGCGGTTGAAGATCTTCGCGGTGTCCAGGTACTTCTGCTGGCCGGTGACCGTCGCCAGCTCGGCCAGCACATCGCTCATTGCGCCGTACTCGTTCTGTGGATTCATGCCTCCGTCGGTCCGAAAGATCTTCTCGATGGTCGCGGCCGGCAGCGCCGCCAGCCGGGCGGCGAAGTAGTCGGCCACCTTGGTGACCACGGTCAGCGCCTGCTGATTCCCGACGTAGTGGTGAGCGTCTAGCAAGCCGGCCATGATCTTGTGGACGGTGTAGTAGGGAACCACGATGCCGCCGTTGTTGGTGCTCTTGCCCTCGAGCCAGTCGAACACGGTCGACGGGAACGCCGCCAGGTAGCCGTTCTGGTTCAGCGCGGTCTGGCACTTGGCCAGCTCAGTCACCATGTAGTTGACCTTGGTCGTGAACGACGTATCGCCGGTGGCGGCGGCCATGCGCGACGCGGCCGACAGATAGTGCCCGGCCATGTGGCCGACCAAAAACCCCGAGTCCCAGCCCGGATAGCCGGTGGTCACGCCGTTCATTTGCGGCACGTTGGCGAGGCGGCGGTACGGGTAGAGAAGCTTGTCCGGATCGAGCGACGCCAGGTACCCCTGCCGGTGGAGTTGCTGGCGGTCGTAAAACGGGCTGCCCGACAGCAGGCGCACGTGGGCGGCGTCGACCATTTGCACGCCGCCGGCACCGGTGGCGCCGCCGGCGCCGGGAAGCCCGCCGCCGCCTCCCGACCCGCGGCCCGCGCCG
>CAZPUH010000776.1:0-1146 GCA_964589215.1 uncultured Myxococcales bacterium | reverse complement strand
TGTTAAGATGACCGTCGGTTTTCAGCCGCACATCGAGAGAGGAGCGGGGATCGCCTTGCCGCGCGTGAGCATCGGCCTTCCGGTCTACAACGGGGAGCGGTACGTCGGGGAAGCGGTCCAGTCGCTGCTCGACCAGACGTTTGGCGATTTCGAGCTGGTCATCGTCGACAACGCGTCGACCGACGGTACCGGCGACGTTTGCCGCGCGCTGGCGGCCAAGGATCGCCGCGTGCGGTACCACCGCAACGATCGAAACATCGGCGGCGCGCCGAACTTCGCGCGCGCGTTCGAGCTGGCCAACGCCGCGCCCTACTTCAAGTGGGCGGCGCACGACGACCGCCACCTGCCCGAGTACCTGGCCGAGTGCGTGGCGGTGCTGGACGCCCATCCCGAGTTCATCCTCTGCACGTCGGACACCGAGATCATCGACGGCGACGGAAAGGTCGTCACCGACCCGGATCCGGAGCTGCTCGACTCCGCGCGCGGCGTCGATCTGATTCACGTGGCGGATGATCGCCCGTCGGTGCGGTTCCGCAACCTGATTCTCAGCGAGCACCAGTGCCTGGACACGTTCGCGGTCACCCGGCGCAGCGAGCTGGCCGCGACGGCACACTCCGGCCCGTACGTCGGCTCCGATCGCGTGGCGGTGGCGGAGATCGCCCTGCGCGGCAAGTTCGGCCGCGTCCCCCGGGTGCTGTTCCAGAACCGTGACTTCTCGGGCCGGTCGATGCGTGCGACGAAGCTCCGCGAGCGCGCCGGCTTCTTCGACCCGAAGCGCGAGGGCGCCATCGTGCTGCCCTACTGGCGCTATCTGCTGGAGTACCACCGCGCGATCCTGCGGCAGCCGCTGCCGACCAGCGAGCGGATCGCCTGCTGGAAAGCGCTGGCCGAATGGGTGCGCCTGAACCGCTGGCGCATGCAGAACGACGTCCGCTACGCCGTCCAGGCCCTCCGCGCCCGAGCCGCCCCCTAACCCGTCCTCGTCCTCGTCCTCGTCCTCGTCCTCGTCCTCGTTACCGAGCGCGACCGAGTCGGCCTGCTTTTAACGAGCGCGACCGAGTCGGGGCTGCCACGGGGGTCGGGTGTTGTTCCGCGGCCACCGGGCGGCCTAACTGACGGCGAAGACGCCGTCAGATGGCGCCCTCC
>CAZPUH010000775.1:0-1645 GCA_964589215.1 uncultured Myxococcales bacterium | reverse complement strand
TGAGCTTCAACGCTTCAACACTATCGCAACTGCCGGCTCAGGGGCGGACCGCCCGCGTAGTCGGCCGTAGTGGTCAGCCATTTCGTGATTAATTTCGAACACAAATGGCAAACACACGGGCGAGGATGGGGGCCCGGGTTGAGCGGCATGACGACGCGAACGCGTTCATGCCCGATCCGGAAGGGGGGCCAGCGCGGATCTCGGACGATCTGGCCGAAGATCTGGCCGAAAACTTCATCGATTCCGCGACGCGGGGCGATGATGCGGACGACGCGAAGCTGGACGCGGTCGTCGTCGAGGAGATCGGCGGGCCGTTTCTGGAAACCAGCGCCGTCGACGAGTTCGCCAACGACACGGATCTGGCGAACCCGCCGGACGCGGAGCGCGAGCCGCTGCCGCGACCGGGGGCCGGCCTGGTCCAGCCCCCGACCGAGCCCGAAGACTAGGCTCGGTTCGCCTGCCGGGGCCGCGCCGGCGCCTGCGCCACAAATACGACGAGCTAGCCGAGGAGAATCGGGGGCATAGACCCTCGCGGGCATTCCGGTTTAGCCTGGGACGCCCCCATGAAGTTCGGCCAGTACGAGCTCATCGAACTGATCGCCGCGGGCGGTATGGCCGAGGTGTTCAAGGGGCGCGCCGTCGCGGCAGAGGGATTCGAGAAGCTGGTCGCCATCAAGCGCATCCTCCCCGACCTGGCAGAGGACGAGCGCTTCGTGAAAATGTTGCTGACCGAGGCGCGCATTCACTCGGCGCTCTCGCATCGCAACATCGTTCAGATTCATGACCTCGGCATCTCCGAGGACGGCCAGTACTTCATCGTCCTCGAGTACGTCGACGGGGTGGACCTCCGCATCGTCATGCAGCAGCTGGCGGAGGCCGGCGAAATCCTGCCGGAGGCGCTGTCGCTGCACATCGCGTCCGAAGTGGCGCAAGGGCTCCACTTCGCGCACGAGCTGCGCGGTCCCGACGGCCAGCCGCTCGGCTTGGTCCATCGGGACGTCACGCCGTCGAACATCCTGGTCTCGCTGGCCGGCGAGGTGAAGCTGTCCGACTTCGGGTTGGCCAAGCGCCGGCACGACCGTTCGGTCGTCGGCAGCCTGAAGGGCAATCTGTCGTACATGTCGCCCGAGCAGGCCAGGCAGGCGCCGCTGGACCGGCGGACCGACGTGTTCTCGCTGGGCGCGATTCTGTTCGAGCTGCTCACGGGCCGCCGCCTGCGCGAGATCACCGATGAGCTGGCTGGCTGGAGCCACGTGGCCTCGGGTGTCGTCCCTTCCGTGCGCACGCTGCGGCCCGATCTCCCGCCTGCTGTCGGCGCGCTGCTGGATCGCGCGCTGGCCGCCGACCCGGAGGAGCGCTTTCCGGACGCGGGGGTGTTCGGGACCGCGATCCGCGAGGTGCTGGCGAGCTTGAACGTCGCCGTCGGCGCCAGCGATCTCGCCACGCTGATCCAGGCGCTGGATCCGCCGCGCCGCCCGCGGGCGTTGATGAACGAGCGCTCGAAGGTGATTCGCCTCGGGCCGGAAGCGCGGGCGTTGCGCGAAGCGATCGAGGCGCCGCCGACGCCGGCGCCCGTCCCCGTTCCGGCGCGCGCGCGCCGCACGGAGCCCTTGCCGACGTTGGCCACGGCGTCCGCGGCGACGGC
>CAZPUH010000774.1:0-3119 GCA_964589215.1 uncultured Myxococcales bacterium | reverse complement strand
CGGCCCGCCTCGCGCGCGGCGAAACTCCCGCTTTCCCCGGCCGATTGCTCCAGTATGATTCGCGGGCCATGTCGGTCCGGACCGTCCGGTTCAACCCCAATCCGCTATGCTCGGTTTGCGCACCGGGGGCTCGCATCCGCGCGCTCTCGCCCGCCGAATACGGACCCGAAGGCTGTGCATTCCAAGGCTGATTTGCCCATGACCACCGCTGCTGTGAACACCAAGACGTCCGCCTCGTTCGTTCGGGGCCTCAAGTGCCGTGAGTGCGGCTCGCAATACGACAAGGCGCCCGTGCACGTCTGCGAGATGTGCTTCGGTCCGCTGGAGGTCGACTACGACTACGCCGCCATCGGCAAGGTGCTGACGCGCGCCACCATCGAGTCGCGCCCGCGGTCGATGTGGCGCTATGCCGAGCTGTTGCCGCTGGACGGCCCGCCCTCCGTCGGTCAGGCGACCGGCCTGACGCCGCTGGTGCGGGCCGACCGACTGGCCAAGCGGCTGGGCCTCAAAGAGGTGTGGGTCAAGAACGACGCGGTCAGCCACCCCACCCTCTCGTTCAAGGACCGGGTCGTCTCCGTCGCCGTGTCGAAGGCGATCGAGTTCGGCATCGGCACCGTGGCCTGCGCGTCGACCGGCAACCTGGCCAACGCGACCGCGGCCCAGGCCGCCGCCGCCGGCCTGCCGTCCGTCGTGCTGATCCCGTACGACCTCGAGCCGGCCAAGATCCTGGGCACGAGCATCTACGGCGCGCGCGTGGTCGGCGTGAAGGGGACCTACGACGACGTCAACCGCCTCTGCTCGGAGATCGCCGGCAAGTACGGCTGGGGCTTCGTGAACGTCAACCTGCGGCCGTTCTACGCCGAGGGCTCGAAGAGCTACGCCTACGAGATCGCCGAGCAGCTGGGCTGGCGGCTGCCCGCCCACGTCGTGGTCCCGATGGCCGGCGGCTCGCTGGTCACGAAGATCGGCAAGGCGTTCGGCGAGCTCGAGAAGCTGGGCCTGGTGTCGGCGCCTGCGCGCAAGACCCGCATTCACGGCGCCCAGTCGGCGGGCTGCGCGCCCATCATCGACATGGTGCTGGAGAACCGCGATCACGTGCGGCCGGTCAAGACGCCGACGGGCATCGCCAAGTCGCTGGCCATCGGCAACCCGGCCGACGGCTTCTACGCGCGCCAGACGATCATCGGCTCGGGCGGCTGGGCCGCCAAGCCCGACGACGCCGAGATCGTCGCCGCGATGCAGCTGCTGGCCGAGACCGAGGGCATCTTTACCGAAACCGCCGGCGGCGTCACGCTGGGCGCGGCCCTGAAGCTGGTCCAGGGCGGACAGATCGGCAAGGACGACGGCCCGGTGGTCATCTGTGTCACGGGCAACGGGATGAAGACGCAGGATCCTCTGGTCGGCAAGCTGCCGGAGCCGGCGCTCATCGGCCCGCGGCTCAGCGACTTCGACGACCTCTGGACCTCGACAAAGAAGTAAAGGAGACGAGACGATATGGCCACCATCCGGATTCCAACGCCGCTTCGCAAGCTCACGCAGGGGAAGGAAGAGGTCAGCGCCGCCGGCGGCACGATCGGCGCCCTCATCGCCAGCCTCGAGTCGCAGTATCCCGGCATCAAAGAGCGCATCTGCGACGACAGCGGGCAGGTGCGGCGGTTCGTGAACATCTTCGCGAACGACGAGGACATCCGCTTCCTCAAGAACCTGGACACGCCCGTCAAGGACAGCGACGAGATCTCGATCGTCCCGGCCATCGCCGGCGGCTGCTGATTCGTTGGACGCCGGCCAGGTCGCTCGCTACGCGCGCCAGATCGCGCTGCCCGAGATCGGGCCCGACGGGCAGGCCGCGATCTGCGGCGCCCGCGTGCTGATCGTGGGCGCCGACCTGGCTGCCGAGACGGCGCGGACGTACCTGGTCGCGGCGGGGGTCGGTGACGTTCGCGCGCGCGCGGGCACGGTCGGCGACGGCGCCGCGTGGCTGGAGGCGCTGGCAGACGTCGATCTGGTCGTCCGCACCGACTTCGACGACGACGCGATGCTCGGGGCGGCGGCGCGGCTGGGCGTGCCGGTGGTCGTCGCCCGCGCCGAGCCAGAGCGCGTCGACCTGCTGGCTTTTCCGCGCCGGCCGCCCGATCCCGAGGCCGAGCTGGACGTGCGGGCCCGCCCGGCCGCGCGCACAGCGGCCAGCGGGGCCACCGGGGTGCTCGCGGGCGCCCTGGCGGCGGCCGAAGCGCTGGCGGCGCTGGTGCGCGACGACGGGGCGGCATCCGCGCGCGGCAAGCGCCACCTGCGCTTGCCCGTTGACGGCGGGGACGCGATCGCGCAAGACATCGGCGGGCGCCTGTGAACCCCGAAGAGCTCATCAAGCGCGCACGGCTTCGCGTCGCCGAACGGATCACGGACCTGATCGGCGACACGCCGATCGTGCGGCTGCGGTCGTTCGAGCGCGAGACGCCGGGCGTCGAGCTGTGGGCCAAGTGCGAGTTCTTCAACCCGGGCGGCTCCGTCAAGGATCGCGCGGCCTACCAGATGATCCGCGATGCCATGCGCACCGGGCTGCTGCGCGACGGGCAGACGATCATCGACTCGACCAGCGGCAACACCGGCGTGGCCTACTCGCTGATCGGCGGCGCGCTGGGTTTCCCCGTGACGCTGGTGATGCCGGGCAACGTGTCCTGGGCGCGCCAGAAGATCACGAAGGCGTTCGGCACCGAGCTCATCTTCAGCGACCCGATGGAGGGGTCCGACGGCGCGATTCGCCTGTGCCGGAAGATCGTCGCCGAGAACCCGGGCAAGTACTTCTACCCGGACCAGTACTCGAACCTGTCGAACCCGCTGGGTCACTACAACACGACCGGGCGCGAGATCTGGGAGCAGACCGAGGGGCGCGTCACCCACTTCGTGACCGGCATCGGGACGACCGGCACCGTCATGGGGACCGGGCGCCGCTTGAAGGAGTACCGGCGCGACATCCAGGTCTTCGCCGTCGAGCCGGCCGATGCGCTGCACGGGCTCGAGGGGCTCAAGCACATGGCCAGCTCGATCGTGCCGGGCATCTACCACCCCGACGAGCTGGACGGCGTGTTGCCCATGGACACCGACGAGGCCTGGGACGTCGC
>CAZPUH010000773.1:0-2698 GCA_964589215.1 uncultured Myxococcales bacterium | reverse complement strand
CACCCGATCCCATCTCGAACTCGGAAGTTAAGACCTCCAGGGCCGATGGTACTGCAGGGGGGACTCTGTGGGAGAGTAGGTCGCCGCCGGGAATTATTCCTAAGCCCGGGTCACGCAAAACGTGACCCGGGCTTTTCTTATTTGGGCCGCCGCTGGCCGTGCGGCCGCGTTCGCCACGCGGAGGCAGCTGCGACTGCTGCGCGCCCCGGAGCCGGCCGTCGTTCAGGGCGCTGATTCGGCCCGCGCGGCGGAGGCCGCCGCAGCGTTCTTCCGGTAGCGGGCCAGGTAGCCTTCGGTGACCCGATGCGGGTCCATGCGGAGAGCTCGCGCGTACTCCATGATGTAGCCGCGCACGTAGACGATGGCCGGCATCTCCGCGAAGCGCTCTTCTTCCAAGGCGCGCAGGTATCGCTCGCTGATCTTCGTCCGCTGGGAGATGTCGCCCAGCTCGATCCCGCGCGACTGGCGAATCTTGCGCAGAAACTCTCCGGTGATCTCGGCGTCGGGGTCGACGGCCATCTCTGAGGGCTCGGCGCGCTCCTCCGTCGGGCTGATGGGCGCCGACGGGCGCCGGCCGGCGTTGGCGGCGGCGCGAACCGCGCGCGCGAGATCCGCCTCCGGCAGGGCCAGGTCGTAGAGGCGACGCCGGTCGGGCGCGAACAGCGTGTCATGCGCCGCGTTCACCCGCGCATGGAGCTCGGCAAGCTCGTGGTCCTCGTACAGGCCGGCGATCACGAGGGAGCCGCTGGCGTAGATGTCCTTGATCGAGCGGTAGGCGCGGCGGACTTCCTCGTCGCTGACGCCGGGCTCCGTCTCGAGGATCTCGTAGTACGTCTGCTCCTCCTCGAGGCGGAGCGGTTGGACCGTCGCGCTGGCGCGCTCCCGCTCGTTTTCGAGCGACAGCAGCTTGCGCCCCAGCCGCTCGATGTTTTTCGAGGCTTTCCCCTCGGGGTACTCGGCGACCAGGGACCGGTGGCGCCGGGCAGCCAACCAGACCGTCTCGTCGGCTTCCACGTGCCCCAGATACTCGAGCCCGTGCCCCAGGCGCCGGCGCGCCGCGGACGCCATCCAGGTCCCGAGCTTCAGGTCCTGCACGGTGCGGGTCTGGTTGACCACGAAGGTGGGGCGGAACGCACGGATCTCTTGTTCCAGTTTCTCCGTGGGGCTGCCCGCCATCCGCACGGCCCGGTAAATGTCCAGGGCCGCGACCGGAGGACCGTTCGAGCTGGCGACCAGGCGATCGAGACCGCGGATCGCGCGCAATCGGCGCAGGAAGGCGCTCTTCGCGAATCGATATGTCGATTCCACCGACGCCGGCTCCGGCAGGGTCACGAGCACGGGCACGTCGGAGCCCAGCCACAAATCCAGCGTCAGCGTCGAATCCGCAGGCCCCAGATCGGCGATGACGTAGTCGACGTCCAGCGCGGCGATCGCCGCCAGCGTGGCCTTGGCGGTCTGCTTGGGGCGGGTGGTGCCGAACGCGCTGCCTTCTCCGCCGACCAGCCCGACGCCCGCGATGGGGGTGTCGACGATCAGCTCGTTGAGCGTGCCGATCTTGCCCCGCAGGAACTCGCCGAAGCCGCGCGGCGGGCGGGGCGCGCCCAGCAGCTGGTGCAGCGGACCGCCGGCCGGATCGGCGTCGATCGCGACCACCTTCTTCGCCGCCTGCGCCAGGTACACGGCCACGTTCGCCGCCAGCAGCGAGCGACCGGTGCCGCCCCGGCCAGAAGCGAACGCCACCAGGCGCACGCGCGACCGCGGCGACGATTCGGAGACGGAGACGATCGGGGTGGGCTGGCTGGCCGGTTCGTCAGGGGCGTCGTCAGCTGGCTCCGGGCCGCTGGCCTCGGCCCCGGGCAGAGCGGTCGGGCCGCTCTCGGGAGGCGCCGCCGCAGCTTCGCTGTCGTCGGGGTCCTCGAACTCCACGGGACCTGGAGGCGGTGCGTCGATCTCGACGACGATGTCTTCCCCCTCGTCGGGCGGGCCGGCAGGCTTGGACATGGGCTAGTCTTCGAGCTCGACGTTCCAGTAAGACGCGTCGGCCAACCCCAGGAAGGGGAGCCACTCGCGGTAGCGAACCCGCCCGCCGTTGGTTCGAAACGTCGGTGTCCACCGCGGGCGGATCGGGGTCTTCAGCAGCTTCATCCCCGCCTGGTCCGGCGTCCGGGCGCCCTTGGTCAGGTTGCAGTCGATGCAGCAGCAAACCACGTTTTCCCAGGTCGTGCGGCCGCCCTGGGCGCGCGGGACCACGTGGTCCAGGTTCAGGTCGACGCGCGGCAGCTCGCGCCCGCAGTACTGACAGGTGTTGCTGTCCCGCATGTAGATGTTGTGCCGCGAGAACCGCACCTTGGTCTTCGGGATGCGGTCGTACAGCTGAAGCACGATGACGCGCGGGATCAGGATGGCGCGATCGACCGTCCGGATCACCTCGGCGCCGTTGACCTCCGTCGACAGCTGCGCCCAGCTCGCGAAGTCGAACGTATTGAAGTCGGGGTCGACGACGCGCGCCACACCCAGGTACAGCAGCGAGAAGGCCCGCCGCACGTTCGTGACGTGGATCGGCTGGTAGTGCCGATTGAGCACCAGAACCGCCGCGTTGGTCACCTGGTCAAGATAGCAGGGTGGGCCCCCGCGGGCAAAAGGGCAGGGGCGCGCCCGGGTGA
Organism: uncultured Myxococcales bacterium; assembly: GCA_964589215.1. Lineage (GTDB taxonomy): Bacteria > Myxococcota_A > Polyangia > Fen-1088 > Fen-1088 > JADGRB01. The sequence goes on along the minus strand of CAZPUH010000773.1, from coordinate 35 downwards.
CATCTCGGCTAAAATTCCAGGCACTTTGAGCATCC
>CAZPUH010000772.1:0-5396 GCA_964589215.1 uncultured Myxococcales bacterium | reverse complement strand
AGCCGTGCACGTCGCGGCCGGCCAGAGCTGCATCGCGGCCAACCGCTGGCAGGTGGCGGCGCACGCGTCGCGCACGCACGGGGCGACGCCCCCCACCTGCCCGTAGCGCAGGCGCGGTTCGAACGTGTCGCCGCCGTCGGTCGACGCGGCCAGCGCGAAGCCGTCCTGCACGTCGTCCGCGGCCGCGAAGACGACACCCTCGCGCTCGGCCAGCGCGCGCAGGTGCGGGACGCCCGGCCACGGCGCGAACGTGTGCCCTGCGTCGAAGGACCGGTAACCGGCAGCGGTTCCGTCGGGCTGAAGGACGCCCACCAGAAGCGTCCCGTCGCTGCGCCGCAGAAAGGCGGACAATGATCCGCTGACGACCAGCGGATCATCCCAGGTGAGGCCGCCGTCCCGCGTGATCAGCAAGCGATCGCCGGCCGCCGTGCTCTGCCGAAGCAGGACGACGCGGGCGTCCGTCGGATCGACGGCGATGATGCGCAGGTACCCGGACCCGACCGCGTTCGCGAGCGCGGTGGTCTCCCAGTGACCGCCGCCGTCCCGGGTGACCGCCAGCGCCGGCGCGTCGGGGCCGCTGGCCAGCGTCACGTACACCGTCGACGGCGCCGCGGCGGCCGGCTCGACACCCAGGACCTGCTGGTCCGCCGCCGCGGTGAAGAGCGGCCCCATCAGCGAAGCCGCGCCGTCTTCAGAGCCGAAGACGACCTGCGGCAGGCCCATCGACTGCGAGGGATCGACCCCCACGGCCCAGGCGAGCACGGGCGCCGCTGGCAGCACGAACACGTCGCTGAACGCGTCGTCCTGCCCGTCACCCAGCGACGCCGACCAGCTGCACCCCGCATCGTCGGAGTGCACGAGCCCCCAGGACGACAGCGCGACGATGCGCCGGATGCTGCCCCGCGCATCCGCGGCAATCTGATAGCTGCGGCCGCCGTTGAGCAGAGGCGTCTCGCAGCTCCAGATCCACGTCTTCCCGCCGTCGTCCGTCGAGATGAGACCGAAGTTCGTCGCCAGCGTGATCGCCTGCGCGTCGCCGGGCGGCAGCAGGACGTTGGTCGCGTCGGGGAACGCGCCGTCCGCCCGGGCCGCGCCCCCGCCCAGCAACGCCGCCAGCGCCAGCGCCGCGGCGACGCGGGTCGTGCCTAGAAGAAGCAAGACTTGGTGGCGGCGCCGTACGGGTAGACCGTGATGAAGTCGAAGCACATCTCGTCGCGCGTGCGCTCGCCGAACGTCACCGCCGCGGTCGTCGGGTTGTCGTAGGTGCAGGTCGTCGTGAGGACGTCGCCCGGCAGCACGTCGCGCCGCGGGTTCACCTGATAGTGCTTCTGATCGTTGAAGCTGAAGGTGCCCGCGGGCAGGTTCACGAGGTCGCCCATGTCCATCAACCCCCGCGTGTGCGTCGTCTTGAAGCCGCTGCCCAGCAGGTGCATGTGCGGCGACGTGCCCACCACCGTGATGGTGGACTTGCCGTCGGCCGCGAGGAGCGAGCACGACCCGGTCACGCCGTAGTTCTTGGCGCCGGCAGGGATGTTGATGAGGGGGCTCCCCAGCGTCACGATGCCGGCCGCGTGCTGCCGGGGCGTGTCGGTCGTGCAGAACGCGACACCGCTGGAGTCGGCGCCGTCGGCGTACTGCTGGTTGTTGTAGTGCATCTGCAGCTGGAAGTACTGGTAGTCCAGCACCAGCCCGATGTCCGGGTCCATGACGGCGTTCTGCCCGCCGGGCGCCCACCCGGTGACGAAGGTGCTGGAAGCTGTCGAGCAGTTGGCGGTCACCGAGCCGTCGGTCACGGCCGTGTTGGTTCCGTACAAGATCCAGTGGTGGATGACGCGCGCGTCGTCGATGATCGGCGCGAACGCGATCGCCTGCTCGCCCGGCTTGACGGGCGACTTGAAGTTGAAGCAGACGTACTGGTCGGTGGTCGGGTTGGGGACCGGGTAGCGCCCCGTCGAGCCCGCGGCGTGCGCCGTGAACGTGTAGGTGGGCGTGCAAGGCAGCGCTTGCGGACCGATGCCGACGGTGCCTCCGGCGCCGCCGGTGCCCGCCTTTCCACCACTGCCGCCGCTTCCGCCGGCGCCGGCGCAGCTGGCGCCCGCCGGCGCGCCCGCCGCCAGCCAGGTGTCGAGCGTGCTGGTCTCGGCGGAAGTCAGCGCCGGCTGACCCTTGGGCGGCATCGGATCCGCCGTCTCGTGAATGCGGGTCGCGGCCTGCTGGTAGACGTGAGCGGCGGCGCCCGAGGGCGGTGCGGCCTGGAAGTCCGCGAGGGTCACCAACGACATCGGCGCGCCGAAAAGGGTGGTCTTGCCGTGGCAGGTCTGACACTTGCTGGCCAGGACCGCCGCCACGTCGCACGGGATCGCGCCGCCGGCCGCGTTGCCCGAGCCGCCGCCGCCGCCCTTGCCGGACGCGCTGCCGGCGCCGCCGCTGCCGAAGGCTCCGCCGGACGCGCTGCCGGAGCCGCCGGAGCCGATCGAGATCGGGATGTTGGACCCTGATTGAGACGAGCCGCACGCGGCCGCCACCACCGCGAGGCACGAGATCCTGAGGACGAAACAGCGCGCGCGAATCACATCGTTCATTGAGCCACCCATGTTCGAGGTCGATGGATGAGTGTCTTGGGGCGTGCCTGGTTCTAGGCCGCCGGCGATGAATGCGGCTGTCGCATGCGGGCAAGCCCTTGCGCGGCTGCAACACCCCCGCGTGGCCGGATCGTGGGCGCCGCGCCGCCCAGGTCGTGGCACGGCGCGTGCTGTCGCGAGTGCCATTTGTCCCGTCGACGGAGGCACCTCATGAAGAAGAACCGCACGCTCCCCCTGCTCTGCTGCGTGGGAGCGCTCGTAGGCTGGGCGGCCTGCGCCGGCGTTGGCCAGCGCGCCGCCGGAAACGACCCAGGCGGCGGCGGCAGCCCGGTTGCCGCCAGCGGTGGCAGGACCGGCACGGGCGCGCAGGGAGCGGGCGGCATGGGGACGGGCGGCTCGACCACGGCGATCCTGTTGCCGCCCACCGCGCGCGACGCCGTCGATCCGGCGTTGCCGCCCGCGGCCCCGCAGGGGTTCGCGGGGGGCGCTTCGCCGGCGGCCGGCGGCGTCCAGATCGTCTATCCCGATCCGGGGGCGATCATTCCGCATGACCTCGCGGCGATCGACGTCCAGTGGAACGCGGTTCCGGGCGCCACCGCCTATCGGGTGTCGTTCTCCGTCGACACTGGCGATCGCCTGACCGGCTACGTGCCCACCACCCACTACCTGCCGTCGCCCGAGGACTGGAGCTGGCTCCTGAGCCGCGCCGGTGGGCACACCGTGCAGATCCAGGTGCAGGCCGCCGCGCTGGACGCCGCCGGCACGCCCATGGGCGCGGTCAGCGCGTCCGCGCCGCAGCCGCTGCTCGTGTCGCGAGACGACGCGACGGGCGCCCTCTTCTACTTCGGAACCACCGGGTCACAGGGCACGGGCAGCGGGACGCTCTACCGACTGCCGGTCGGCAAGACCGCGCCGGCGGCCTTCATCAACGGCACCATCACGAACGGCCTGTGCGTCGGGTGCCACACCTTGACCCGGGACGGCAAGCGCATGTCGTTCGCTTACGACAACGTCGTCAACTCGATCCTCGGCAACCCGATGACGCTGGGCAACGTCGACGTCATGAATCCCGCGCAGAACCAGGCGCCCGCCAACACCCCGTCGGCCGCCGGCACGTTCAACCCCGACGGCACCCTGCTTCTCACCAGCTTCAAGGGGAAGCTGACCCTGCGCAACGGAACGACGGCCGCCGCCATCTCCGACGTCGCCACCAGCGGGCTGGCGATGTTCCCGGACTGGTCACCGGACGGCAGCCAGATCGTGTTCGTCCGCCCGCGCGCCGCGTGCACCGCCGGCGGCCTGCTGGGTGACTGGGGCCAGGACAGCATCATCGTCATCGGCGGGGCCCTGGTGACGATGGACTACGACCCGGCGACCCGCACCTTCGGCAACGAGCAGGTCATCTTCCCGTCGGACAACCGCAGCGCGTACTACCCCTCCTACTCGCCGGACGGGAGCTGGATCGCGTTCACGCGCACCGACGGCGTGACCAAATCCAGCTGGAGCGGAGCCAACACGTCGTGCATCGGCTTCGACGGCACGGCGTCGAACTACGACAACCCGTCGGCGACGACCTGGCTGTTGCCGGTCAAGGGCGGCGCCCCCGTCGAGCTGGCGACGGCCAACGGGGCCGCGATGCGCACCAACTCGTGGCCGAAGTGGGGGCCGCGCAAGGACGGCGAATACCTGTGGCTGTCGTTCACCTCGACCCGCCCGTACGGCAACGTGCTGACCGGCGCGAACGCCCACCACCAGCTCTGGATCACCGCGGTGCGGACCAACCACGACCAGCAGCTCGCGGTCGGCGACCCGTCCGCGCCCGCCGTCTGGTTCCCGTTCCAGGACACCGTCACCAAGAACCACATCGGCATGTGGTCGGTGAACGTCACGACCTACGTCATCCCATGACGGGATGACGCAGGTCCCTTGCGCCCGCTACATCGAGAGCGCCGCCCGGACGTCCGCGCAGGTCGCGCCCTCGGCGATGACCAGCGCGGACGTGGCGGCGGAAGTGACGGTGTAGACGGTGCGGTTGTCGTCGATGAACTTGACCTCCGCCGGCGAGCACTCGGCGCCGCCCGCGACGTGGCAGCCGACGACGTGGTTGTCGAAGTGCGTGAACGTCGTGCTCCCCGCGGCCGCGTCACAAGACGTCCACTTCAGGACCGTCGACGCCACGTTGCGGTCCACCAGATACAGCTTGTCGGCGCGCGGACTGGCGCTGATGGCGCCCAGGGCGGACGTGGGCGGCAGCAGGTAGCCGGTGCCGGCGCGCGGCACGCCCGTGACGCCGGGGAAACCGTCTCCCTCGACGTCGGAAGGCGTGGGGAGATCGGCGTACGAGGCTGGCCAGGTCGCGTCGGGCGCGCTCTGCGGCAGTCCCACCAGCGCGTCGTAGCGATAGCTGAGGCTGTCGCCCACGTTCCAGCCGGTCTGCGTCCCGTCGACCTGGACGTTCGACGCCGTCGCGGCGTCCCAGGCGCTGAGCGGGATCTCGATGAGGATCTTCGCGCCGCCCAGCGCCGGGCTCAAGTCGGTCGCCGGCAGGATGGTTCCGCAGGGGCGGCTCGAGCCGCTGACCACGCCGCCGGCCGCCGTGAGCGTCATCTTTCCCCACAGGTGAACCTGACCGGTCCCGGCCAGGGTCGCGGGCCCGGCGGGCCAGGTCACGTTCAGGACCTCGTGCGTGGCCAGCGTGACGCCCGTGCGCGCGGCGCAGCTGCCGCCGCCGCCCGAGGGGCCGACGCCTCCGGTCCCGGCGACGACGGCGCCTCCCAGCCCCGTCACGCCGCCGGTTGCCGCCGCGCCGCCGCC
>CAZPUH010000771.1:0-1513 GCA_964589215.1 uncultured Myxococcales bacterium | reverse complement strand
CAGGAGGCCGCGTCGCCGTTGTCGCAGTCGAACCGCACGCCGTCGAACGGCACGACCAGGATCTTGCTGCCACCCTGGTTGACGGCGGTGCTGTTCTTGTCGACGTCGGTCACCGCAAACGTGAAGTGCGTCGGGTGCCCGTTCTCGACCAGCACGCCGACGCGCTCCATGTTGTGCCAGACGTTCACCGTCCCGTCCGTGTAGCGCAGCCACTTCGAATTGGCGTTGGCGGGGGACTGCGTGCCCTGGTAGGCGAGACCGGTGCTGACCCAGTTGGTCGTGCCGTTCTTCGACATGATGTGGTAGGCGCGCTGGTGGTTCCAGTAGTTGTAGACGATGTGGAAGTAGCCGCCGCTGTACCAGATGCACTCGTCCTCGGCGGAGCCGTTGTCGTTGTTTTCCAGGTTTGGCAGCACGCTGTCGGTCTCGACCTTGTAGGTTCCCAGCACGCTGTCGCTGTCCATCACGCAGCCGCCGCGCGACGTGGCCCAGAAGCGGTTGTCGGGCCCGACGGTGAACGTGAAGTTCGACGACAGATCGCCGCACGAGCCGTGCCCGTTGGCGTTGGTCTTCGTCAGCCCCATCAGCGTCCACGGTCCGCTCGCCGTGCTGGCGCTGAACATCTGCCCCGGCACGATCTCACCGACGGACAGCACGTAGGGCATCGCTCCGGTGGGCGCGACCAGCGCGGTCACGTTGTGCCCCATGTTGTTCCCCTCCTGGTTGGTCGCGTACGTGTCGCCCTGCGCGACGTACGGCCCCATGGGGTCGTCGCTGATCGCCTGCATCGGGATCGACTTCTCCCAGCCCGTCGAACCGCCGTTCGGCGGCCCGAACCCGTTCGTGTACAGCCAGTGGCTCGCGTACAGGCGATACTTGCCGTCGCCGCCGCGCACGATCTTTCCGTCCCAGTAGAAGTAGGTCTCCTTCTGGGGACCGACGCCGCCGTTCGCGCCGTTGTCCTCGAGGCCGTTGGCCGGATCGCGCGCGCCGACCGCCGACGCACCCCAGACCGTCGTGGACAGCTTGCCCACGATCGGCATCGGCTTGAAGTAGGTGATCAGCGGCTGCGGCGCCGCGGCGGCCGTCGATGCGACGAGCCCGAAAAGGGCCGTCACGAGAGAGGTCTTCGCAGATCGTGTCATCAGGGCAGACTCCGGCGTTCCCTATGAAGGGCGTGAGGCGTGCAAAGAGGTGCGTCCGGCAGAAACCCTGACAAGCCGGCCCGCGACCAGACAGGTATCTGAGTATCGGGGCCCCGCCGAGGAGATTCGCATGTCACAGCGCCACTTCTTCGTACTGATCGCCGCCGTCGGCTTTTTTGCAGAAGCTTGCGGTTCCGGCAGCAGCGGGACGTCGACCGGCACGGGCGGGGCGTCCGGGGGCACTCCCGGCTCGGGCGGCGCGTCGAGGTCGGGCGGCACGACCGGCACGGGCGGGGCGACGGGCGGAACCCCGGCCACCGGCGGCACGACCGGGACGGGCGGAACGCTGGGGACGGGCGGCAGCGGCA
>CAZPUH010000770.1:0-7059 GCA_964589215.1 uncultured Myxococcales bacterium | reverse complement strand
CCGCCAGTCGCGCAGCCCGCGGTAGCTGTAGGTCGCGATCGCCGTGATGAGGTCGATCGACTCGCCCGCGACGGCCGGCATCCCGGCCGGCTGCGTGCGCGCCCAGCCGTACTGGGCGTCGAAGCGCCCGTCCAGCTCGTGGCGCGGGTGCCGCAGCTGGGCGACCAGCGTCGCCTCGCCCTTCAGCGACGTCTGCTGCGCGCGCGTCAACTGTGGATCGGTGTAGCCGGGGCCGTTCGAGATCGACGTGTCCGAATAGTCGAACTCGCCGTCGGCCAGCACGACGACCAGCGCGCGGTCGACGGGCGCCGGGCCGAAGTCGGTCTTCGCGCTCACGGTCGGATCGCCGTCGCGGGCGGCGGTCTCGGCGCGCAGAAAGTCGGCGACGGTGGCGCGGAGGTCGGGCGCCCCCGGCAGCGGCGCGAACGGCAGCGCGTGCGGCGGGAAGATCCCGTCGCCGCCGCCCGCGACGAACGCGATCGTGGCGACGCGGTAGGCGCGCGCCTTGTCCAGCGGGCGCCCGTTCACCTGCAGGCCGCCGGCGTCCTTGATCAGCCCGACGGCCGCCAGCTTGGGGTTGTTCAACCCGGCGCCCAGCAGCGACTCGACGACCGGACCCTGCACGCGCGCGGCGCCGACGACGGCCGCGTAGGGCAGCGCCCGCTGCAGGTCCCCCTCGGTCAGCGTGCCCGACAGCGGGAAGGGCGCGCGCTTGACGAACGCCCGGTTGAGGACCGCGATCTCGGCGTGCGCCCGGCGGCGCATCACCTCGAGCACGTAGGTGACGAACTCCTCGCGCGTCATCGCGCCGCGGATCGGGGCGGGCGAAGCCGGGCGGGCGGCCACCGCGCAGAAGGCCGCGTCGGTCGCGCGCAGCCGTGCCTCGATCTCCGGGTCGGGGACCGTCGCCGGCGCCAGCGTCTCGACGACCACCTGACCGGCTGTCCAGCGCACGCGCGCGACGCCCGCGGTTCCGACCGGCGCGCCCACCGCGGGCGGGGCTCCCTCGCGCCGCAGCAGCTGGACGGCGCGCCCGGTCTCCTCGTCGGCCAGCCCGGCGCCGAGCAGCAGGTCGGGCGCGGCGCCACCCGCCAGCTGCCGGACCAGCGCATCCATCTCGTCCAGCGCGCGCGTGTCGCGCGGCCCGTCCGTCATCACCACGACCTCGGTCGCACCCTGGCGGCGCAGCCGCGCGACGCCGTCCCGGATGGCCGCCGCCGGATCCGTCAGGCCCAGGCCGGCCAAGCGCCCCGCCGGGATTCCGGGCAGCACCGACGGAGAGATCGTGGCCAGCACGCCGATCGTCCGCCCGCCGCGGTGGATCAGCAACTCGCGCCGGACCACCGCGCAGGCCGGCCGCCGCCCGTCGCAGGTCAGGTTGGTCGCCAGCAGCGGCAGCCCCGCCGCCGACAGCCGCGGCAGCAGCGCGTCCAGCGTCGCGTCCTCCAGCGCCAGCTCGTTGTGACCGACGGCGATCGCGTCGACGCGGGCCCGCTTGAACAGCGTGGCCAGCGCATCGGCGTGTGCCCCGCCCGGCCCCAGCAGCGCCGCGCCGAACGGGTCGGGGCCCGCCCAGTTGCCGCCCAGCAGGGTCAGCGCGCCGGGCGACTGGGCCTGCGCGCCCGCCAGCGCCGCGACGACGGACGCTTCATCCGGCGCCTCGCCGCCGGATCTGCCACAGCGAGGCGACGCGAAGCGGCCGTCGAGGTCGGCCTGAAACAGGATCTCCAGCGCCGCCGGCGCCTCGGCCGCGCGAGCAGGTCCGGCGGCCGCCAGGAACGCCGCCGCCGCGCACGGCAACGTCGACATCGACCACCCTCGCTTCGGCTGCGGACGCACGCGTGCCGCAATCGTGCGCATTCAGGCCGCGCTCGTCCATATGCCGCTCAGCGCGCCGGGGTCTCGCGCCGGCGGCCGTCCCACACGTTCACCTGGCGCGCCGGCGTCCCGCCCGCGCCGGGGACGATCTGCAACAGGTCGCGGCAGGCGTCGCCGCCGCTGCCGTCGAACAGCTGGTAGCGCGGCTCGAAGTACCCCGAGGTCGCGAAGTCGGCCGGGCTGGTCGAGGCGTCGTCTCCGTCGGGGTTGACGCGGATCCGTTCGCGCGACGCGGTCCGGAACACCAGCGACATGAACTGCGAGCAGAACAGGCTGTCCGGGGTGGCGTGCGCCTGCGCCTCGGGGGTCTGCCGCCGCAGCAGGCTCCGGGTGCGCCCCAGCAGAATTCGCACCCCCAGCTTGATCAGGGCCCAGTAGGCGTACTTGATGCCCAGCAGCGTCAGCGCCATGTCCAGCAGCAGCCGCTCGTCGAGGCCGTCGGCGCCGCGCCACTCCTGCTTCAGCGACCACCAGTCCACCTTCCCCCGGTACTTGCACACCATCGTGCTGGCCGGAAGAATCTCGACCCCGCGCAGGTCGGCCTGGAACGCGATGATCCGCTCGCCCCAGCGCGCCAGGATCGCGCAGTGGGAGTAGGGCGAGTCCGAGAGGTCCTCGATCCAGCCCGAAATCAGCCGGTTCCCCCGGAACAGCAACAGATCGCCGGTTCGCAGCTCGCGCCGGAGGTCCTGGTAGGTCCGGCCGTCCTCGTGCGGGGGCGGGCGCCGGACCCGCCACCGAGGGTGGTGCAGCCCGATCGTGACCGCCGGCCGCGCCGGCTTTCCTGGATCCACGGGGCGAGCCTAACCCGACCCGCTATATCCGTGAACTCCATTACGGCCCCGGCGATCGCTGTTGCCTTGACCATCGCTTGACGGCGCGGTCTGATGGGCCCTGTGAGAGTGCGCGACTTCAAATGGTTGGGTCTGTCGTTGGTCCTCGCCGCGGCGCTGGCGGTCACCGGCTCGCGGGCCCGCGGCGACGATCGAAACAAGTGCGGCTGCTACAAGGACGGCGCGGGCGTCTGCTACTGCGAGAAGAAAGCCAAGTGCGGCTGCCCTGGGGAATGCGAGCCCAAAGGCTGTGAGGAGCAACGCGAGCGCGAGCTGCAAAAAGAGATCGACGCCGAAACCAAGAAGGCGGCCTCCAGCCAGAAGAAGCCCAGCCCCAGCGACGACGACCGCGGCAGCGACGACGATCGCCCCGCCCCGCCGGCGCGCCCGGCCAGCCGCAAGCTGAGCGCCGCGCAGGCCAAGCAGCTCGCCAAGCTCATCGATTTATTTTTGGCCGATCACCCCGACGCACGCGGCAAATCCATCGAGGACGTCCGCAGCGATCTGAACCCCTGATCGTCCCGTGATCGCGCGGCGGCGGCGCGTCCCGGCGGCGCCGCCGTGGTAACGTGGTGACGCGGATGGCGCAGCACGGCCGGTACAAGATCCAACGACGCGTCGCCGACGGCGGGATGGCCGAGATCTTCCTGGCGACCCAGCTGGGCCGCGACGGGTTTCAGAAGCCGGTCATCCTCAAGCGAATCCACAGCACCATCTACGCGGACCCCCAGTTCCGCAACATGTTCATCGACGAGGCTCACATCTCGATGAGCCTGTCCCACAGCAACATCGTCCAGGTGCTGGACCTGGGCGCCAGCTCGGGCCGCTACTTCCTGGTGCTGGAGCTGGTCGACGGCTGGGACCTGGGGCGCGTGCTGCACCGGGCGGCGGCCGCGGGGGTGCGCCTGCCACGCGAGCTGTCGCTGCACATCACGGCCGAGGTTTGCCGCGCGCTGGCCTACGCGCACGCCAAGACCGACGGCCAGCGGCCGCTGGGGATCGTCCACCGCGACGTGAGCCCTCACAACGTGCTGCTGTCCGAGCAGGGCGAGGTGAAGCTGACCGACTTCGGCATCGCCAAGGCGATGAACAAGCGCGAGCACACGGGCGTCGGAGTCGTGAAGGGGAAGGTCGCCTTCATGTCGCCCGAGCAGGCCCACGGCAAGCCGATCGACGCGCGGTCGGATCTGTTCTCGCTGGGGACCGTGCTCTACCTGCTGGTCACGCGGACGCGGCCGTTCGAGGGGCCCAGCGAGCTGGAGACCTTGCTCCGCGTGCAGAAGGGCGAGTTCCGCCCGCCCGAGGTGGCGGCGCCGGATCTGCAACCGGAGGTGGCGGCGCTGGTCGCGCGCGCGATGCAGCCCGACCCCGACCTCCGCTACCAGACGGCGGACGAGATGCTGGCCGACGTCGAGCGCGTGTTGCGCACCGTGTTCCACCCGGTCGGACAGACCGAGCTGAAAAAGTGGCTGGCCGATCTCAGCGCGCGCGACGGCGCGCCCCCCATCAGCAGAGCGAGCCCGCGCGCGACCAGCGCGCACGCTGCCGGCACCGAGCTGGACGAGCAGGACGTCGTGCTGCTGGACACCGACGCCGACGTGGTCGACGGGCAAGAGCCGACGTCGCTGGCCGTCGTCAACGGCGGGGGCGGCGGTAGCCTGACCTCGCGGCCGCGCGTCTCGCGCACGCGCGTCACGACGCCGGACCTGCCGGTCCCCGAGGACGCCGAGACGTTGGCCGAGCGGGCCGGCCCCGAAGAGCTCGCGCTGCCCGTCCCCGACGACGAACGCCCGCCCGGCCGGCGGCGGCGGCGCGGCGGCAGCGGCCTCTCGATCCTGTTCATCGGGGCGCTGCTGGTGGCCGGGGCCTGGTTCGGCGGCAAGTACGCGCGCGTGTTCCTGCACCTGGGCGGCGCCACCGGCGCGTCCCCGTCCACGGCGTCCAGCGGAGCCCCGGCGCCTGCCGCCGAGCCGCCCGCGCCGCACGAGACCACCAAAGCCGGCGAAGGCGCCCGCGCGCGCGAGGCGGCCAAGGCCCGAGAGGCGACCGCGACGGCGCCCAAAGAGGCCGAGCAAGTCGCGGAGCCCGCCAAGCCGGCCGAAGCGGCGGCCGCCGCCGGCGGCACGACTGCCGCAGAGGACACCGCACCGACGCCGCGTCATGGATCCGACACGCCGGCCCCGCGCGAGGCCAACCCGCGCCGCCGCGCCGGCGACCGACCGATCGATTTCGTGGGCCGGGACATCGCCAACTTGAAGGACAAGATGGCGCCCGACCCCTCGTTGCTGCCGCCGCCGGCGCCCGAGTCGCCGCCGCCGGCACCGCCTTCCCCACCCGCGCCCACACCGGCGCCCGCCAGCCCCGACAATCCCTGACCGCGCTTTCTCCTTTTCAGCGCAGCCGTGTCGATTGAGCAGACACGCGGCACTGACGAAAGGGAGATTCACGATGAGACACGCGACGGTTCGGATGGCTGGTCTGGTCTTGTGCGGGGCGATGGCGGGCGCGCTGGGGTGCGGGAAGGTCGACGACGGCGAGTTCGCCGGCAGCGTCCCCACGTCGGAGACCGTCGCGCTGGCGGTTCCGGCGTCGGCGGCGAACGGCGCGGCGCCGGCCAGCGCCAGCAACGTGTCCGTCCGGGGCGGCGCGCTGCAGGGCAAGCTCGCGGCCGACTACGTGCTGACGCGGACCGTGGTCGGTGTCGTGAACACGGCGACGGCGGCGGTGCTGAACCTCGTGAAGGACATCACCGAGTACCCGCCCACGACGGTCGAAGGTGACACCGCGATCTGGGGGCCGGGCACCGACCCGCTGAGCGCGAACACCTACCGGCTGACGGTGACCCGGGTCGCGCCGCACGTCTTCACGTACAAGCTGGACGGCAAGGCGAAGACCGCCGCCGACACGGCGTTCGTGACGGTCCTGTCGGGGACGCACACGCGCGCTCTGGACGGGGCCGGCCACGTGATGAAAGGGTTCGGCAGCGGCGACTTCACGCTGGACTTCGACGCCGCCGACACGCTTCCGCAGCATGACGACAACGTCGGGAAGGTGGCCTTCCAGTACTCGCGCATGAGCCCGACCGCGACGGTCACGATCAACGTCGACTTCACGGGCGTGCAGGACCACTGCGACCCGCTGACCTGCAAGACCAGCGGGCAGATCTTCGACGCGGTCTACGCGTACAGCGCGACGCCCGGCAGCGGCGGGGACCTGCAGTACGCGGACGCCAAGGACTACGTCGCGACCAGCAGCGCCAAGGAGACGCTGTCGATCCACAGCCGCTGGCTGGAGACCGGCGCCGGGCGGACGGACATGCAGATGACGGGCGGCGACGTCGGTGTGACGGCTGACACGTCCAGCGAATGCTGGGACGCGAATTTCGGTTCGGTCTACGCCGTCGCGTCGTACGATCCGAGCAACGCGATGCTGAACTGGGGCGCGGAAGCGAACTGCGGCGCATTCCCGACGGCCGCGTTCGTCACCCTCACGGTGCCGTAGCCACGACTCACCAGGCCCGGGCCGCCACGCGCGGCTCGGGCGTTCGTCATGACCCAACCGGTGTTGCAGATCGTCAGCGGCGGAAAGCCGGCCGACTCGCGGGCCGCGCTGCGCGAGCTCTACACCCGGTACGGCGGCTCGGTGTACGGGCGCTGTGCCTACATCCTGGGAGATCGGACGAAGGCGGAGGACGCGATGCAGGACGTGTTCGCCAAAGCGCTGAGCCACTGGAGCGACTTCCGGAACGACGCCTCGCCGCTGACGTGGCTGACCCGCATCGCGACCCACCACTGCTTGAACCTGCTGCGCGCCGAGCGCGCCCCGTGGCACCGGCGCTTCGAACGGGAAGCGCGGGCGCGCGGCGAGGGGCACGGGGGCGCGCAGCCGTTCGAGGACCGCGATGCCGCCCGCAAGCTGCTGGAGAAGCTGGACGTGGAGACGCAACAGGCCGCCATTCACTACTTCGTCGACGAGATGACCTTGGAAGAGGTGGCGGCGGCGATCGGCCGCTCCGTGCCCACGGTGCGCAAGCGGCTGGCCGCGGTGGCGGCCATGGCCGGGCAAGAGCTGCGCGACGAAGGGGGGACGCCGTGAGCGCGGACGGTACGACCGGCAACCACGTCGGCGAGCTGGCGCTGCGGCGCCACCGGGCCGGCGAGGCGCTCCCCGGCGCCGTCGACCTGCACCTGGCCGGCTGCGGCGCCTGCCGCGCGCGCCTGCGCGAGCTGGACGACGAACAGCGCCGCTTCGAGAGCCAGATCTCGTTCGATCGGTTCGCGGCCGGCGTCGAGCGCGCCGCGCGCGCCCCGGCCGCCCGCCCGCGCGCGACGTCGCGGGCCTGGGCGTA
>CAZPUH010000769.1:0-27227 GCA_964589215.1 uncultured Myxococcales bacterium | reverse complement strand
GCGCCGGCGCCGCCGCCGCCACCGGACGCGCCGCCCGCGGCGTTGCCGCCGGTGCTGGTGCCGGCGGCGCCCGCGCTCGCCCGTCCGCCCGTACCAGAGATGCCTCCCGTCGCCGAAGACGTCGCGCCTCCGGTGCCAGAGCCAGTCGGGGCGCTCACGCTGGAGCAGCCAGCCAGCACGGCCGAGGCGAGCCAGATGAGCGAGCTACAGCCTGAGCGGTGGGGGCGCCGCATCTCTCACGATGCCCGCCGGCTGGACTTTCGATCACGAGGCGCGAAGCTCGACCGGGGCCTGTCATTCGGCCAACCGGCATTACGTTGTGCCGATGAGCCGCGAACTTCGGTGATGTCCAAAGGCCGGTCCACGACCCGCTTCGGGTTCCTGAAGAGCAGGGCCGCCGTCGCGGTCCTCTCGTCGCTGCTGACCCTGTTCGCGGGCTTCGTCACCATCAACCTGCTGCCTGGCGAAAAGCGCCTCGAACAGGAGGTGTCGCCTCCGTACGCGGTTCACGACCAGGCGTTCGAGCGGGAGATGGGGGAGCTGTTCGGGCCGCCCCTGGTCGCGGGGAATCGCGTCGAGCCGCTGGAGAATGGCGCGCAGATTTTTCCCGCGATGCTGGACGCCATCCGTGGCGCGCAGCGGTCGGTCAACTTCGAGACCTACATCTACTGGTCGGGGCGCGTCGGGACGGCGTTCGCCGACGCGATGTCCGATCGGGCCCGCGCCGGGGTGAAGGTGCACCTGATCCTGGACGCGGTCGGATCCGGCAAGATCAGCGCGGGGTCGCTCGAGGAGATGCGCACCGCCGGTGTCGAGATCGAGCGGTACCACGCGCCCACCTGGCACACGCTGGATCGGCTGAACAACCGAACTCACCGGAAGCTGTTGATCGTCGACGGGCGCGTGGGCTTCACCGGTGGCGTCGGGATCGCGGACAAATGGGACGGCTCGGCGGACTCGCCCGACCACTGGCGCGACAGTCACTTTCGTCTGGAAGGACCGGCGGTGGCGGAGATGCAGTCGACGTTCGTCGATCACTGGCTGGCGACGCGCGGCGTGCTTCTTCAGGGCGCGGACTACTTCCCCGAGCTTTCCCCGAAGGGCGACATGCGCGCGCAGATGATCCGCAGCTCGGTCGAGGACAGCGCCGAGAGCGTGTACGTCATGTACCTGCTGTCGATCGCGGCGGCGCGCAAGAGCATCCTGCTCTCGAGCTCGTACTTCGTGCCCGACCACCGCATGACGGACGCGCTGGTGGCGGCGCAGCGGCGCGGCGTGGACGTGCAGATCATCGTGCCGGGGCCCCACATCGACAGTGACGCGGCACGGGCGGCCTCGCGGCGCGGCTGGAGGCCCCTGCTGCAAGCAGGGGTCGCCATCTACGAGTTCCAGCCGACGATGTTCCACCGCAAGGTGATGGTCGTCGACGATCTCTGGACCTCGATCGGCTCCACGAACTTCGACAACCGCTCGTTCAAGCTCAACGACGAAGCCAACCTGAACGTCCTCGACGGCGGGCTGGCGGCGCGCGAACGGAAGACCTTCGAGGCCGACCGGGCGCGCGCCCGGCGGATCACCTTCGAAGAGTGGAAGGCGCGGCCGCTGTGGCAGCGCGTCGGCGAATGGCTCGCCGACGGGCTGCGGTCGCAGCTCTGAACACGGTCAGTCCGTGCGGCCCACGCGCATTCCGTTGCCGAAGCTGGTCACCCAGACCTCGTCGTCGTCGTAGGGATTGAAGAAGATGCGCAGCGGCTGGCGGAAGGGATAGCCGTCGACCAGCGTGAAGGTGGGCTGCGGGTCGTGCAGGTTGGCCGTGAACCAGAGGCCGCGCGTCTCCGTCGAGTAGTAGGCGACCTCGGGGTGCCGCGGATCGACGCTCAGCGACTCGACGTTGAAGGGGCCGGCCAGCCGGGTCCAGGTGAGCCCGCGGTCGGTCGTCCGGTAGAGGCCCCCGCTCTGCGTGTCGTCCGCGTGGTTGAACACGCCCGCGTACCAGGTGTTCTGGGCGGGATCGCCGGGATCGATGACGACGTCCTTGGTCCAGTACTGCATGTTCGGGTCGCTGCGGTCGCTCCACGTCGCGCCGCCATCGCTGCTCAGGAACACGCCCGAGCTGGCGGTGAACGGGCCGCGCAGCGGTCGCGGGGCGGTCCCGGTCCGGTGCGCGCTGTAGCTGGCCACCAGGCTGCCGTCGTCGAGGACCCAGATGTTGAACGGATGGCCGCTGGTCCGCGGCGGCGGCGCCAAACGCACGGCGGGCGCCGACGGCGCGTCCAGATCCTTGCGATAGATGCCGCCCACCTGGCTGTGCACGACGCTGGCGTAGAGCCGGTTCGGGTGGTGCGGGTCGATCGCCAGGAAGATCACCGGGTGGCCGACGTCCTCCAGCAGCTGGAAGTGCCGGCCGTCGTCGTTCGACACCATGATGGCGCCGCTGGCCGTGTCGATGCGGTCGTCGGTCAGCGTCGTGCTCTGGTAGATGTCGTGCCGGGTCGACGTGCCGGCGAACAACCGCCCCGACGCCGGATCGCGCACGGCGTGGAAGGTGGTGTTCAGATCCAGGCCGGCGTCGCCAGGGCGGATCCAGGTGCGTCCGCCGTCGTTGCTCCACTCGCTGCGGATGTCGGTGACGGACGTGAAGATGGTGCTGGCGTTGGCCCAGGTCATGTACCAGACGCTGGTGGGATCTAGCCCGTTGCTCTGAAGGGGCTTCGCGATCGGCGTGAGCTGGCCCGGCGGCGTCAGGAACGACGGCTTCACGTAGGCGGCCCGCCACTGTCCCGCGCCGTCGCTGCTGACGTGCACCGCGCCCACGTCGGAGAGGACCACGCGGCGCGAATCGTGGGGCGCGACCGCCAGCCCCAGCGCGATGCCGGTCCAGTCGAGCCCGGCCCACCCGCCTTCACCCGCCCAGCCGGTGGCGACGTTCTGGTTGTGATCGGTCAGGAAGCAGCGCTCCCACGTGGCGCCGCCGTCGCGCGTGCGCAGGACGACGTCGAAGGAGGTGTCGACGTTGCCGCCGGCCGCGTAGGCGACGTTCACGTCGTCCAGCGCCGAGGCGACGAACGCGAGCCCCTCGTCGTCGGCGAGCCCCATGTTCATGGGACGCCAGGCGGGGTCGCCGTCGGTCAGCCGGTAGGCGTGCGCACTGGTGTCGGCGTCGCCGCCGGTCATCCCCGCGTAAGGCGCCGTGGACGTGACCGCGTAAAAGCGCGTCGTGCGCCCGCGCTGCGCCCCCGCGAACGAGACGATCCCTTCGCCCGCGGCGATGCCGCCCACCGTGGACAGCGCGAAGCTGCGCCCGCCGTCGCGCGACACCAGCATCCCGTCGCTGGTGCCGGCGAAGACGTCGCGCCCGCGCCAGAAGGCGCCGCCCAGCACCAGCCCGTCGGCGGCGTCGTTGGTGTAGACCGTCGCGAACGTTGCGCCCCCGTCCGCGGAAAAATAGACGTGGTTGGAGTCCACGGCGATCAGCCGCCTGCTGCTGTCCGGATCGGCAGAGATGTAGTTGACCAGCGTTCCCGGCAACAGCGGGGACCAGCTGTGGCCGTGGTCGACGGTCTTCACCAGCACGGGGACGTCGTAAACGCCGCTCGTGTCGTTGGTCAGCGCGTACAGCACCGCCGGATCGGCCGTGAACTGCGTGTTCGTGAAGTTGTCCCCCTGCACGGCCGTGAACGGAACCGTCTCCCAGCTGGCGCCGAAGTCCAGCGAGTGGAAGAGGTCCGTCATGTCCGTCCCGACGTAGACCTCGTCGGGGTTGCGGGGATTGATGGTGGGCCCATAGAGCGCGCCGCCGCCGACCCCGCGCGGCTCGAACCGGCGCGGCGGGCGCTTCACCCGATGCTCGCGCGACGGACGCGCGGCCAGCGCGCTCTCGATCGCGTTCGACGCCGGCAGCGGCGCCCTCTCTTCTCCGCAGCCGACCGCACACACCAGACAGACGACCACCAGCTTCTTCGACATGACCCTCCTCCAACGAGTTGATCCGGGACTACCGGAGCGGGGCGGGAAGAATCGCGCCGTCGCCGTCCCGCGTCAAATCGACGCGCCGGCCGCCAGGGTTCAGCTCGCGAGGTCCTCCAGCTGCTTCGCGTCCTTCGCGATCTCGCGGGCTGCGCTGGCGTTGCTCAGTCTCAGCGAGATGGCCCAGCGGAAGATGACCAGCGCGAAGACGATCACGACGGCGATGTCGACCCAGTTGGGCAGCAGGCTGCGGCCGCCGCCGTAGCGGCCAAGCCACCCGAGCAGCACGTGGCCGACCAGCCAGGGGCCGACCCAGACGGCGTTCCGGATGGTGCGCGCGGCGCCCGTGCGCCGGCGCCAGGCGCCGACGACGAACAGCGCCAGGCCGACGAAGATGGCCGCGGCCAGCTTCCAGTTCGTCTCGAACCCGCCCCAGTACATGACCAGGTTGGCCGAGCAGAAGGCCGCCGGCAGCACGAGCCTGGGCATCGGCACGCGGTAGGTGGCGCGCTGATTCGTGTCCGACCTGTGCAGCGAGGCCAGCGCGATCGGCGCGAACGCGTACATGATGGCGGTCGCCGCCGTCACCACGCCGACCAGCGAGTTCCAGCTCTTGAAAGGGCCGAACGCGGCGGACCCGACGACGGCCGCGGCGAGAATCGAGACGACCGGCACGCCCTTCCTGGTGCTGGCCAGCGCGGCCGGCATCTCGGGCGTCTCGCCCAGCGCGTACGACAGACGGGCCGTGGTGGCCAGGTAGACGACGCCCGTCCCCGCCGGCGAGACGACCGCGTCGACCAGCAGCGCCTTGGCCAGCCAGCCCGCGCCCAGCGCGAGCGCCAGCGTGTACCAGACGCCGTAGTTGGACGGGTCGGTGCCGAGCGGCATCGACCACCCTTTGGCAATGTGGGCCGGGTCCAGCGCGCCGATCATCACCAGCTGCAGCAAGGCGTAGAGCACGGCGCCGATCGCCATCGCGGCCAGGATCGCGCGCGAGAGATCGCGCTTCGGATTGCGCGCCTCACCCGCCAGGTGAACGGCCTGTTCGAAACCCTGCAGCCCGAAGACGACGCCGCCGGTCAGCGCCGCGAAGACGCCGTGGAAGCCGAACGGCATGAATCCGCCGCCCGCCTGGAAGTTCGAGGGATTGAACTGCAGCGCCGCCACGACGCCGACGGCGAGCACGGGCACCGCGGTCTTCCAGATGACGACCACGATGTTGCTGTCGGAGACGAACTTGGCGCCCGCCAGATTCATCGCGGTGAACACGCCCATCAAAGCCAGCGCGACGGCCAACCCCGTGCCGTTGAGGAGGCCGGCGTTGGCGCCGGTCCTGGAGATCATGTTGAAGTGCTGATTCACCCAGCTGACGCTGTTGACGTAGGTGATCGCGGCCAGGATCTCCAGCGGCGCGATGAAGACCGCCTGCAACCACGACGCCCACCCGGCGACGAAACCGGCGACGGCGCCGTGCGAGTAGTGCGGAAACCGCGCGCCGCCGCCCGCCACCGGGTACGTCGCGCCGAGCTCCGCGTAGACGAGGGCCAGCAGCGACAGCATGGCGCCCGCCAGGATCCACGACAGGACTGCCGCGGGGCCGGCCCGCTCGGCCGCGTTGAGCGCGCCCAGCAGCCAGCCGGAGCCGATGATCGACCCCAGCGAGACCATCATCAGCCCGTAGAAGCCGACGGAGCGGCGCAGCCGGCCAGCGTGTACGGGAGGCGCCTCGTCGCTGTTCGCGGTCATTAGCAGCCTTTTACCGCGATCCCGCGCTCCTGCGGATTCAAGCGTCCGTCGAGCGGGGCCGATGAACGGGGCGTCGGATGTCGCCATCCCCGAGCCGTCGCTGCGGTACATGGGTTCGCGCTGTCGCGCTGCTGACGGCAGCCTCCGTCCTGCCGACGTTTGGCTGCTCGTTCGTCTTTCTCAAACGCCCGCGCGACGACTATCGGCCCAACGAGAGGATCGACTGCACGACGGGCTATGCCCTTCCGAACCTGGACCTGGCGCTGGCCTTGCTTCACATCGCCTCCGTCGCGATTCTCGCGTCGGCGTCGGGCGACGCCTTCGGCGGCGAGAAGAGCCGCCAGACGTTGGCCCAGGGCGACATCTTCTGGATGCTCATGAACGGCGCCTCGGCGGGGTGGGGCTACTACAAGGTCGGGGAGTGCCGCGACCTGGTGGAAGAGGACGCGCGCGTGCCCGAGCGGCCGATGCGTTTCGCGCCGCGGCCCCGGCCGCGGCCGGTCTATGCGCCCCCGGTCGGTCAGCCCCAGGGGGGCGGGCCCCCCGCAACGCAGCCTCTGCCGGCGCCGCCCGACGAACCGCCGGCGTCCGCCGCGCCCGCGGTGGCGCCGGTCGCACCGCCCGAAGATTCGCCGCCCGTGCCTCGCGCGCCTCAGAAGACCGACGACGAGTAGCGCCCGTCGTCCGGTCCGGTCAGCGGTGGGCGCCGGCGCGCAGGAACTGCCCCGGCGACTGGCCGGTGACGGCGCGCAGCGCGCGGCTGAAGTGCGCCTGATCGAAGTACCCGGCCTCCAGGGCCAGCTGCGTGAGGCTGGCGCCCGGCCGATAGCCCTCGATCGCGCGGCGCAGGCGTAACAGCGACGCGAACTGCTTGGGCGAGGTCCCGACGGCCCGCCGGAAGCGCTTCTCCAGCGGGTCGCGGCTGATTGCCAGCCGGCGCGCCAGCACCCGGATGGGCAGGATGCCACCGGCTTCGTCGAGCGCCTCGATCGCCGCGCCGACGACCGGATCGGGCGCGTCCGGACGCAGGCGTGCGGCCAGGAACGACTCCAGCACGGCGGCGCGCGCGCGATCGTCCGCGGCTTCGATCACCTGCGATTGCAGGCGCGCGGCGTCGGGTCGCGGCAGCAGCTCCGCCAGCGGCGCCGTCGTGCCGAAGAGCTCGTGCATCGGCTGCGCGAAGAACCGAGCCGCGCCGGCGGGGCGAAAGCGCACCAGGATGACGCCGCTCTCGGCCGCCGTGTGCATGCGCCGCGCGACGGCCGTCATGCCGGTCAACGTCACGTCGGGCAGACGCGCGGCCGCGCCGTCGACGAGGCTGGCCGAACCGCGGTACCGCACGCCGAGAACCAGACCCGGCTCCGGTAGCCGCACGCGCGTGACCGCCTCCGTGGTCTCGACGATCAAGAGCTCGCGCACGAACGGCGCCAGCCAGGGAGACGGGGGCAGGGCTCGCACGACGGATCCAGCGTACGCCGCCCGCCCGCGCCCGGCCACGGCGGCGCCGCGAATCAATGAATTCGTACAAGTCGGGCGCGCCCGGCGCTGACACGTTCTCCGGCATGTCGTCCATCAAGCGTGTTGTAGCGGCGGCGGCGCTCGTCGCCGTTGCCGCGGCGAGCGCGTCGCTCGCCTCGCCCTCACCATCACCCGACAGGAGCCCGACCATGCACGAGTTCGCGTTCATTTTTCGTGTCACCCGCCCCGTCGAGCCCGCCGCGCTGCCCCAGCGCAACACCGCCGCGCGCGACTGGGCGCTCGCCCGGCGCAGCGAGGGCATCCTCCGCAGCGCGAGCCCGCTGGAAGACGGCGGTGCGCTGGTCACGCAGGCGGGCGTCAAATCGCTGGCCACCGACCACCCGGTGGGCGCCGTGCTGGTCCTCGCGCTCGCCGACCTGGACGCGGCCGTGGCGCTGGCCAAGACGCACCCGGGGCTGGCTCACGGCACCCAGATCGAGGTCCGCCCGGTGAAGACGGTCGCGCCGCCGCCGCGCTGATTGGCGACTTCGCGCACGGCGCGTCGGTGACGGTCACCAGCCTGGCGCGACCACTTCGTGCGCGCTTTGCTGCCCCGCGCCGTCGTTTTGCCGGTCAAGCGCGGGGCACAAAGGGCCGATTTTCATCTTCGCCGACGCGAGGCCGGCAGCTTGCACCTCGAGCACCCTCCGCAGCGGTTCAGTTCTCGGCCGGATCGGCTGAACATTGCCGTTCTGCTCGACCACCTCAACTTCTTTGGTCGGGGCTACGAGGGGCAGTTGCGCGACGCGCTGGCCGAGCGGTGCCGCGCGCGCCGCCACAACCTGGTGCTGGTCTACGGCGGCGCGCTGGACGAACCGACGCTCGCCGCCGCCGACAACGTCATCTTTCGCGTCCTCCGCCCGGCCTCGTTCGACGGCGTGATCGTCGCGTCGGCCCTGCTGTCCGCCTACAGCGGACCCGAGGGGGTGGCGCGGATGGTCGCGCAGTACGCCGGCGCCCGCCTGTGCAGTGTCGGGACGGCCATCGCGGGCGTGCCGAGCCTGGTGCTCGACAACCGCGCCGGCATGGAGGCGGCCGTCGAGCACCTGGTGCGCGATCACGGCTGCCGCCGTCCCGCGTTCCTGACTGGAACGCCGCACAACCCGGAGGCGGAGGCCCGGTTCGATGCCTATCGCGCCGTGCTGGAGCGGCACGGGCTGGAGTACGACGAGGCGCGCGTCACCAGCGGCCAGTTCCTGCCGGCGCTGGGGCGCCTGGCGATGCAGCGAATCCTGGACAGCGGGGTGCCGTTCGACGCGGTGGTGGCCGCCAACGACAGCATGGCCATCGGCGCCATCCAGGCGCTGCACGAGCGCAGCCTGCGCGTGCCGCAAGACGTTCGCGTGACCGGTTTCGACGATCTGACCTTGGCGCGTCTGGGAAGTCCGTCGCTGACCACCGTCGCGCAGCCCTTCGACCGCTTCGCCGACCTGGCCGTCGGGTGCATCGAGGACCAGGTGGCCGGCCGCGCCGTCGAGCCGGTCGTCGAGATCGCCGCGCGCTTCATCAGACGCCAGTCGTGCGGCTGCGGCCCGCGCGAGGCGGCGCACGAAGGTGACGCGACCGGCGAGAGCGCCACCGCTCAGTCGCGCGGCGCGCGCATCGACGAGCTGAAGCCAACGCTGGCCGACATCCTCAAGGCGGGGACGGACGACGGCCGCGCGTCGGCGAATGTGCTCGGTGACGGCCTGAAGAGCGAGCTGGCCGGCGACAAAGAGGCGTTCCAGAAGGCGGTCGGCCTCTTGCTCGCCAACATTCGCGACGACGGCGAGCAGCGGCGCGCGCTGCTGGGCGCGATCAACGTGTTGCACAACGACCTCGCGCCGGACGCGGATCCGCGCCGGCGCGCCGAGCTGGAGCGATCGTTCTACGAGGCGTTCAGTCTGGTGGCGATGACCAGCACCGCCGCGCAGGTGCAGCACCGCCTGGACCTGGACGAAAGCGGCGCGCAGGCTTCCACGGCCTTCGATCCGGCGTCGTTGCGCGAATCGCTGATCCGCGCGCTGCCCGCGGCCGGCGTGCGGACGGCGCTGGTGTCGTGCGTTCCGGAGGGCGCCGCCGGCGAGCTGGAACCGCTGGTGTGCCTGGTCGACGGCGTGGCGGCCGACGTGCAGCAGCCCAGGTTCCCGGCCGGCGGGCTGGTCCCACCGTCCGTGCTGGCGCTGGATCGGCAGAACACGCTGCTGGTCTTCCCGCTGGTGCACGAGCAGGAGCTGCTGGGCGTGATCGCCTTCGACCATCAGCCCGGAAACAACCCCTACATCGTGTTCCGGAACCAGATCGCCGTCGTCCTGCGGAACATCCGGCTGCATCAGGAGGTTCTGCGCCGGACCATGCTTCACGAACGCAGCGTGCAGGAACGGCTGGCGACCTCCAAGCGGCTCGAGGCGCTCAGCGTGCTGGCGGGCGGCGTCGCCCACGACCTGAACAACGCGCTGGGGCCGATGCTGGTCATTCCGGACGTCATCTTCCGGCAGCTGACGGGGCTCTTGTCCGACCACGAGGTGCTGGCCGACCTGCGCGACGATCTCGACAACATCAAGATCGCCGCCGAGCGCGCCGCGCAGACCATCAAGGACCTGCTGACGCTGGGGCGGCAGGGGCGGCGGCCCAAAGCCGAGCTGGATCTGAATCGCCTGGTGAAGTCCTGCCTGCTGAACGCGCCCTGGATGGCGGAGCGCGGGAAGGTGAACCTGTCGATCGACCTGTCGGCCGAGCCGCTCCCCGTGCGCGGCGCCGAGTCCCAGCTGGCCCGCGCGGTGTCGAACCTGCTTCGCAACGCGATCGAGGCCGTCGAGGGCGCCGGGGAGGTAACCGTCAAGACCTCGCACGTCGAGCTTGAGACGACCGCCATCGCGTTCGAGACCATCCCGGCCGGCGCGTACGTGGCGCTGACCGTCGCGGACACGGGCTGCGGCATTGCGCCGGCGAACCTCGAGCGGGTGTTCGAGCCGTTCTTCACCAACAAGCGCGCCGGCGAAAACTCCGGCAGCGGGCTGGGACTGGCGATCGTGCACGGGGTCGTCAAAGAGCACGACGGCTTCATCGACGTCGCGAGCCGTCCCGGCGCTGGAACGACCTTCACGGTCTACCTGCCGGCCGGCCGCGCGGCGCAGCCGCGGTCGCGGGCCTCGGAAGGGGCGGCGCGGTCGCAGGCGCGGCTGCTGGTCATCGACGACGATCAGACCCAGCTGCGGACCTTCCGCCGCATCCTGGCGCAGCTGGGCTACGAGGTCGAGACGTCCGCCAGCGGCGTGCGCGCCTGCGAGACGTTCAGCCAGGCCTTGTCGAACCGGCGTGCTCCGTTCGACCTGATCCTGGTCGACATGCTGCTGGGCGAAGAGCTGGACGGCCTACAGGTCGTCGAACAGATCCAGGCAATGTTCCCGAAGCAGAAGGCGATCATCGTCAGCGGCCACGCCCCTGACGAGCGCGCCGACAAGGCCATCAAGCGCGGCCTGACCTGGTTGAGCAAGCCCTACGACCTGGACGCGCTGGCCAGCGCCATCGCCCAGGTCCTGGCGGCCTGACGGCGTCGAGCCGGCGCAGTCGTCACATGCAGGTGATGGCCGGGAACATCACGGTCGTCGTGCACCCCGCCGGGGCGTGGCTGTCGGTGATGGCGACTGACAGGGTCTGCGCGCCGGTGCTGCCGCAGGTGTACTGGGTGGTCGCCGAGCCGGCGCTGGCGAACGTGCCCGATCCGGCGGTCCAGGCGTAGGTCAGCGTCTCGCCCGAATCGGCGTCGGTGGCGGTGACGGAGATGTCGATGGGGGTCGTGCCCGTGGCGGACTGGGGCGCGATGAACCAGGCGGTCAGCGCCGGGCAGTGGTCCCCCGGGATCACGCTTGCCGTGACGACGACAGAACCGAGCGTGCCGGCGTCGGCCACCAGGCCCGAGCAGAGCAGGTTCACGCTGACCGGCGTCGCCAGGCCGGCCGTCACGCTGAACGCCGCGCTGGTGCCGGTGCAGGTGACGTTCGCCGAGGTCGTGGCCGTCATGCTCACCGTGTACCCGGTCCCGGCCGGAAGGCTGGAGATGAACGAGGGCGCGCGCGTTCCGCTGGTGTTCAGCGTGCCCATCGAGACGACGGCGCTGGAGGACGACAGGATCTTCCACTCCACGTTGTTGACCGACGTGCCGTCCGGAAGGGTCAGCGCCAGCTGGACCTGGCCGACGCTGGGGTCGTTGGCGGCGGGCTCGTTGGTACAGCTGACCGCCAGAAGCGCCCCCAGCAGCGCAAGGGTTCCGCGCCGGCCACGGCGCACGTGATGAAGCTCGTTCATGCGCGCACCCTAGCGTCAGAGGGCGCGCCGCCGATCGAACAAAACACCGCGCGGAAGATCTTTCACGCGTCTGTCATCAGATTGAAACAGACGCCGGCCGCCGCGCCGCGCCGGGCCCCGGCTTGACAGGCGCGGACCACCGTTGTTGTGCTACCGCCCTGGCCGACGCGCGAGGCCGCGTCGATGGCGTGGAGGGTTTCGGATGGATCTGCATCTGGAAGGGATCATGGAGACGCTCCTCGTGGGCGCGGTCGCCGGCATGCTGGTGCTGTCGGTGCTGTTCTTCTTCGTCGGCCACGTGCTGCGCATCGAGGTGGTCAAGCGGTTCTTCCAGTTCCTGATCTACGAGGAAGACGAGGAGGACGCCGCCGCGGCCGCGCGGCCGAAAGAGTCCGCCGAGCACGGGCCCGTGTCGGCGCACTTCGTGCTGGTGGTCCTGGTCGCCCTCCTCTATGGGGCGGGCGTGGTGGTCGAGTCGTGGTCGCACACGGACCAGGACGGACACGACGCCACCATGAAGCTCAAGGCCTTCGACGCGGTGGTGCACGGCCGCCTGGCCAGCGGCGCGGACCCCGAGCCCGGTCTGGCCCACTTCGTCGCGGACTACGACGCCTGCCACCTCACGCACACCAACAAGGAGGCGGTGGGCAGCCGCGACCTCGGAAAGCTGGAGGCGGAGCGAGCCAAGGGCGACGATCTCTCTCCGTGCAAGCAGATCGACGTGCGCGTGACGGAGTTCTATCACAACGCCAAGAACGCGGTCTTCCGGGAGGACAAGTACAACGAAGAGCTGATCAACCTGCAGTCACGGATCAACTTCGTGAGGTCGATCTACGAGATCCTGCTGTGGTTGACGCGGGAGCTGGCCATCGTCGCAATCATCGCGACGCTGGCCGAGCTGTTCTACTGGCTGGAGCACGAGCGCAGGAACCGGCTGGTGCGCTGGCTGTCGCGCAAGACCCCTGCGGCGGCGGTTCCGTTCTTCCAGCATCTGAAGAAGCTGGCGGCCGTCCGGTGCTGGATGATGGTGGCGGTGCTGTGGGCCTTCACGCACGCGAGCTACAAGGCCTGCGACGAGTGCAACATCCAGTTCGACAAACGCATCTATGGGTACTTCCTGGCGCTGGGGGCCGGTCACCATGGCGACCACGACATCACGCCGCGGTCGCCGTACTTCATCTTCAAGACGGCCGGCGATACGCCCGGCGAGCACCTCGAGCCGTCGGCGGTGCGAAAGGTCGGAGACGGGTCGCGGGTGATCGTCGCGAATGACGCCGACAAGGACGGACGGCAGATGTTCTGGTTGTTCGACGTGGTCGGGAACAAGCTGGTCAATCCCGAACGCGTCTGCACCAGGGACGACAGCGACGATACAGCCGCGTTTGCCGCGGTCGACGCCGTCGAGGCGATGTACGTGGGCGAGCCCGACAGCGCGGGCAAGGTGGAGGTGCTCGGCGCGCCGACGTTCGAGGCGGCCGACAAGCAGAACCTGGTGAGGTTCTCGATCGATTCGACCCGTGCCTCCGGAGCGGAGGGCACCCCGCGATGCAAGCCGATCTCGGGAACGGCCACCGTCGAACAGGTGGAGAACCCGTGCGCCGTGTTCCGGGCCGAAGGCGCCGTCGGGTGTCGCATCGAGGGAATGACCTCCGCCGACATCGGGTCGGAACTGCTGCTGGGCGTTCACGATCTGCTGCTGCCAGCCCCGCCCGGACAGACCAGGCCGATCCTGAAGCCGACGGTCGCGATCGTGAGCATGCACCGCCAGGGCACACGCTGGGTGCAGCCCCAGATCGTGTTCAGGACCAGCGATCTGGACGACGGCTGCCGTCACCAGAGCGGGATCTCCGACCTTTCGTTGCGCCCGAACGGGCTGCTGTACGTGCTGACCAGCGTCGACCTGCGCGACACGGCGACGTGCTCCGATCGCGACAGCTTGCCCCTGGCCGAGGTGGCGCAGGTGCGCGGCGCCCTGTGGCGGCTGGACCTGACCAAGCCGCGCGAGCTGCGCCTGCTCTACCGGTTCGCGCACAAGCCGACCGGGATCACCGACATCGGGGACGGCTCGCTGCTGGTGGTGTTCGACGACGACGGACAGCGCAAGTCGCCCATCTGGGCGCCGCGGACGTTCGCGCTGGAGCAGAACGAGTCGGTCTTCTCGATGTTGCCCGCGGCTGCCGAGCCGCGCGGTGGGGGAGCGGGGCCACCGCCCGCGTCGCTGGTCTCGGAGGCGCTCGGCGCCGCGAAGTAGGGCCGACGGGTTCTAGCGGCCACGCCCGGTGGTAATTTCGGCGCCATGGGCGCGGACCAGATCCAGTTCAGCGACGGCGCGGCGTACGAGCGGTACATGGGTGTCTGGAGTCAGATCGCCGGGCAGCTCTTTCTCGACTGGCTGCGGCCGGCGCCCGGGCTGCGCTGGCTGGACGTCGGTTGCGGCAACGGCGCGTTCACCGAAACGCTGGCCGAACGCTGCGCACCCGCGTCGTTGCACGGCGTCGATCCCTCCGAGGCGCAGCTGGGGTTCGCGCGGGCGCGTCCCGCGCTGCGTTCGGCCGACTTCCGGGTGGGCGACGCGATGGCGCTGCCGTTCGCGGCCGGCGCCTTCGACGCGGCCGTGATGCCGCTGGTGATCTTCTTCGTTCCGGAGCCCGCGCGCGGCGTCGCCGAGATGGCGCGCGTCGTCGCCCCCCGCGGCATCGTCTGCGCCTACGCCTGGGACATGATGGGCGGGGGCTTCGCCCACGCCGTGCTCCATGAAGAGATGGAGGCCATGGGCAAGAACGTGCCGAAGACGCCCTTCCCCGAGAGCTCCCGGATCGACGTCCTGCAGGATCTGTGGACGCAGGCCGGGTTGCAGGCGATCCGGACGCAGGCGTTCACGGTGCAGCGCCGTTATGCGGGGTTCGACGACTACTGGCAAAGCGTGCAGGGTTCACCCAGCGCCGGGCGCTTGCTGGCCGCCATGAGCCCCGGCGAAATCGCGACGCTGCAGGCGCGGCTGCGCGCACACTTTCCGGGCGGCGGCGGCGGCGGCCCGTTCACCCTCGAGGCACGGTGCAACGCCGTCCGGGGTGTCCGGGGCGCCTGAAGGCGCAACGGTCAGGGCGGGCGCAGCTTCTCACTCGGCGGCCAGCTTCTGCTCTGCGGCCTTGCCGAGCTTCTTGAGCAGTCCGATCAGCGTCTGCCGCTCGGCCGCGGTGAGCCCGCTCGACGCCGCGTCGAGGTTGGCGCTGTGTTCTCCGAAGATGCGGGTGATGAGCGCCCGCCCCTCGCGCGTCAGCGTGACGACGCGCGCCCGCCGGTCGGACGCGCCACTCGAACGTTCGACGAGGCGCTGCGATTCCAGGCGATCGACCGCCGTGGTCATCGCGCCGCTGGTGAGCTGCACGATGCGTCCCAGCTCGCTCACCAGCAGCGGACCCTTGTGAAGCAACGCCTCGAGGATCGTGAAGTCCGAGAGCCCGATCCCGTGCGCGGCGATGCTGAGGTGCGCGTGGCGCGCCAGCGTTCGGTGCGCCTTCATCAGCACCAGCCAGAGGTGCGCGCCGGAGCTATCGGCCATTCAACCAGGTCCAGTCTTGCTGGCGCGCCCAGGCCTCGAACGACAGCCAGGTCACGCCGGGGAACGTGCGGCGGAGCGCGGCCGGATCGTAGGTGTATCCCGTGTTTTCGAACCACTGATACATGAGGAGCCCATCTTCGCCCATCGCGCCGCGCACCGTCTCGGCCGGGAGCTGATAGTACGTGAACGGCCGCCCCGTGATGCGCGACAGCACCTCGATGACCTGGTTGCCGGTCAGCGTGTCGGCGCCCAGGTCGTAGCGCTTTCCGGCGTGCGCGGCCGGGTCTTCGAGGACCGCCACCGCGGCCGCGCCGATGTCACTGACCGCGATCTGCGCCAGCGGCCGGTCCGGTGTCAGGGCCGACGCGTACACGCCGTCGCGCAGCTGCGCGCGGATGAACCACAGGTTTTCCATGAAGTAGACGGGCGCCAGGATCGTCGCGTCGCTGGCGCGCGCCCGAATGTGCTGCTCGACGGCGAACTTGCTGTCGAAGTGCGGGATCCCGGTCTGCCGGTCCGCGTTCGCGACGGAGCTGTAGACCAGCCGGGCCCCGGCGGCGTTGGCGGCGTCCGCGACGGCGATCCCCTGCCGTGTCTCGGCCTGGGTCCCCTCCTCGAACGGCGTGGCCACCGCGAAGACCGCCTCGACCCCCTCCATCGCGCGCGCAATCGACGCGGCGTCGTCCAGGTTGCCGACGGCCAGCTCGGCGCCCTGCTGCGCCAGCGCCTGGGCGGCGGGCTTCCCGGCGTCACGGGTCAACGCCCGCACGCGGCGCCCCTTGGCCAGCAGCTGCCGCGCCACCTCGCCGCCCTGCTTGCCCGTCGCGCCCGTCACCAAAATGGTTCCTCGCTTCGCCATGGTCGTCCTCCTGTCGTTATCTTGCCGTCGAGAAGCTTGATGTCAAGGTACTGCGAAAGGTCACCCGAAATCGGAGGCGCTCTCCGGATTCCGGAGGGTTCGCCCCGCGAGGGCGCCGACGCGCGGCGCGGTTCTCAGTCATTTCAGTCGCTTGACTGAGCCGCCGGGCCGGGACGGCTGGCGCAGCGATTGCTGGTGCAGCGCCCATGTTCACACGTCTGTCTCGCGCCGCGATGGTGCCCGCCCTGGGTCTCGCCACGACGCTGAGCTTCAGCTGCTCGACGAACGGCGGCGCAGCGCCCAACGCCGGCGTGGGCTCGGTCGGCCTGGCGCTTCAGCTCGCGTCGGGCGCGACGCTGGCCTCGGTCTCGTACACCATCACCGGGCCAGCCGGCTTCTCGCGCGCCGGCGCGATCGACGTCGGCAGCAGCGGAACGCTCACCGCCGTCATCGGCAGCCTCCCCGCGGGCAGCGGCTATTCGATCGCGCTCGACGCGACGGCGACGGACGGCACCACGCACTGCGCGGGGACCGCCACGTTCGCGGTCGCCGCGAGCGTCACGACGGCGGTGTCCGTGCACCTGGCCTGCGCGCAGGCGCCGCGCACCGGGTCGGTTCTGGTGAACGGCCAGATCAACATCTGCCCCACCGCGGACGGCATCGCGGCGCTCCCGTCGGAAGTGTTCGTCGGCTCGTCGATGACGCTCTCCGCCGTGGCGCACGACAGCGACGGCGCCCCGGCCGCGCTGTCCTTTCACTGGACCGCCACGGGCGGGACCCTCAGCGCCGCCGACGTCCAGAGCCCCTCGCTGGTGTGCACGGCGGCCGGCGTCGCGACCGTCACCGTCACCGTCTCCGACGGTGACTGCGCCGACACCGCCTCGGCCACGCTGCACTGCACGGCCGCTGGTAGCGGAGGTTCGGCCGGCGGCAGCGCCGGGGCGGGCGGCTCTGCGGGCGGCGCCTCCGGCGTGCGCACCGTCGACCTGTCGCGGTACGTCCGCGTGGGGCGTTTCGCGCTACCCGAACCCACGCGCACCACGCCGCCCGACGGGACCAGCCTGCTCGCGCAAGAGGCTTCGGCGGTGACCTACGACTGGGACACCGACACGCTGTTCGTCGTCGGCGACGGCGGAACTTCCGTCGTGCAGGTCACGAAGACGGGCGCCCTCGTCGACTCGATGACGCTGGCGCCGGGCAGCAGCCCGCAAGGAACGGACTTCTACGACACCGAAGGCGTCGCCTATGTCGGCGGCGGCAAGTTCGTGCTGATCGAGGAGCGCGACCGCCAGGCGAACCTCTTCACGTACGTCCCGAGCACGACGTTGCACCGTGCGGACGTCCAGACGGTCAAGCTGGGCACGACGATCGGCAACATCGGCCTCGAGGGCGTGACCTACGACCGCCCGACTGGAAACTTCATCTTCGTGAAGGAGAAGGACCCGGAGGGGATCTTCCTGACCGGCATCGACTGGGCCGCCCACACGGCGACGAACGGCTCTCCGACCACCGACGAGTCGACGAACCTGTTCGATCCGGCGCTGGTGAACACCCTCGACTTCTCGGACGTGTTTGCGCTGTCCAACCTGCCGTCTCTGGCGGGCGATCCCACGTACGACCAGCTGCTGATCATCAGCCAGGAGTCCGGCCAGATCGTCCAGGTCGACCGCTCGGGCGCCGTCAAGCACCGGCTGACCATCGTCGCCGATCCGACCGACACGATCGCGGTGCCCGACATGACGATGGAAGGCGTCACGATGGACCGCGACGGCTTTCTGTACGTCGTCAACGAAGACGGGGGCGGCGACGTGAACCACCCGCAGCTGTGGGTCTACGCGCCGTCGACGGCAGCGGACCAGGCCCCGACCGCCGTGTCGTTGAAGGGGGCGGTCACCTCCCTGCCCGAGAACACGAACACCACCAACGACGTCAAGCTGGCCGACGTTGTCGTCGCCGACGACGGCCTGGGTGACAACATCCTTCGGTCTCCGGTCCGGACGCCGCGTCGTTCCTGGTCAGGGGCACGGCGCTGTTCCTGAAGGCGGGGACCGCGCTGAACGCCGCGGCCAAGTCCAGCTACAGCGTCACGATCGCCGTCGACGACCCGACGGTGGGCTCGACCCCCGACGCCAGCGCGTCGTACAGCCTGGCCATCACCGCCGCGACGACCGGGACGATCAACCTCGCCATCACCGAGGTCGCGCCCTGGTCCAGCGGAAACAGCCCGCTGGCCGCCGACTGGTTCGAGGTCACCAACCTCGGCACCTCCGCGGTCAGCCTGGCGGGCTGGACCATGGACGACAACTCGAACTCCTTCGCCGTGTCGGTGCCGCTGAACAGCGTCCCCACCATCAATCCCGGCCAGTCGGCGATCTTCATCGAGACGGCCAGTGCGTCGGGGCTGGCCGCCGCGGCGCAGGCCTTCGTCAACCTGTGGTTCGGCGGAACCGCTCCGGCGGGACTGCAGATCGGCAGCTACTCCGGGTCTGGCGTCGGTCTGTCGACGGGCGGCGACGCGGTCAACCTGTTCGACAACGGCGGCACCCTGCAGGCAGCCGTCTCCTTCGGCGCGTCACCCAGCGGAACGCCCCTGCCCACGTTCGACAATTCGGCCGGCCTCAACAACGCCGTGCTCTCGAGCCTCAGCGTCCTGGGGCAGAACGGCGCGTTCGTCGCCGCGCAGGACAGCAACGAGATCGGTTCGCCCGGCACCATCGGCGGCGGCGCGACGCCGATCGTCGGCATCACGGCGCTGGACGCGGTGGCGTCCGAAACCGGACCCGATCCGGGCGCCTTCCGGTTCACGCGCAGCGGCAGCACGGCCGCGGCGCTGACGGTCATCTACACCGTGGCGACAGGCGCTGGCCAGGCGACCGCGGGGGACTACACGCCGTCGCTGGGCGGGTCGGTGGTCATCCCGGCAGGCGCGCCCTCGGTCGACGTGACGATCACGCCGGTCGACGACACGCTGGTCGAGGGAGCGGAGACGCTCACGCTGGCGCTGTCCGACACCGGCAGCTACGACGTCGGCCCGAACGCCAGCGCGACGGTGACCATCCAGGACAACGACAGCGCGAACCTGGCGCCGACGGCCGTCGTTCTGCAAAACACCGTCCCGGCCATCGCGGAGTCGACCAGCACGGCCGCGCGCGTGAGGGTGGCCGACATCTCGGTCACCGACGACGGCCTCGGCACCAACCAGCTGAGCGTCGGGGGAACGGACGCGGCGTCCTTCGAGGTGGTCGGTTCGTCCCTGTACCTGAAAGCGGGGACGGCACTGAGCCACGCGGCGAAACCCACGCTCAGCGTGATCGTGGCCGTCGACGACCCGACCGTGGGCAGCACACCCGACGCGACCGTTCCCTTCACCGTCACGGTCACGCAGGCGGTGGCGCCAGGCGCGATCGTGATCTCGGAGGTCGCCCCCTGGTCCAGCGCGAACAGCCCGCTGGCGGCGGACTGGTTCGAGGTCACCAACACCGGCAGCGCGGTGATCGATCTGACCGGCTGGAAGATGGACGACAACTCCCACGCCTTCGCCAGCGCCGTGCCTCTGAGCGGCATCACGTCCATCGCGCCGGGTGAGGCCGTCATCTTCATCGAGACGTCCGACCTGGCCAGCGCGTCGGCCGCGTTCCGCAGCCTCTGGTTCGGCGCGAACGCTTCGCGGGTGCCGCAGATCGGCAGCTACGCCGGGTCGGGCGTGGGGCTCAGCAGCACCGCCGACGAGGTCACGTTGTGGGACAGCGCCGGCAACCTGGTGGCCGGCGTGGGCTTCGGCGCCTCGCCGTCCGGCTCGCCGTTCGCGACGTTCGACAACCACGCGGGCGCGGGCGGCACCGCCACGCCCCTGCCGGTGATTGGGACGCTGAGCACGGCCGGCGTGAACGGCGCCTTCGCGGCCGCAGGCGACGCCAGCGAGATCGGCTCGCCGGGCGTCGGCAACGTCGGCCGCCTCATCGTCACGGAGGTCGCGCCCTGGGGCAGCAGCAACGCCACCTACGCGGCCGACTGGTTCGAGGTCACGAACGTCGGCTCGGCGCCGGTGGACATGACCGGCTGGACGATGGACGACAACTCGAACAGCGCGTCGCTGGCCGTTCCGATCGCGGGCGTGGGCAGCGTGGCGCCGGGCCAGTCGGTGGTCCTCATCGAGGGCACCCAGCGCCACGGCCGCCAGCTTCGTGACCGCCTGGTTCGGCGGCAGCGCGCCGGCCGGGTTCGTCATCGGCACGTACAGCGGGTCGGGCGTGGGGCTCAGCGCGACCAGCGACGCCGTCAACCTGTTCAACGCCTCGGGCAAGCCGATGACGGGCGTGACGTTCGGCGCGGCCACGACCAACGACAGCTTCGACAACACCGCCGGCCTCGCCACCGTCACTCAGTTGAGCGCGGCCGGCGTCAACGGCGCCTTCGTGGCCGCCGACGGCGTCGAGATCGGCTCACCCGGCAAGAGCAACTAGCGCCCGACGTGGGCCGGCGTGGCGACGCCGATGCTCGCCGGCGTCGCTGGCGAGCGCCCGAGCTACAATTCGCCCGGATGTCTTCGGCGGCTGACCCAGGCTGGGGGGCGTGGGCGTGATGCGGCGTGTCCCCTGGGCGCTGGTCGCGTTGCGCGCGTGCGTGGGCATCGTGCTGGCGACCGGGCTGATCGCGGGCGGCCTCACCGACGGGCGCGTGATGGCGCTGTTCGCGATCGCCTTCGCCAGCGACTACTTTGACGGCGTGGTCGCGCGCGCCTGCGGCGTGGCCACCCGGGGGCTCCGCCAGGCGGACAGCACGGTCGACACCGCCTTCTATCTGGTGGTGGCGGCCGTGACGTATCGCCTGCACGCCGACGTGATCCGGCGGCACACGACCGCGCTGGCCGTCTGCGTCGGCACGCTGTCGGTCTGGGCCGTCGTCGACGTCGTGCGCTGGCGCGCGGCGGCCGGGTTCCACGCCTGGAGCGCCAAGCTGTTCGCCGGGGCGCTGGGCGTCTGGGCGGTGGCCCTCTACGGCTTCGGCGTCGACGGGCCGTACCTGGTCGCGGCCTGCGCGGTGGGCACGTTGTCGCACGTCGAGGGGATCGCGATCAGCTTCACGCTGCGCGAGCACGTCACGGACGTGCCGACGTGGCCTCACGCGCTCCGCCTCCGCCGCGGCACCGCCGCGGACCTGGCCGGCGGATAACCCCGTCATTCCTTGCCGGGCTTCGCCTGCGCCGCGGACTTGCCCAGGTGCAGGGCGCGGCGGACGACGATGGGCGACAGCCCGGCGCGGTCGGCCAGCTCGGCGACCGACGGACGGCGGCGCTGCTCGGCGGCGAAAGCCCGCGCCGAGTCCAGCACGCGCGACAGCTCCTCGGGACGCGCCGGCGTGCCGGGCCCTTCGAGGTCGATGCCGTCCGCCTCCAGCGCGCCGATCAGCTCCTCGATGTCCGGGTAGGTGACCGGCTTGCGGATCAGCTCCTCGGCCAGCTCGTCCAGCGTGAGACCCTTCGGGTGTGCCGCCTTGAGAGCGTCGAAGATCGGCTGCAGGTGCGGTGAGAGCGCCACCCGCCGAGCTTATCAGGAGTCCGCGGCCGCTTCCGCGTTCACTTCAGCCCGTAGCGCCGCGCCAGCCCGTCGAGGAGCGCGTCGAGGCCGACGTCGAAGTGGCGATCCTGGGTCATGAACCCGGAGCTCTTCGCGAAAGCGTCGACGGGATCGTCGCCGCCGATCATCGCGCGCAGCTGCGGGTAGTGGCCCTGATCCAGGTAGCGCGTCATGGCCTCGTTGACCGCCCTGGTCGCCTGCCGGTTCAGCCGCGGCTGGCTGCGCGTCCGCAGCAAGCCCGCGCAGTGACCGACCACGTAGTCGTCGACGATCGACAGGATCTCGAACTTCTGGTCCAAGGGCAGGCGGGTGGCCGACACCGCTTCCAGCGACTGCTCGACGTGGCGCAGGCCGTTCGGCTTCACGCGCATTCCGGTCAGCCAGCGCAGCGCCCAGCCGTGGCGCACGTACGTCGCGCGCGTGGCGTGGGCGATCCGGCTGACGGCGGCGCGCCAGTCCCTGGGAAGGGGATCGCACGCGTCGCAGATCTCGCCCAGCAGCGCGTCCTCGACCAGCGTCAGCAGGTCCTCTTTCGTGCGGACGTAGTAGTAGAGGGTCATCGTGCCGGCGCCGAGGGCCTCGGCGATGCGGCGCATCGACAGCGCCTCGAAGCCCTCGGCGTCCGCGAGCTTCAGGGCGGTTGCGGCGATCTGCTCGCGCGTGAAGCGCGGCTTGCGCGCGGCGGGGGCCGCCACCGCCCAGATCGGCGTCTTTGACATTCGTACAGCGTACCACTAACTTGATCGTATGACGTACGATGGAGGCGCCGGCGAACGCGACCTCGTGCGTGACGTGATCGTCGCCGGCGCCGGTCCTGTCGGCCTGTTCCTGGCTTGCGAGCTGCGGCTGGCCGGCTGCTCCGTGCTGATCCTCGAGCGTTCGCCCGACCCGCGGTCCCCCCTGAAGCGCCTCCCGTTCGGGATGCGCGGCCTGTGGGGTCCCAGCGTGGAAGCGTCCTACCGGCGGGGTCTGCTGGACGACGTCGTGACCCGCGAATCCGGCGGCGACGCAGCACCGGGCCAGCCCACGCCGGGGCCCGTATCCGCCGCAGCGCCGCGGCGCGGGCCGGCTGGCCACTTCGGCGGTCTCCAGTTCGACCACGCGAACATCGATCCGTCACGCTGGACGTATCGCCTGCCGGGTCCGGCCGACACCCAGCTGGGCGTCGAGATGGAGCACCTCGAGCGCGTCTTGGCGGCGCGGGCGCTGTCGCTGGGCGCGGAGATCCGGCGCGGTGTCGGCGTCGACGGCTTCGACGCGTCGAACGAAGAGGTGACCGTTCACGCGGGCGCGGCCCGCCTGCGCGCGCGCTGGCTGGTCGGCTGCGACGGCGGGCACAGCGCCGTCCGCAAGCTGGGCGGCTTCGCGTTCGCCGGCACCAAGCCCGAATTCACCGGCTACTCGGTCCAGGTCGACCTCGCCGGCCCTTCCACGCTGCCGATGGGGCGGCATCACACGGCGGGTGGCATGTACACCCAGTGGCAGCCGGGCGTGATCGGGATGGCGGACTTCGACGGGGGCGCCTTCGATCGCACGCAACCCGTCACCCGCGAACACGTCCAAACCGTCTTGCGGCGGGTCTCCGGCACGGAGGTGACGGTGACCGGATTGCACCTCGCCTCGACCTGGACCGACCGCTCCCAGCAAGCGGCCAGCTATCGGAAGGGGCGCGTGCTGCTGGCGGGCGACGCCGCCCACATTCATTCGCCGCTGGGCGGCCAGGGGCTGAACCTGGGGCTCGGGGACGCGATGAATCTGGGCTGGAAGCTGGCCGCGACGATCCGCGGCGGCGCGCCGGACGGCTTGCTGGACAGCTACACCGACGAACGGCACCCGGTGGGGGCGCGCATCCTGGACTGGACGCGCGCCCAGGTCGCGCTCATGCGGCCAGACCCCCAGGCGCAAGCGCTTCGAGCCGTCGTTCGCGATTTGATGGAGACGCGCGACGGCGCGACCTACTTCGCCGAGCGCGTGTGGGGCGTGTCGCTTCGCTACGACCTCGGCGGCGAGCACCCGCTGGTGGGCCGCAGCTGCCCGGACTTCCAGCTGGCGGACGGAGCCAGGGTCGGCACGCTGCTCCGGCGAGGCGCCGGTTTGCTGCTGGAGCTTGGCCCGCAGCGCTCGCTGCAGGCTCTCGACGGCGCCTGGGGCGAACAGGTCCAGTACGTCGCCGGCGACGCCCGCGATCGCCTCGGGCTCGGCGCCGTGCTGGTGCGGCCGGACGGCGTCGTCGCCTGGGCGACCGACTCGACGCCGAAATTCGACGACGTCGTCTGCGCGGCGGCGCGCTGGTTCGGCGGCCGTCAGATGGAATCGCGGGCCAGGCTGTAGGAAGATGCGGCCGATGCCCAGACGATTGGCGTTCGAGGTGGTCTCTGCGACGTTCCTGCTGGCGTTCACGGCCGCACCCGCGGGCGTGCGCGTCGCGCAGGGCAAGGTGGTCGGCCCGCCGCAGGTGGCGTGGAAGGACATGACCTACGCACAGAAGAAGGCGTACATGAAGGAGGCGGTCATGCCGACCATGAAGCCGGTCTTCCAGGCCTTCGACGCGAAGAAGTTCAAGACGTTCGAGTGCCAGACCTGCCACGGCGCAGACGGCGCCGACCGCAAGTACAAGATGCCGAGCAACGACATCCACCCGTTGCCGAACTCGAAAGAGGGGTTCGAGGCCAAGCTGAAGACGGAGCCGACCTGGCCGAAGTGGACCGAGTTCATGAGCAAGCAGGTCGAGCCCGCGATGGGCAAGCTGCTCGACGTTCCCGTGTTCGATCCGCAGAAGCCCGTGAAGGGCGCGTTCAGCTGCGCGGCTTGCCACAAGCTCGAGGCCACGAAGACCTGACAGGTCGCCCGGCCGCGCATCAGAACAGGGCGCCCACGCCCAGCGCGGCGCTGGGCGCCCACTGATCGACGACGCCGTGGTCGATGTCGCGGCTGGCGAACGCGGGCGCCTCGACGGTGACGAAGGCGAGCAGTCGCAGGTCGGTCGTCCGCAGCGCCTCGATCCCGGCGCGCAGCCCGACCGCCAGCCCATCGCTGGTCGCCGTGGCCGTCGCGCCGGCGCCGTCGAGGCGCGCCGGCCCGTCGAACCGCTGATAGACCAGCCCGACCAGCGCGCTGGCGAAGAGCGACATCGACGCGACCGGGCGGAAGTAGAACGCAGCCTCGACCTGCGCGTCGAGCTGCATGCGCAGGTTCAGCGTGTCGGGCTGCGCCCCGGGCTGGAAGGCCCCCGCCACGCGCACCCCGATGGCCAGCTGGTCCACCTCGCGCCGCAGCGAGAGCGCCACGCCGGACAGGGTTCCCAGCGGCGCGCCGACGGTCGTCGCCAGCTCGTAGACCTCGACGCCGTAGTGGGTCGTGCTCCGCAACGCCAGCGCCCGCTGCTGCCGCGCGAGCCAGCCGGTCGACTCGGGGCCGCGCAGCACCAGCGGATCGTTGTGCAGCAGCACCGTCAAGAGACGCTCGACCGCCGGCACGATCCCGTCCGCGCCGATGCGCTCGCGCTGGGGGACCTGCGTGTCGAGCCGGCCGGTGATCCACCGCCCGCCCGCGCCGAAGTCCAGGACCTCGATCGTCAGCAGCGACTGGCAGTCCTGCGTGGC
Organism: uncultured Myxococcales bacterium; assembly: GCA_964589215.1. Lineage (GTDB taxonomy): Bacteria > Myxococcota_A > Polyangia > Fen-1088 > Fen-1088 > JADGRB01. The sequence continues at coordinate 2,111 of CAZPUH010000769.1, read as the reverse complement.
GGCGCGGTGGGTCGGGTGCCGATCGATCTCGTCGCGCACCAGCCGCACGATCGCGTCGCCGGGGGCGGGCGCCGACTGAAGCTCGACGCAGGTCCGCAGTTGAGCCCGCGCGCGGCCCGATGCGCCCGTCACCGCGAGGGCCACGACCAGGCCAGCCCAACCCACCAGAGCGCGCGCCGGACGCATCGCTAGAAGATGATCCCGACCTGGGCCAGCACACCCGGCATGTACGTGTCGATGGCGCCGTCGTCGTTTTCGGTTTTCACCAGGTAGGTGGGCGCCTCCAGCTCGACCTGGCCGAAGAAGTGGATCGAGCTGGCGCGCAGGAACTCGTAGCCGACCAGCAGGTCGACGTTGAGCCCGCCCCCCACCAGCGTCGAGCGCTGGTTGCTACCGGACTGCGCAAACGGGCGGAGGACGTCGAAGAAAGCCAGCTCGAACGCGGCGCCGCCCCCGAAGTAGAGCGAGTTGATTCCGGCCGCGTCGAGATAGCGCAGAAAGTGCAACCCGGCGCAGAGGCTCCACGAGTAGTCGACGTGCCCGCCCAGGTCGTTGTCGTGAACGCCGGTCTGCTCGGTGCCGATGTCGATCCGCCCGAACGCGTCGAAGCCCCAGGAATGCAGCTTGTGGCGGTAGCCGGCCTCGATGCTGACGGGGGTCAGGACGCGCAGCTCGTCGGCCACCGGAAGCGCCTGACCCTGCGCCGTCGGCAGCTGCGCCAGCCGCACCTCCGTCCCCATCCCGAAGATGAAGTGCCCGCTGCCCTGCACCGTGCGCAGCTGGCGCTCGCTGTCGGATCGAAGCACGTTCTCGCGCGTGATGGTCTGGGCCACGGTGCGCCCGCGGAGCAGCGCGAACGCGAGCCGCTGCGCGAGCTCGGCGAACTCGTCGAGCTGCGCGTGGTCGACCTTCTCCTCGCGGTCGGCGTACCGCGCGAAGACCGTCCACCCGCTCTCGAGCTGATAGAGCTCGACGACCAGGTGCTGCTGGCAATCCTCGTCGACGGCGCCGAAGCCGGGCTCGTGCGTCACCTCGTATTCGATCATCCGCTTCAGATAGACGGGCGGGTCGATGTCGTGCCCCGACGCCTGGGGCCTGGCGCGCATCTCGGGCGAGGGCACGGTGGCGGCGGCGGGCCGGTACCACGATTTCTGCTCGACGGCGACGCAGACCTGCGTCGCGGCCTGAGCGGCGGTGGCCCCGAGTGAGATCGCGAGGGCTGCGAGCGCTGACCATCCTGGCTTCATGAACGGGCTCCTTGCGTGGACGCGGTCACGTCGCCGGCGGGGCCGACCGCGCGATCGCTCGCTTGTGCAGGCCGGGTGCCAAGCACGGCCCCGCGACGCGCGAGCCGTGGAGCTCGCGTCACTGTCAGAAAGCGCACATTCGGTGTTCGAAGCGCCACAGGCGCATCCACAAAAAAACCGCGTCGCCTGAAACCTGAGCTGCCGGGCGGTGTCGTTGAGGGATGCCGACGACTCCAGAAGCAGTCATCTCCGCGTTCGTGACGCGCATGCAGGCCCGCGATCTGCCGGGCTTGCTGGCCCTCTACGAGGCCGACGCGATCTTCGTTCCCAGCCCAGACGTACGCGCGCAGGGGGAAGCCGCTCTGCGCGAAGCGTTCCGCGCCACGCTCGCGATGGAGCCCACCATCGAGGCCCGCCCCACCGAGGTCCTGTCCAGCGCCGACCTTGCCTGGGTGACCAACGCCTGGCGCTTCCGCGGCACGACGCCCGACGGAGCGGCCGTCGAGCGTTCGGGTCAGAGCTCCGTCGTGATGCGGCGCCAGGTCGACGGAACCTGGCGCATCGCCATCGATCGGTTGTGAGCCGAGCGCCTGGACAGGCCGCGCGGCGGCGCGGTGGCGTCCGGCCCAGGCGCCGTTTTTGACAGATTTCGTTTAACCAGGCCCTGGGTTCGGACAAGTCTGTTCATGCAGAGATCGAAGAGCCGGCTCGCCGCCGGGGTGGTCTGGACGGCCGTGGGTCTCGCCGCCGGGCAGGCGGGCTGTGGCGGGCGAAGCGCGGGCGGGGCCGCCGGAGAGGGCGGCGGCACGTCGGCCCGCGGCGGCGCGGGAACCGCGAGCGGGGGCGCGCCGTCGACGGGCGGGG
>CAZPUH010000768.1:0-2481 GCA_964589215.1 uncultured Myxococcales bacterium | reverse complement strand
CTGGTGAGGATTTGGACGGCGCGGTCGAACATCTGGCGGGCGCCGCCCTGCTCCACATCGCTCGCCCCGGAACCCGCGGCCGCGGCGGCGACCCGGAGCGCGGCGCCAGCCAGCGGCGGGGCCCCCGTGCGCTCCGCGATGTCCAGCGCGGTGCGGGCCGTGGCGCGCGCGCGCCCAGCCTCGCCCAGCGCCAGCTCCGCCTCGGCGATCCCGCGCGTCGCTTCCGACAGCAGCGCCCGCGCGCCGAAGTGGCGCGCGATCTCGCGGGCCGCCTGGTGTTCGGCCAGCGCGGCGCGCGGCTCGCCGACGGCCAGATGGCAGTCGCCCATCTCGATCGACAAGCTGCACTCCTGAAGCCGCTCGCCGGCCGCCCGGGCCAGCTCGCGCCCCTCGGACAGCAGGCGCAGGGCCTCGGCGCCGCGGCCGAGGTCGCGTTCGAGCGCGCCCAGGTCCAGCAGCGACGCGACGACGCCCGCGCGATCGCCGACGCGCCGCCGCAGGTCCAGCGCTGCGCGGAAGTGCTCGCCCGCGGCCGCCAGCGCCCCGGTCTGCCGCAGCACCTGGCCCAGGCGCGACAGCGTCAGCGCGCGACCGCGATCGTCTCCGAGCTGCTCGCGCAGAGCGACCGCGGCGCGGTGCCGTTCCAGCGAGCGCTCCGGCTCACCCATCAAGAACAGGATCCGCCCGCTGTCGTCCAGCGCCGCCGCGATCCCCGGGCCGTCGCCCGCAACCTCGAACAGCGTGTGCGCGAGCTCGAGATGGGCCAGCGCCCCGCCGTTGTCGCCCAGCGTGCTCAGCAAGCGTCCGATGCGCCCGTGCGCCGCCCCGCCCTTCGCCGGCAGGTCCAGCCGCCAGGCGAGCAGCAACATCTCCTGGAACAGCCCCACCGCCTCGCGCGTCCGCCCCAGCCGGGCAGCGACGTCCGCCGCCGCGTAGAGCGCGTCCATCTTCGTGACGGCGTCGTCCACCTCCAGCAGCCGCACACCGGCCAGGTACAGAGCGTGCGCCCGATCGAGCAAGAGCCGGTCGCGCGCGAGCCCGCCCGCCGTCACCAGGCAGTAGGCGGCGCGCCGGCGGTCGCCGGCCTCCTCGTAGAGGCGAGCCAGGGCCTCCAGGCGCTGCTCGCGCGCGGGCCCGCCGTGGCTCTCCAGCCATTGCGCGGCGAACGCACGCCGCCGCCGGGCCTCGCCTGCGGGCGCATCCCCGTCCAGCAACTGCCGCTCGAGCGGCCGGCAAAAGGACCAGGCCGTCTCCTCGGGGATGGACGACTTCTGCAGCCGGTCCACGTACCCGCGCTCGCGCAGCCCCTCGAGGATGCGATGCACCTCGACGATCGTCGGATCGGGCGCGAACACGGCGGCCTCATCGGGTGGCGCGGCGTCGAGGCGTCCCAGCGCCACGATCCCACCCGTCCAGAACTCGGCGCCGAACACGGACGCGCGCGCGAGCACGTCGCGCTCCGCCGCCGACAGCGCCGTCACGCGCTCGTGCGCCGCATCCTCGCGCGTGCGCTCGAGATCGGTGGGCGGGGCCGGCAGGTCGAGGCGGACGTGGCTGGCCCGCCCCTGTCCCCATCCCGGGCGCCGCACCAGAAGGTCGGGGCGCGCGGTCGTCACCAGAAGGAGGGACGCATCCGCCAGCTCGGCGCTCAGCCGGTCCAGCTCGTCGAGCGACTCGTCGTCGGCATGCTGGAGGTCTTCGATGACGATGGCCAGCGGCCCCCGGGCGGCGTCCAGCTCCAGGACGCGCGCCAGCACGGCGTGCGCCAGCCCGGCCCCCTGCTCCGGCCGCCCGGACAGCACCGTCCCAAGCGGGCTCTCGGCGCTGTCGGCGCCCAGGTAGCGGCCCAGCAGCGCCGCGACCTCCGAGATGCGCCGGTCGCCGAAGATCTCCTGCAGACCCGCGCGCAGCTTCACGAGCGCCTCGGCCGCGGGCAGCTCGCCAAGCTCGCAACGTGCCTGTAGCAACCGCGCGATCACGGCCGCGGGCGGCGGAGGTGCCCCGTCCGGCATCGGCGCCGCCGCCGAAACGCGCTGAAAGCGAATCGCGTGGACCTGATGCGAAGCGATCCAGTCGTCGATCAGCCGCGACTTCCCCGCGCCGCACACCCCGACCACCGTCACCGCCTGCGGCACCTTCGAACGGCCGGCACGCCCCAGCGCCTCGTCGAGCACGTCGAGCTGCTCGCCCATCCCCGCCACCACTTCGTTCTGCATGCCCCTTTCTAAAGTCAGCGGGGCGATCCGTCCAAAAAAGTGCGTTTGGCGTTACATCTCGATGATCACGACGCCGCGCTGCGGGGCATCGGGATCCTCTTCCTCGGTCTCTTCGTCGGGCTCCGGGCGATGCCGCTCGTCACGCATGGGGATCTCGAGGCGCGGGCGCTCCTGGCGGCGCCTTTCTTCCTCTTCCCGGCGTCGGATCTGTTCGATGATCCAAGGTTCGAGCACGGCGACGAGAACCCCTCGTTACATGCCTGCA
>CAZPUH010000767.1:0-1058 GCA_964589215.1 uncultured Myxococcales bacterium | reverse complement strand
GTGGGTGGGTCCCCTCCGTGCCCAACCAGGTCCGCGCGGTCGGGCCCGGATCGGCTCGGCACGCGCGGTAGGCGCTGCGGACCGGCGCGCGGAGGGGACACACACTCCGCCGTCTTCTCAACCCGCCGCTCCGCTCCACCTTGTACCGCCTCCATGCCGGGCTCTGAAAGGCGTCCGATCCGGAATTCTGACGCGAGCGTCACAGGCGGAGCGAGGCGTAGGCGTGCAGCGCGGGTGGGCTGTGGGGTTCCCTCCCGCGCGCAGTTACGCAGCGCCTACAGCGCAGGCCCAGCAGATCCGGGCCCGACCCCGAGGACCTGTTAGAGCACGGGAGGGAACCCCACAGACCGACCGCCCCACGCCGAAGTCGAGCGGAGCCCGGAGCCCGGAGCCCGGAGCCCGTGTAGTGGGAGCGGAGGCTACTTGCTGGTGGCGGAGGGCTTCTGGATCAGCACCTCGTCGATGATGCCGTACTCCTTCGCCTCCATCGCGCTCATGAAGTAGTCGCGTTCGGTGTCCTGCTTGATGCGCTCGATCGGCTGGCCCGTGTGCTTGACGAGCAGCTCGTTCAGGCGGTCGCGCGTCCGCAGGATCTCGCGGGCGTGGATGTCGATGTCGGTCGCCTGGCCGGAGAAGCCGCCCAGCGGCTGGTGAATGAGGACGCTGGCGTGCGGGAGCGAGAAGCGCTTGCCCTTGGTGCCGGCCGCCAGCAGGAACGAACCCATCGACGCCGCCTGCCCCATGCAGAAGGTCGCCACGTCGGGGCGCACGTACTGCATGGTGTCGTAGATCGCCAGCCCCGCCGTGACCATGCCGCCCGGCGAGTTGATGTACAGCATGATGTCTTTGTCCGGGTCCTCGCTCTCGAGGAACAGGAGCTGGGCGATGATGATGTTGGCGACCTGATCGTCGACCGCCGTCCCCAGGAAGATGATCCGGTCCTTCAGCAGGCGCGAAAAGATGTCCCACCCGCGTTCGCCCCGGTGGGTCTGCTCGATGACGGTCGGGATGATGAAGTTCGAGATCGGGGGCGGCGGCACGTCGCGCATGGGCGGTTC
>CAZPUH010000766.1:0-1609 GCA_964589215.1 uncultured Myxococcales bacterium | reverse complement strand
GGCGGCGCGGCCGGCGCGCCCGGGCATGTCTGTCCGGCGGGAGGGACGCTGGATTGCTCCACCGGCGGCGCCCTCCACATGAGCAGCGGTCGCATCACGGACTTTTCGGCCGACGACTGGGACGCGACCGCGGGTCAGTTCTGCGGGGCCGGCGGGTTGCGCGGCCGCCTGTTCTCGTTCGGCGGACCTTCGTCGTCCGTCGGCACGGCGGCCGTGGACACCGTCGAACAGAACCTGAAGTTGAACGCCCACGTGACCAGCTGGGCCGGCGGCGGCGTCATCTTCGAGTCGTGCGTGGACGCGGCCGCGTTCAAGTCCATTCAGTTCACGGCCACGTTGACCGGCGGCAGCCTGTCCGGATGCACCTGGCAGGTCCAGTTGCAGACCCAGGACCAGCGCGCCGCCACCGACACGGATCCGACGGGCGGCACGTGCACCGGCTCCAGCTGTTACGCCTACCCGGCCGTCGTTCTGGCGGCGGCCGGCGCAACGCCGACGACCTACACGAAGGCGTTCACGCTGTTCAACAACCCGTCGGGATCGAAGGTGCCTCTCACCAGCCAGATCGTCGGCGTCCAGTGGCAGGTGACGGCCGCGTCGCCGCAAGGCTGCTCGGCGGAGCTGCGCATCGACGACATCGCGTTCCAGTGAGGGTGGCGGCTACCGGCCGTAGCCCGCGGCGACGACGTTGGCCTGCACGGCGTCGTCGGCGGCGTCGGTGGGATTGCCGGCGGTGACGGCCCCCTCGAAGAAGATGCCGGTTCCGCCCCCGCTCCCGTCGCCGCCCACGCCCAGCTCGAGAGCGCCCTCCTTCTTCATCGGGCTGTAGCCGGCCGGGCGCGCGCCGTCGTACTTGACGGCCAGCGCGCCCGCCTGGGCCTCTCCGGCCTTGAGGCTCCAGTGATTGCCCGCCGGCCCCTTGAGCACCAGCGTCACGTACTTGGCGACCAGCGGCGTGTTCGTGGGGACGCTCTTGGCGCCGCCGCCGGCGAACACCCCGTTCTCGAGATCGGCCATGACCCACGGGCCGCTGCCCGCGCCCTGCGACCACTCGGTGATGTTGCTCCAGTTCAGGGTCTCCATCGTTCCGTTGCCGTCGTCGTTGCCGGTCGTCTCGACGTTGCCATAGTCGAAGCAGCAGCGGCTGTTGTAGCGCTTGCCGTCGGCAACCATGTACATCGACTCGGGCTGGTCGCCGGTCGCGACTCCCTTGGTCTTGTTGTTGCGGTACGTGAACGTCGAGTCCGCCGGGAACAACACGCCATACACCACGTGCCCGCCGAGCATGATCTTGGCCGCCCCGGCGTCGGCCTCCTTGCCGCCGTTCGGCAGCCAATGAACCGGCGGCGAAACCGGCAGGTGATTCCCCTGCGGCGACTGGTCGTAGATGATCGAGATCGTGCAGGTCGTGCCCATGCAGAAGGCGTCCTGCTGCGCCGAGGCCGCCACGCCCCCGGGCGCCAGCACCGGGATGTCCTTGGTCGTCTTGTCGGACGCGCGCCGCACCTGATAGAGGTTCCCGCTGTAGGCCTGGTAGAGCGCACGGACCGTGCTGTGAGCGCCGACGCAGGGCGTGCTGGCCGCCGCGTAGATGTCGCAGGGGCCCGCC
>CAZPUH010000765.1:0-10881 GCA_964589215.1 uncultured Myxococcales bacterium | reverse complement strand
GATGCGCTTGTCGCTCTCGACCTTGCCGTCCTTCAGCGGCACGTTGAAGTCCACGCGCACGATGACGCGCTTGCCAGCGGTGTCCAGCTCCTCGACGAACAGCTTCTTCCCGGTGCTCATGGCCCGGATTTACCAGACTTTCGCGCCCTGTGTCGACGCCCGCGGCGGATGGTCGCCGGCAGCCACGTTGGGCGGCGGCGCCAGCAGGGCCATGCACGCCTCGGGAACCTTGGGTCCGGACCGCTCCCCCGCCTGGCGCCGGCGGTCCTGTGTGCTCTGGGCGTCGCCCCCGAACCACCAGGCCAGCGACGGGCCACAGCCGTCGTCCGGGGGCGGCTCCTGCGGCACGCAGGCCAGGTTCCCCTCGGGGCACTTGAGCCGCACGTGGAAGTGGTCGTGGTGCCCCCACCAGGGCCGGATCCGCTCCGCCCAGGGCGCCTTGCGCTCGGGCCCCTCGCACAGCATCCGCTTGATGGCCGGGTTGACGAAGATGCGGTCGACGGCCGGATCCGAGGCCGCCGCGGCCAGCAGCTTCACGCTCTTCGCGCTCCAGGCGGCCGTGGGCGCGTGCGTCTGGAGATCGATCACCGCCGGAGGCGCCGCGTGCTCGCGCGTGGCGGCGGGGATGTGCCCGGCCCGAAAGCCGGCCGGCGCCGTGTAACCTAGGTCGACGTCCAGCCCCGTCTGGTGGCTGCGGTGGCCGCTGGGCGTCGGCCCGCCGCGCGGCTGCGAGAGGTCGCCCACGACGACCAGTCCGAGCCGCCTGGCCTTGGCCGCCTTCCCCAGGCGGCGCACGAACGCGATCAGCTCGGGGTGGCCGTACCGGCGGTTCCGTTCCAGGTGCAGCACCTCGTAGCCGGGCCCGCTGACCGGCAAGGTCGCCGCCCCCTGCAGGCATCCGGCGCTGGTGCCCCCGATCGCCTGCGCCGGCCCCGGCGACGGAGCGCGCTGGGCGTTCCATTCGCTCGCGGAGGCCGGCACGAAGGCGGCCATCCAGAGCGCCAGGAGCATCGCCGCACTCACGGGGAGAGCATAGCAACACCCCCGGGCGCCCGGGGAGCGGACCGGCGCTATTGCAGCGCGCCGAGCAGGTCGGACAGGTACGGCGGGACGCTGCTCCAGGGGTGGGGCATCGTCGCGTTCTGCAGGTAGACGTACCCGACCGTCGGGCGGGCCGCGGCGACGAACGCCGTGTCCAGCGACGAGACGCCGTAGGGAATGACGCCGAAGTTGCTGCGGTCGTGGGCGGCGTGCCAGCCGGCCACCTCCGTCACCGGCGGGACGCCGGCGTTCTCGTAGATGAGGATGACGTCGACGGATCCGACGTAGCTCTGGGCGGTGTCGGCGCCCGGGTTTCCGATCGTGACGTCGAAGCCGGCCGTCTTGGCGTTGGCGCTGAGCGAGCTGTAGTACGACTCATGCCCGGCGGCGTTGGCCATCTCGTCGAAGAAGATGCCGGTGACGCCGGGGTACCAGGTCCGGTACTGCTGCATCTCGGTCTGCAGCTCGGCGGCGCTACGGCCGCCCCAGGACGTGTGAACGTAGCCGATGACCTTGACGCCGGCGGCGGTCAGCTTGGTGATGCCGGCCGTGTAGCTCGCGCTGGCGGACGGACCAGGACCGTTCGACGGGTTGATGACCGCCAGGACGGGCACCGTGGGGTGGGCCTGCTTGGCCGCCACCACCGCGTCCCAGGACGCATCGGTCGGGTACGTGTAGAGCGGGATGATGGTGCCGTTGGCGCCGGTCGACGCAACCAGCCCCTTCGCGGCGCTCGGCCCGGGGGCTCCCGCGCCCAGCGCCAGCGTGTCGATGAACAGCGTGCCGTTGCCGGGAGCTTCCGACGGGATGACGGCGACACCCTTCACGCCCGCGAAGTCGTGAACGCCGTTGATCGTCGCGCCTGCCGGCTGCCACGCGGCGGCCTTCAGCGAGCCGAACGGGATCGTCACCTGCTGCCAGCCGGTGAAGGTCACGGGGACGCGGGCTTCCCATCGTTCGGAGCCCGAGTCGTAGATCTGCATGACGAAGGTCTGGCCGGCGCCGTTTCCGTCGATCCACAGGTTGACGGCGGACGCCGTGGACCAATCCACCGGCGTCGCGAAGCGGTGCTCCAGCGCGGCGTAACCGCCGGCGGCGACCTGATAGTTGATCTGCAGCGACGCGGGCGCGGTGGCGTCGTGGCCGGCGCCGTGCGCCATCGTCACGGACGACCCGCTGGCGGCGATGGGCGCCCAGCCGGCGGGGTCGGAGACGTCGAAGCTGCCGCCGTTCGTGGCGGCCGCAAAGGCCGGGGACTGCTGGCTGCCGTCTTGCTCGCCGCCGCATGCGACGAGCAGGGCGCCTGCCCCCATGGCGACCAGGGCGAGCTTGAAGAAAGCGTGGACGGTCTTGTTACGAACTTGTGTCATTTCACCTCCGCTGGGTACTACGCGGTAACGTGCTCAGCCGGATCGCCCATCGCTGGCTCGAGCGTGGCAACCCCCATCCAGAACGCTCGTTTATGGCGGAAAGAATTTCGTGGATGGCCACCTGGGCCGTGGACGCCTAGGCTCGATCGGCGCAAGGAGGCTGTATTGGTGCTGACGAAATGTCTGCTCCTCCTCGTCGGTGCGGGAAGCGCGGCCGTGGCTCTCGGCTGCTCCAGCAGCGGCGCCGGACCCGACCCGGGAGACGACGGGGCGACGATCGCCCCGGCGGGTCTGGACGTGAGCCTGGAGCCGGGCGGCGCGGGCGTGCTCGATCTGGTCGGGCTCACGCTGCGCGACGGTCCGGGCGGGCTCGAGCTCTACGCGGCGCTGAAGAATGACGGCGACGTACCGGCGTGCGACGCGGCCTTCAAGGTCACCTTGTACGACCGGGCCGCCCAGCCGCTGGGCAGCTGGATCAACGGCCTTCACACGACGCACTTCTTCCGCTACGCGCTGCCGGACGGGTCGAGCACCATCGCCGCCTGCGCGAGCCCCGGCGACGTCACGATGGCCCAGCTCTTCACGATGGCGGACGACGTCGCCGCCGACGACGTGGGGCAGGTCGTGTACTACTACTCGTACTTTGCGCTGGACGCCGTCCCCGTCGACGGCCTCACCGTCTCCGGCGTGAACGCGGTCCGGACCGGCGGCGGCACGTCGTACACCGGCACGATCGTCAACGGACTGGATCTGACGGCCAGCAGCCCGTCGGTGACCGTCTTCGCGCTGAACCGGACCGGCCGCCCGCTGGCCGCCACCAGCAGCGCCGGCAGCGGACCGATCCCGCCCGGGGGAAGCTGGACGTTCCAGACAGACGTCGCGGACGCGCAGGGCGCCGGCTTCGCCGCCTATCCCGCCGCCTCATTTGGCGACTAGGGGCTGCTGCCCGCGCTGGTCGCCCGCGCGCTGCTCGGCGGCACGCTGGAACGCGAGCACCTGATGCAACAGCTTCAGGTAGAGCTGATCGATCTCGCGCGCCTGCCCCTGAGCCTGCTCGATCTCCTTGCCAATCTGCTGCAGCTCCGCGCCCCGCCCGGAGGCCACGGCCGCGTCGAGGCGCTCGGACAGCAGCGTCACCCGGGCGTCGGTCACGCCGCGCGCCTCTTCGCCAGCGTAGAAGGTGGCGCGCAGCTGCGGGTACCCGGGCAGGTCCGATGGAATGGCTTCGACGTCCTTGCCGAGGTCGGCAAACCTCTGCTGGAGGTCGCCGAACTGCTTCTTCACCCCGGCGAAGGACTGCTCGACCGCCTGGGGCGCGGGTTGGCCCTCCGCACCGCCGCGGTGACAGCCGAGCACCCCCAGCAGCAGGGCGCACCCCGCGGCGGCACCCAGTCGCCTCAGGAGCCCGCCTTGAGGGCGGTGAACTCGCCCGGATCGTGGATGGACGCCGGCTTCGCCCCCAGCCCGCCGTCGAAGTCCGACGTCAGGTCGGAGTAGCCGAACTTCGACACCGGCGCGCTGCCGCCCTTGGCCGGCACGCCGCTGGCGTCCGCCTTCACGCCCATCGCGTTCATCAGATTGTAGAAGTACTTGTTGATGGGCGCGTTGGCGACCTTCGCGTCGGTCCCGGTCTGCTGGTTGAGGCCGTTGACCTGCCCCATGGTCGTCCCGTCGGCGCACTGGGCCTCGCTGTTTCCTTGCGACAGCGTCGCGGAGCCCGTGTTGGCGTTGTCGACGTTGATGCTCCAGCCGACCTTGAAGTACCCGCCCGCGCTGCCCGCCTGGATGATGGGCAGGTTGTTCAGGTTGTGGGCGTTGCCGTCGGACATCTCGTTGAACCAGACCGCGGCCGAGTGATCCAGCAACGTCGACCCATCGGGGTTCTTGATGCCGTCCAGCATGCCGACCAGCTTGGCGAACTTGGTCGCGTAGTACGTGTCGATCGTCTGCAGCTTGGAGAGGGCGTTGGCGACGCAGGTGCCCGACATGTTCGCGTTCGACAGCCGGTGCGACAGGTTGTGCGACTCGTCCGTGATGTTCAGCCCCTTGAAATAGAAGTTCGGCGGGTACTTGAGGAAGATGACCGGGTTGTAGTTGCAGACGGCCGCCAGCACCGCCATGACCGAGTACATGTCCGCCGCGTCCAGGTCGGTGGTGACCTTGTTCGTCAGCGCGTCGCTGCTGCTGCCGGCGCCCGATGAACCGGCAGCCGAGACATTCGCCGAGGTGGCCCCCAGCATCGTCGCCGTCGCGGACGTGCATTGATTGGACGAGACGATCGTCGAGCCGACCGAGTTGATGAGCGCCTCCCAGGCGGCCAGCTTGTTCTTGTCGTCCGCGCTCATGTCGAACCGCTTGAGCGCTTCCAGGTCGGCCTTGACGAGGTCCGACACCTTCTTGCCGCGCACCGCCGCGTAGGTGTCGGCGGTCATGGGCGTGCCGCTGCCGAACAACCCCGTCAGCGCGCTGAACACCTGGGCCGGCGTCCCCAGCCCCGGGTAGATGTCGGCGGCGGCCGTCGCGGCGGCCCCGGCCGCCTTCAGGTAAGAGATGTTCGACTGGGGCGACTCCCCGCGCGTGCCGCCCGAGTTGCCCACGCGCATGAACAGCGGCGTCCCGCTGGGGCTGAGCTGCTGGGCCATCACGTGGTCCAGCGAGGTCCCCACCGGCTTCGCGTTGAACTTGGTGTCCTGCGAGAAGCTGAACGGGTCGTTGCTGTTGGGGGTGACCGGCTGCAACGTGAAGTACGTCCCGCACGGGTTCAGGTGGGGGTCGTTCCCCTGCCCTCGCCCGCCGCCGTTGCTGTTGCTCTGCGTCCACTCGTTCATGGCGCGGATGCCGCGCGGGATGAGCAGCTTGGCGGCGTACGGTTTCAGCGGCGTGAGGCTGTTGGTCAGGTCCGCCGCCGACAGCGCGCCGTGCGACTTGGCCGGGAAGAACTTGGTCGTCACGCAGCCGTAGTGCGTGAACATCGCGATGAACGTCTTCGGCGCCGCGGCCGCCGTCTGCCCTCGCGCCTGGCGCTCCCAGACGGAGCTGAGGAACGGCGCGGCCACGACAGCGCCGCCCAGCCCGCGCAGGAACACTCTTCGATGAATCATTGTCCGGTTCATGTGCTCAGCTCCTCGCGGGCGGTCACGGGGTTGCGCGGACGCGCAGACGGAACGAGTCCGCCTGGGTGAGGTCGGACAGGACGTTGAGGATCGGGTAGTTGTCCGCGGACAGATTCGTGCCGATCTGGTCGGCGATGCACTGGTCCTGCGGGTTCGGCTGGCGGCCGTACGCGTAGGCGACCCAGTACTGGGCGTAGGTCGCGCGCCCCGCCGCCGAATCGACGATCCCCTGCATCAGCTGCTTCACCGACGTGACGGCCTGGCTGTTCCCGCCGCCAAAGTTGACGGTCGCCGTCGCATCGATGGGGCCGCCCAGCTGGTCGGTCGTCTGCCACTGCCCGATCGAGTCGAAGTTCTCCAGCACGAAGCCCGGCGGGTTGATGATGTTGGTGTGGCAGGCGACGCAATCCGTGCCCGTCATCTGGACCAGCGCCGTGACCTTCTCTCGGTTGGTCTTGTAGTCGCCCGGCGGCTGCGGCGTCATGGCCGCGCCGGGCGGCGGCGGCGGCACGTTCACGCCCAGCATGTAGATGACGATGAAGGCGCCGCGCAGGATCGGTGAGGTGTCGCTGAAGTGCGAGTACGAGCTCAGGAACCCGACGCGCGTCATGAAGCCGGGGCGCTGCTCGGCATCCAGCTGGATCTTGGTCAAGGTCGTCCCGTACTTGGACGGGTCCAGGCCGTAGATGGCGGCGTTGTCCTTGTTCACGAAGCCGACGTTGCTGAGGAACAGGTCCTTGTAGGTGCCGGTGGACGCGACCTCCGCGAAGAAGCTGTCCAGCTCGGCCTGGTAGGTGGGGCGGGCGGCCACCGAGTAGAGCGGGAAGGCCTTCGTGTCGTGATCGATGTGCCACCAGTGCTGGCCCGAGTTGTCCATCTGCACCCAGTGGTCGTGGAACGCCGACAGCTGCGGGGCCGTCTTGTCCTTCAGCGCCACCATCCGCTGCGCCTGGGCCAGGATCTGGTCCTTCGTCTGCAGCTGGTTGGCGTCCGCCGCGGCGCTGAGCATCGAGTCCGGCGTCGAGCCCCAGATCATGTAGGAGAGCCGGGTCGCCACCTCGTAGCTCGAGAGCTGCAGCGCGCCCGCCGGGGCCGGTGACGCGGCGGCCGTCGTGTTCGTCTCGACCAGGTAGAGGAACGACGGATCGACCAGAAACGCGAAGAGCGTCGCCTCGGCCACCTCCGCGGGCGTTCCGGCCGGCGTCCCCTGCCCCAGCGCCTGGAAGCGCGTCACCTCGTCGGTCGTCAGCGGCCGGCGGAACGCCTTGCGGCCGAAGGTCTGGATGGTCTGGGCCAGGCACCCCGACGCCGACGGATCGCAGGTGATGAAGTTCGACTTCAGCGTCGAGCTGCCCATCACCTGCTTGGCGATCGCGGCGCCGACGTCCTGGTAGATGCGCCAGGCGTCGGGGACCATCGGACCGTCGAAGTCGGCGTAGAGCACCGAGGACGGCACGCCCGTCCCTTCGGCCGTGGTCACCGAGGTGACGCCCAGCAGATCGCGCACCGTCGCGTCGTACTGGGTGTTCAACATGCGCCGCAGCTGCGTCGTGGCCGGAATTCCCGGCGCGCAGGTGATGTTCTGCGCGACGCCGCTGCCGCCGCTGCCCGTGGTGGTCGTCCCCGAGTTGCCGGTCCCGTTGCTGCCGCCCTTGCCCGCGCTGACGCCCCCGTTGTTTCCCGAGCCGGAGCTCCCGGGACCGCCCGGGCCGCCGCCGTTTATGACACCCGAGCAGCCGCCCACGCCGGCCAGCAGGAGTGCCCCCAGACTCATCCGAACGGAGTGCCTCATGTGCGTTCTACCCTTCTGCCGGCGAACTCAGCGAAACGAGGAACAACAGCCTGGGGGGTAATGGTCGACCCAGGCGAAAACCTTCGTTCGCGGAGTGGCCTGGAAGGGCCCGTTCCAAAATGATCAGAAGGCGCTGCTCGAAGCGGCGCGTTCGCCGGTCAGACCCAGCGCGCGAAGTCGGCCTTGCGGATCAGGCAGTGGATGCCTTTGACGTCATCGACGACCTGGCTCACCACGAAGTCGCCGGCGGCGCTGAGGTACGCGTAGGCCAGGTCGCGCGGCACGCCGTGCATCTCCTCGAGCACGCGCAGGGCTTCGCGCACGGCCAGCCGGAACGCCTCGTTCAGATCGCGGTGCAGGCCCACGGCGATCCAGTGCTGGGCGGTCTCGGCGAACGGACGGTCGAGCACGCCCAGCAGCGCGCGACTCTGCGCCGCGGGCAGCAGGGTCACGCGCAACGTGGCCCGCAGCGGCGCCTCCAGCGCGGTCAGCGCCACCTCGCCGTGCCCCTGCGCGTAGTGGGGATCGCCCACGAACAGACCGGCGCCCGGCACCTGGACCGGGAGATACAGCGACGACCCGGCGACCAGGTCGCGCACGTCCATGTTGCCGCCGAAGGGACCGGGCGGCACCGAGTGCAGCGGCTTCGTGCTGGCGGGCGTGACGCCGACCAGGCCCAGGAACGGCGCCAGCGGGAAGCGCAAGAACCGCCCGGAGCCAGCCGACAGGATGCCCATGCGCTCGGCGTCGACCGAGCAGAACTTGCAGACGGCCCCTGCGCGCGCCGGATCGGACGGGTCGGAGACGAAGCCCGCGTGCGGCAGCGGCGGCATCTCGCCCGGCAGCGACCCGTAGCCGTGCCGGCTGGAGATGATGCCGTACTCGACGCGCGGCGTGAGCTCGAGGAAGTCCACCTTCAGGACGTCGCCCGGCTCGGCGCCGGCCACGCGAATGGGCCCGGTGACCACGTGGGGGCCGCTGGCCCGCGCGTCGCGGGCCGCGTGCTCGGCCGCGATGTCGATCGCGTCGCGCAGCACGTTCTCGCGGCGCACGCCGAAGGCGCCGAAGAACCCGATCGGGTCGCGCCCCTGATCCTCCAGGATCCCCTCGTGCGAGACGGTGTCGATCGTGACCGTCTGGCCCGACCGCACCGTCAGCGGCGACGGCGTGTCGGCGGTCGGCAGCCAGCCCCACGAGACCTGCCCGGGCGTCGAGGCCAGGTAGTGCTCGCCGTTGATGGTGCCCTCGTGCGGGTGCAGCGCCGGTCTGGTCATGGATCCTGTCTCCCCGCCGGGATCCCGGCGATCACGTCGATCTCCACGGCGGCCCCGACGGCCAGCCCCGAACAGGCGATGCAGGTGCGGCTGGGCAGCGGCCCCGTGAACCAGCCCGCGTACGCGGCGTTGAAGGCGGCGTAGTCGTCGAACGACGTCAGGTACGCGCGCACCATCAGCGTGTCGTCCAGCGTGAGCCCGAAGCGCGCCAGCACGGCCTCCAGGTTGCGGCGCACCTGGTTGGCCTGGGCGACGACGTCGCCGGGGACCAGCGCGCCCGTGGCCGGATCCGTGGGCATCTGCCCCGTGACGAACAGCAGGTCACCCCAGCGCGTCGCGTGCGAGAACGGCGCGACCGCGGGCGGCACGCCGTCGGCCGGCGAGAACGAGAAGGCGCGCTTGACCGTCACGCCGGCAGTTCCAGCGCGTCGCCGGCGCCCATGATGCGCAGGAACCGCGCGGTCAGCGGGTGGCGCGGCCGCGTGAGAACCTCGCGCGCGAGCCCCTCTTCCGTCACCTTGCCCCCGCTCAGGAAGACGATCCGATCGGCGACCTCCTTGGCGAACCGCAGCTGGTGGGTCGCGATGATCATCGTCAGCCCGTCGTCGAACGCCAGACGCCGAATCACCTCCAGCACCTCGTGCACCAG
Organism: uncultured Myxococcales bacterium; assembly: GCA_964589215.1. GTDB lineage: Bacteria > Myxococcota_A > Polyangia > Fen-1088 > Fen-1088 > JADGRB01. The sequence continues at coordinate 1,642 of CAZPUH010000765.1, read as the reverse complement.
CTCCGGATCCAGCGACGACGTCGGCTCGTCCAGCAGCAGGACGGTGGGGTTGGGCGCCAGCGCGCGGGCGATCGCGACGCGCTGCTGCTGCCCGCCCGACAGGTGGCGGGGGAGCGCCCCGGCGCGATCGGCCATCCCGACGCGCGCGAGCAGCTCGTCGGCGCGCCGCGCCGCCTCTTCGGCCGACACGCCGTGCACCCAGCGCAGCGGACCGGCCACGTTCTCGCGCGCGGTCAGGTGGCTGAAGAGGTTGAACTGCTGGAACACCATCCCGACCCCAACGGTCGCGCGCTCCTTGGCCAGGGCCCGCGGCGAGCGCGAGGCGCCGCCGTCGTGGAAGCCCAGCCGGCGCCCGCTGACGCGGATCTCGCCGTCGTCCCAGGCGTCCAGGTGGTTGATGCAGCGGAGCAGCGTGCTCTTGCCCGACCCGCTGCGCCCGAGCAGCGCCACCACCTCGCCCTGCCGAACCGTCAGGTCCAGCCCGTCCAGCACGACGTGCGCGCCGTATCGCTTCCGGAGGCCGGTAACCTCGACGCCCGGCGCGCGGCGCGCCAGCAAGGCCGAGCGCGCGTCGAGATCGGCGCGCGCGCCACCCGCGGCAGGCGCCGGGCTGGACGCGGCGACCGCGACGGTGGCCGCCGGGGTCCGCCGGCGATCGAGATCCAGCATCGACTCGGCGATCAGCTGGATGGCGCTGATCGATCCCGTCAACACCAGGTACAGCAGGCCGGAGGCGAAGAAGATCGAGAAGAAGTCGAACGTGGACGACGCCAGCTGGGTGCTGCGCAAGGTCAGCTCCTCGACGGAGATGACCGAGGCGAGCGAAGAGTTCTTGAGCGCGGTCACCGCCTCGTTCCCCAGCGCGGGGACCATGCTGCGGATCGCCTGCGGCGAGACGATCCGCCGCATCAGCACGAAGGGCGTCATCCCCAGCGCCTGCCCGGCGGCCACCTGCCCGCGATCGACGCCGCGCACGGCCGCGCGGATGACCTCCGCGATGAACGGCGCCTCGTTGCACGCCAGCGCCAGCCCACCGGCGGCGACCGCGCTCAGGCGCAGGCCGATGTGAGGCAAGGCGTCGTACGCGAACACCATCTGCAGGATCAGCGGCGTGCCGCGGAAGACGACCGCGTACGCGCGCGCGAAGCCGGAGAGCGCCCGGAACCGAGAGAGCTGCATCGCCGCCAGCACCACCCCGAAGGCGAGCCCGCCGGCCAGCCCCAGCCCGGTGACCTGCAGCGTGAGGCTGATACCGCGCAGCAGGTACGGCAGCGTGAGGTAGTGAGCGAACAGCTCCATCAGTTGGTGACCAGGCGGGGCTCCTCTTGGGTGCCGGCGCCGAGTGACCACTTCTTGAGCAGATCGATCTCGACGCCCGCCTTCTGCAGCACGCTCAGCGCGGCGGCGATCCCATCGCGCAGCTCGTTCTTCGTCTTCGGAACCGCGATGCCGACCGAGTACGGCAGCGTCACGGCCACCGCCTTGGCGAGCTGCTTGGGATAGGCCTTCACCGCCTGGTCGACGGTGTTGACGTCGTTGACGTACGTGTCGGCGCGCCCCGCCAGGATCGCCTGGATGCAATCGGCGTTGTTGTCGTAAAGCTGCAACGTGGGCGCCGGCTTCGACGCCGCCTTGCAAGGCG
>CAZPUH010000764.1:0-2841 GCA_964589215.1 uncultured Myxococcales bacterium | reverse complement strand
GAACGGGCGCCGCGTCCGCGGTGACCGCAACGGCCGGCGCACGCGGCCTGGCCGTCGCCGCCTTCGCGGCGCGGGCCGGGGCGCCCGCCTGCGCCACGATCAGCCGCGCACGGGCGAAGTGCGGCGTGATGGCCGCGCGCTCGACCAGCGCGTCGCCGGCCGCCATCACGGACACCGGCCGCGCCGGCGGCGCCTGAGTCCCGAGGAAGGCCACCCCCAGCGCGCTCACCTGGACGCCCGGCAGGTAAAAGAACGCGCGCAGCGCGGCCAGCCGACCGCGCAACGTGGCGAGCGCCCGGTGCAGGCGCGTGCGCGCCGTCGCCGGCGCGACGCCCGCGCGCGCTGCGGCTTCGTCGCTGGAGAGCTCGGCGTGAAATCGAGCCAGCGCGGCCCGCCGCTGCGGGCGCGGGAGAGCCGCCACCGCCCCGCGAACAAGGCGGCGCCGCTCGCGATCGATCAGCGTCGCCTCCGGATCGGCCGCCAGCGCATCCGCGTCGAGCAGCGGCAACACGTGCGCGCGGCGCGACTCCGCGCGCCACGTGTCGATGGCCGCGTTGCGCGCCACACGTTCCAGCCAGGCCGGCGCGTGCCGCGCCGCCCCGCCGCTCTCCAGCAGCGTGACCGCCAGGTCCTGCGCGAGGTCTTCACCCCGCTCGGCATCGTGCCGCGCCGCGATGGCGCGCGCCTCAGCCCACAGCTTTCGGTCCATGGTCGTCACCTCCACCTGGATCGACGACCGAGGCGCCGAAACGTTCCGGCCCGCGCCGATCCCGCCGGGAGAACCCTCTACAGGTTGTTCGTCGAGACCGGCCCGGTATCGACCGCCTCGAAGTCGCTGCCCTTGATCGACGCGATGTCGCTGGAGATCTGGCCCATGTACGGAACCCACGCGTCGTTGGACTCGCCCGTGATGTACCAGTCGTGGCCGTTGTCGGCCAGGATGATGCCGTACTTCTTCATGGCCGTGATGATCACCAGCGAAGGGCCGGTGAACTTGCTGGTGTCGAACGAGGCCTTCAGCCGCAGGCGAAGGCCCATCGGCGGCAACGACGCGTTGGCGCTGCCCGCCGCGTGCGTCGCCGGGTGAATGTAGGCGTGCTGGGTCTGCTTCATCGTGAAGCGGATCGCGTGGGTGATGGCCTTCTTGTTGATGGTCTCGTCGAAGCGGACCAGCCCGGGCAGGATCGGCAAACCGGCCGCGTCCCCCGACGTCCAGCCGTCCGGCCGCAGCGCGTTCGAGCCCAGGTGGAAGATGGCGCCGTTGGCGGCCGTCCAGCCGCTCTTCGAGCTCTGCCCCTGATAGAGCTCGTACAAGGTGCAGTTGCTGGGCGCGCCCGCCGTGTCGAGGTACAGCACGTGCCGGTCGTCTTCCGCCGGGTTCTCGACGGGCGCCGTCAGCGGGATCGGGTAGCAGAACATGCCGCCGCCCGACGGGCAGGGCGCCGGGTCGCTCTCGTCGGGCCAGTCGGTGATGTTGACCGGCAGGGCCGGCGCGCCGGTGCCGGACGTGAACGGGATCCCGAAGTAGTCGCCCTGCGCCGCGTAGTCGGCCCAGTCGGCGTGCAGCGAGGTCCCGCCGTTCATGCTCGCCAGGTACGTGCTGGCCTTTGGATTCAGCGGCAACCCCGAGATGTCCTGGTTCCAGGGGTTGTCCGCCGGGAAGATCTGGCAGCCGCCGATCGATCCGACCTGCGCGGTGCCGGTGCCGCCGCCGGTCGCCGGGGTGCCGCCAGTCCCGGGTTTGCCGGCCGCGCCCATGGCACCCGCCGTGCCACGCCCGCCCGTGCCGGTCGTTCCGCCGGAGGCCCGCGCCCCCGCCGTACCCGTCGTCCCGCCGGAGGCTCGGCCGCCGCCGGTCGCGCGGGCGCCACCGGTCGCTGCGATCGTGCCGCCGGTGGCCACCAGGCCCCCGGTCCCGACGCCGCTGCCGGCGCCGCCCGTTCCGCTGCGGCTGGAGTCCGAGCTCCCGCACGCCACGGCCGGCAGGCCGACGGCGCACATCAGACCGACGACCGTGAACATCTTCGTGCGGACCTCTGGATGCGTGTGGGGGCAAAACATGGCGAACATGTTAACGCCCGCCGGCAGCCCGGGTTCAAAGTTTTGTGCGTGAGATGATGTAATCCATCTCACGACAGGTAGTCAACCACAACCTAATGCTTCGCGCTCGAGCCGTCCGTAAGCCGGGTTCTGTTCCGGCGTTGCCGCCGGTGACGGTCATTCCTCTGGGCCGCTCGTTACCGAACGGCTCGTGCGACCAACTCAAGATCGACGCGAACGTCGACGCGGGCCACGCCGCGGGTTTCCCCGCAATCCTGTACCGGTCTTGCTCCAGGTGGGGTTTGCCGTGCCCCCCTCGTCACCGAGGGGGCGGTGCGCTCTTACCGCACCGTTTCACCCTTGCCGTCGCCTTTCGGCGGTGGCGGTCTGTTCTCTGTTGCACTGTCCTTCGAGTCACCCCGACTGGCCGTTAGCCAGCACCCTGCCCTGCGGAGCCCGGACTTTCCTCGACGGGCGCCCGAAGGGCCCGCCGCGACCGTCTGTCCGGCTCGAGCGCGAAGCGGAGCGACTATACCAGGAACGGCGAAGCAGAATCAGGCGCTGGGGGACGCGCCGGGCTGCTCGCCCTTGTTGTCGTCCTTCATCAGATCCTCCCAGTAGATGATCCGATGGCACGACGGGCACGTCTCGATCGTCTGGCCGCGCATGATGATGTTGTACAGCTGCGGCGGGATGTTCATGTTGCAGCCCTGGCAGGTGCCGTTGCGCACGCTGACCACGGCCAGCCCGCGCCGCATGCGGATGCTGGAGTAGCGCTTGAGGACGTCCGGCTTGACGTCG
>CAZPUH010000763.1:0-3944 GCA_964589215.1 uncultured Myxococcales bacterium | reverse complement strand
TCGGACTGAGAGGAAAAGGAACATGAGCGACCAGAAGATCGACGTGGCGGTGATGATGGGATCCAAGTCGGATCTCGAGACCATGCGGCCGGCGGCCAAGGTCTGTGAAAAGCTGGGCCTGGCCGTCGAGGTGCGGGTGCTGTCGGCGCACCGCACGCCCGAGGAGGCAGCCGCGTTCGTGAAGGACGCCGTTCGCCGCGGGGTGAAGGCGTTCATCTGCGGCGCGGGCGGCGCGGCGCACCTGGCCGGCGCCGTCGCGGCGCACACGACCCGCCCGGTGATCGGCGTGCCGATCGCGTCGGGCGCGCTCAGCGGGTTCGATTCGCTGCTGTCGACGGTGCAGATGCCGCCGGGCATGCCGGTCGCGACGGTGGCGGTGAACGGCGCCGAGAACGCCGGCTTGCTGGCGGCCCAGATCGCGGCAGTCGCCGACGCGGCGCTGGCCGAGAAGGTCGCCAGTGAGCGGACGGCGCGCCGCCAGAAGGTGCTGGAGAGCGACGCCGAGGTCCGCGCCGAAACGAAGAAGTGAGCGGTCCGGCTGACGTCGCCGCCGCCATCGCCGCGCTCCGGCGCGGCGAGGTGGTCGCGTACCCGACGGAGACGTTCTACGGCCTGGGCGTCGACGCGTTCGACGCGGCGGCGCTGGAGCGGCTGCGCGCGCTGAAAGGGCGGGGCGAAAAGGCCATCTCCGTCCTCGTCGAGGACGAGGCGATGCTGGCGCGGCTGTGCGCCGAACCGTCGCCGCGGGCGCGCGCGCTGATGGCGCGGCACTGGCCGGGGGCGCTGACGCTGGCGCTGCCGGCCCGCCCCGGGCTGCCGGAAGCGCTGGTGCTCGACGGGTGCGTCGCGGTCCGGCAGTCGCCGCACCCGATCGCCCGCGCGCTGGTCGCCGGCTTCGGCGGTCCCGTGACGACCACCAGCGCCAACCGCTCCGGCGAGCCGCCCGCCACCGAGGCCGCCGCCGTCCGCGCGGCGCTGGGCGACGGCTGCCATGTCCTGGACGGCGGCCGCACGACCGGCGGCGCCCCGAGCACGCTGGCGCGCGTGCGCGGCGACGTCGTCGAGATCCTGCGCGCGGGCGCCGTCGATCTCGGCGCCGCCTAGACCCAATGCCGTTCGGTAAGCGCCAGGACGCAAGGAACGCCATCCGAACCATCCTGATCCTGGCGGTTTCGAAGTCCTGGCGTGGCTCTTAACCGAGCAGCATTGCGCCCAGACCTCGTCGAGGCCGACGGCACAGATCTGGTCGAGCTCGGGAAAATCGTGTGATACTGGCCGCCGGCATGGCGGTCGTCGCTCCGTTCGCTGGGCTGCGGTACGAGCCGACCCGCGTCGGAGAGCTGGGCCCGGTCCTGGCGCCCCCCTACGACGTGATCGGGGAGACCGAGCACGTCGCGCTGGAGGAGCAGCACCCCCAGAACGTCGTCCGGCTGGAGCTGCCGCGCGGGGAGAGCGACGCGCGCTACGCGGAGGCGGCGCGCCTGCTGCAAACCTGGAAGGAGAGCGGGATCCTGCGCGCCGACGCGACCCCGGCCTTCTACGTCTACGAGCAGCAGTTCCGGTTGCCGGGCGCGGCGGCCGGCGCCCGCCTGTTCTCCCGGCGCGGCTTCTTCGCAGCCGTGCGCCTCGAGCCGTTCGACCGCCGCGTGATCCTGCCGCACGAGCGCACGCTGGCCGGCCCGAAGCAGGATCGCCTGAAGCTGATGCGCGCGACGCGGACGCAGATCTCGCCCATCTTCGGTCTTTACCGGGACGCGGAGGGGACCACGCGCGCGATCATCGACGCGGCCGCGGCCGGCCCCGCCGAGGTGGACGTGACGCTGCCCGACGGGCGCCATCGACTTTGGCGGATCGCCGATCCGGCCGCCACGACGACGCTGGCGCGCCTGCTGGCGGACAAGCAGATCCTGATCGCCGACGGACACCACCGCTACGAGACGATGCTGACGCTGGGGCCGGAGCTGCGGTCGCTGGACTTCGCGGCCGGGCAGGCGGCGGCGGACTTCGCGATGATGTTCCTGGCGCGCGCGGAGGACCCCGGGCTGCTGGTGCTGCCCACGCATCGGATGGTTCGCGGCCTGAGCGACTTCAGCCTGCCGGCCCTGCGCGCCGCGGCGTCGCCCGCGTTCGACATCGTCGACGGGGACGAGGTGACGGCCGAGGCCATCGAAGAGCGCCTGGGGCGCGAAGGGACGGCGGGGGTGGTCTTCGCGGTGCGCGTCCCCGAGCGGGCGCAGACGGCCTGGTTCACGCTGAAGTCGCTCGTCGATCTGTCGGCGCTGGGACCACCCGTGCTGTGCAAGCTGGACGTGACGGTGCTTCACGGCGTGCTGCTGGGACCGTTGCTGGCGATCGACGAGGCGGCGCTGGCCGATCAGACGTTCCTCTCGTACACGCACGACACCGCGGAGGCGCTGGCCCGCGTGGCGGCCGGCGACGTGCAGGCCGCGTTCTTCATGAACCCGACCAAGGTCGGCGAGGTGCTGGCCGCCTGCGAGGCCGGGTTCGTGCTGCCCCAGAAATCGACCTACTTCCACCCGAAGCTGGCGACCGGGCTGGTCATGTACGGCCTCGACGGCGCGGCGCCGCGCTAGGCCGGCGGATGGGCGGCGCGGCCGACGATTCCGTCACGGCGGACGCGCTCTTGCAGGGGCGCGTGCGGCTGTATCAGCCGGCGCGCGGCGCGCGCATGAGCCTGGATCCCGTGCTGCTGGCCGGCTTCCTGACGCCCCCGTACCGCCGTTTCCTCGACATCGGCTGCGGGGCCGGCCCGCTGTCGTTCCTGCTGCTGGCGCGCGATCCGGACGCGTCGGGCGTGGGCGTCGAGATCCAGCCGCGGCTCGCCGGTCTCGCGCGCCGGGGGCGCGACGAGAACGGGTGGGCGGCGCGACTGGAGATCGTCGACGGGGACGTCCGCCAGGCCGCGACTGAGCTAGCGGCGGGGGCGTTCGACCTGGTGGTCACGAACCCGCCGTACCGGACCGTCGAGAGCAGCCCGCCGTCGCCCGATCGCGAGCGGGCGCTCGCGCACCACGAGATCACGCTGCGGCTCGGCGAATGGATCGCGGTGGCGGCGCGCGCGGTGCGGCCTTCCGGGCGCGTGGCCGCGATCTTGCCGGCTGCGCGGGCGGGCGAGCTGCTCACGGCCCTCGGCGCTCGCGGCCTGATCCCCGTCCGCACGCGCGACGTCCTGTCGCGCGCGTCGCAGGCGCCCTCCCGCATCCTCGTCGAGGCTTCGCCGGCCGGCGCGCCCGGAACGGCGCAGCAGGAGCAGCCCCTCGTCGTGCACGAGGCCGACGGTGGTTTCACGCCCGAGGTGCGCCGCCTGCTGGGCGAGCCCGTCAGAAGCTGATGCCGACGACGGCGCGCGCCCAGACCGCGCCGAACGGATCCCCGCCGAGAGAGCTCAGGACGCCGGCGGCGTCGGTGCGGCGGGCGGCGTGGCGGGCGCCGCGGAGGCGGGGGCAGCCGTGTCGCTCTTCAGCGCCTCGTCGATGGGCGGCAGGTCGTCCAGGTTCGGGACCAACGTGATCTCGATGCGCCGGTTCTTGGCCATGTTCTCGGGCGAGTCGTTGGCGGCCACCGGCGACTGGTCGGCGTAGCCCGCCGCGGACAGGCGCTTGGGCTCCATGCCGGCGGCGATCATGAAGTTGGTGACCTCGACGGCGCGCGCGGTCGACAGGTCCCAGTTCGATCGGAACTTCTTGGATTTGATGGGGACGTTGTCCGTATGACCGGCGACCTGGAAGTTGCGGTTCGGCAGCGTCTTCAGCACCGCCGTCACCTGCGTCAGCGCGTCCTTCCCCTCCGGCTTGAGGTCGGTCTTGCCGGGGTCGAACAGGATCTTGTCGCCCAGCCGCACGATCATCCGGTTCTCGCGGATCTCGACCTGCAGCTTGCCGGCGTCGGTCAGCGCCTTGAACTGCGTCACCAGCTTGCGGAAC
>CAZPUH010000762.1:0-6220 GCA_964589215.1 uncultured Myxococcales bacterium | reverse complement strand
GGCGAGGTCGCCGCGCTGGTGACCGCGCCGATCTCGAAGGAGTGGATCGCGCGCGCCGGCTTCGCGTTCCCGGGCCACACCGAGTACCTCGCGGCGCGCGCCGGCGTGCGCGAGTTCGCGATGATGCTGGCTGGCCCCGTCCTGCGGGTCACCGTCGCCACGACGCACGTCGCGCTGAAGGACGTACCGCGCCTGCTGACCGTCGAGGGGATCGCGTCGACCATCTGGCTGACCGCCGACGGGCTGGCGCGCCGCTTCGGCATCGCCCGCCCGCGCGTCGCCGTGGCCGGGCTGAACCCGCACGCCGGCGAAGCAGGCCGCTTCGGCGACGAAGAGGATCGCCTGGTGCGCCCAGCCGTCGACCAGGCGCGCGCCCGCCTGGCCGTCGCCGGCCTGAGCGCGACCGTCGAGGGCCCGCTGGTCCCCGACTCCGTCTTCCGGCAGGCGGCGAACGGCGAGTTCGACGCCGTCGTCGCCCTGTACCACGACCAGGGCCTGATTCCGCTGAAGCTGCTGCACTTCGACGACGGCGTGAACATCACGCTGGGCCTCCCGTTCGTCCGCACCTCCCCCGACCACGGCACCGCCTACGACATCGCCGGCCAGGGCAAGGCCCGCGCCCAGAGCTTCCTGGCCGCTCTGGACCTGGCCATCGCGTCGGTCGGGCGCTGAGCTCACCGCCGCTCCAGCCGGATCGCCCGCTCGGGGCAGGCCGGCACGCACAGCCCGCAGACCAGACACTGATCGACCCGCGGCGTGTACGCCGTCTTGCGCCCGTGCGCGACGCTCTTCAACTTCCCGCGCCACGACAGCTGCGCAAAGTCCCCGTCCTCGATCCGCCTCACCTCGAACACGTGAAACGGACAGACCGCCACACACTCCGCCTTCCCCTCGCACCGACTGTGATCGACCACCGGCCGCGCCCTGGTTTCCATGCCCGCAACCGTAGGCGGCCCGTGTTAAGGCCAATCGCCGCTGTTTGTTAAGAAGTGTTACGACGCAAGTCGGAGGTAGCAGTCGCCAGGCCGGTGAATGAGCTTGCCAAGTGTACACCTAGTTGTACACTTGCTCCGTATGGGAAAGAGTTACTCGGTCGCAGACGCGCGCGCACATCTGCCGAACATTCTGGACGAAGTCGAGGCCGGTAAAGACGTCCATCTGACACGTCGGGGCCGTTCCGTCGCAGTCGTCATTTCACAGGACCGATACGAAGCTCTCCGGCGAGAGCGTACGACGTTCGCCGATGCGTATCGTGCGTTCGCGCTTCGGCACGCCCCGGAGGACCTCGCGCTGGAGCCGGACTTGTTCGAGTCGCTGCGCGACCGCGCGCCCGGACGCAAGGTCCGGCTGTGAACAAGGTCCGGCTGTGACTTTGAAATTCCTTCTGGATACGACGATCGTTTCGGCTCCGATCGCGAAGGAGCCGAATCGACGTGTCGTGAAGAAGCTGGAGCAGCACGGAGCCCACTGCGCCATCGCTGCGCCGGTCTGGCACGAGCTGATCTACGGGGCGTCGCGCCTGCCCGCCGGCAAACGGCGAACCGCGCTCGAAGAGTACCTGCACCACGTCGTTCGTTCTTCCTTCCCTGTGCTCGCTTACGACGAGGCCGCCGCGGAGTGGCACGGGAAAGAGCGCGCGCGTCTCGAGGACGAGGGACGGACACCACCGTTCGTCGACGGCCAGATCGCCGCAATTGCGTCCACGCAGAGCCTGGTTCTCGTCACGTCGAACACCAAGGACTTCCGCGCGTTCGCGGGCGTGGAGACCATGGACTGGGCGACCTGATCCGTCGAACACCTGCGCGGCTGCGCGCGCGACCCCGCGCCGCGCCGACTCGCGCGCCTACCAGACTGTCTCGACCAGCTTCAGCCGACGGAGGGCAGTGTCCTTGGTTATCAGGCGAGCTCGGTGCTCCAGGGCCGTCGCGACGATGAAGCGGTCGGCGGGATCTTGGTGCATGTGGAGGGAATCGGCGTTCAGCGCGATCCGGTCATTGATGGCCAGACACTCGACGCGCGGGATGGCGAGGAGACGATCAGCCCACTCGGATACCGGCATGTCGAGTTTCAGTTTGCCTTTTCTGACCAAGACTGACGTTTCCCAAAGCGAGATGCTGGGGACTCCGAGACGGTCGGCCTGGGCAATCTCGTGAGTCGCAGAGCGGCCCAGTCGAGCGGGCTCCAAGGTCCACCAGATGACAGCGTGGGTGTCGAGAACGACCATTGCGTCAGGCGTCGTCCTTCAGCACCGACCAGGCCTCAACGTCGGAAGAACGACGCAGGAACTCCTTTTCGGAGACCAACGTCTTTCCCTTCCCGCGAAGCGCGTTCAGGATCGCGTGCTCACGCTCGTGGTCCGACGCCATGGGGACCAGTCGCGCGACCGGGCGGCCTCGCTTCGTGATGATGATCTCCGCCTTGGCGTCCGCGACCTCGTCCAAGAGCGACAGACAGGCCTGCTTGAATGCTCCAGCGCCGATCTGCTTCTTGGTCATGGACATAGTCTATGGACATATCGCCTCCGTCGCAAGCGGAGCGGGTGCCTCGGCCGAGCTCCCTCAGTCGAGCAGCGCGGACTTGATCTCCGGCACCCAGCGGCCCGTGATCCCCAGCTGGCCGTAGGCGGCGAAGTTGCGGCAGAACTCCCAGTAGCCCCAGCCGAAGCCGCGCTTTTCGGCCTCCTCGCGGGCGGTGCGGGTCCAGCGGCCGCGGGAGGCGACGTCGGCGTTCACGCCGGCGCCGAACTCGCCCATGTAGACGCGCATGCCGGTGCGGTGGGCGAAGGCCTTGGCCATGTCCAGCTGCTCGATGATCGCCGCCGGGCCGCCCGGGTTCGTGATGGCGGGCTCGGTGTTGTAGCGCTCGAACCAGGCGTGGGTCTCGGGGTCCTGGTCGGCGGCGGCGGCGGGCTCGACCGGGCGGGACGGCGGCCCCGGGAAGATCACGCCGCGCGTCTGGTAGCGCGGCTCCATCCACGGGAAACCCTGATGCGTGAAGTACATCGGCGCGTACATGTGGAAGCTGGCGATGATGTTGGGGTCGCCCTCGGGCACCTCCAGCGTGTCGCGCAGGTCCTTGGCGGACGCCCAGTGCGCGCCCTCGACGATGATCAGCCGCTCGGGATCGATGGCGCGGATCGTCGCGACCACCCGCGCCAGGATGGGGTTCCAGATGTCGGCCGTCAGCTTGTCGGTCGGCTCGTTCAGGATCTCGTAGACGACCGCCCGCGGCAGCCCCTTATAGCGGGTCGCGATCTGGCGCCACAGACCCACCAGCCGGTCGGCGTGGGCCTTCGGCGCCTGCATCATCGACGTGTAATGGTGCAGGTCCACGATGATCGCCAGGTCGTGCGACAGAGCCTGATCGATGGCCCAGTCCATCCGGTGCAGGAAGCGCCTTTCGATGCGGTAGGGCGCGCCGGTTTCCGCGTGAGAACCGATCCGCATCGGCACCCGCACGTGGTCGAACCCGGCGTCGCGCACCACCCCGAAGTCGCTGGCCGAGAGGGTCCAGCCCCAGTCACCTTCGTGCGGGGCGTCCATGGCGTCGCCGAAGTTCATGCCCCGCCTGAGCTCCGCGGTGGCATGAGTCTGACGGGCTCCAGTCTTGTAAGCCTCGATGCGCTGCGCGGCGCTCACACAGCCGAAGGAACCGGTCAGACCGCCCGCCAACACCAGCCAGACGCCCAGCGCGCGCCTCCGGGGCGGAGTCAGCCACATGTCGCGCAGCTTAACAGGGTCGCCGTGACAGGCGACCGTGATAGGGTGTGAGGGCTGAGATCTGACCTGCGCGCTCCACCGGCATCTGAAGGGGCGGCATTTCGGACCAGCCGAGTCGCCAGGTCATGCAGAAGATCGTCATCAAGGGCGCGCGCGAGCACAACCTCAAGAACATCGACGTCGAGATCCCGCGCGACAAGCTGGTCGTGATCACGGGGCTCTCGGGGTCGGGCAAGTCGTCGCTCGCGTTCGACACCATCTACGCCGAAGGGCAGCGGCGCTACGTCGAGTCCCTGTCCGCCTACGCGCGGCAGTTCCTGGACCAGATGCACAAGCCCGACGTCGACTCGATCGAGGGGCTGTCGCCGGCCATCTCGATCGAGCAGAAGACGGGGTCGCGCAACCCGCGCTCGACCGTCGGCACCGCCACCGAGATCTACGACTACCTGCGCCTGCTGTGGGCACGCGTGGGCACGGTCCATTGCTGGAACTGCGGGCAGCGGATCGAATCGCAGACCATCCAGCAGATGGTCGACCAGGTCATGGACCTGCCCGAGGGCGAGCGGTTCTCGGTCCTGGCGCCCGTGGTGCGCGACAAGAAGGGGGACTTCGCGCCGCTTCTGAACAAGCTGCGTCAGGACGGGTTCGTGCGCGCCAACATCGACGGCGACCTGCACGAGCTGGCCGAGCCGCCCACGCTCTCGAAGACCGCCGCGCACACCATCGAGGTCTTCGTCGACCGGCTGGTCAAGAAGGACGGCATCCGGCAGCGCCTGACCGATTCGATCGAGCTGGCGGCCAAGCTGGCCGACGGGGTCGTCAAGGTGTCGCCGCTGGGGGGCGACGACCTGCTGTTCAGCGAGAAGTTCGCCTGCCCGACCTGCGGCATCAGCTACCCCGAGATCACGCCGCGGCTTTTCTCGTTCAACAACCCGGCCGGCGCCTGCCCGGACTGCGACGGCATCGGCGCGAAGATGTTCTTCGACCCGGATCTCATCGTCCCGGACGAGGACGTGTCGATCAAAGAGGGCGCGATCGAGCCGTGGGAGCGGCGCAACAACATCTTCTTCCATCAGATCCTGGACGCGGTGTGCGCGCAGTTCGAGATCGACCAGTACGCGCCGTGGAACAAGCTGCCCGAGAAGCAGCGCAAGCTGCTGCTGGAGGGTGTGCCGGGGACCGAGGTCGACCTCACGTTCGAGAAGAACGGGCGCAAGCACAGCTTCAAGCGCGAGTTCGAAGGCGTGCTGGCGAATCTCAAGCGGCGCTTCGAGGAGCACGAGCGGCGGCGGCGCGAGCAAGGGCGCACGTCCGAGGAGGACTTCGAGGCCATCTACGACGAGTTCCACCGCTACATGTCGCAGACCGTCTGCGAGTCGTGCGGCGGCGCGCGGCTGCGCAAGGAGGCGCGGTTCGTCAAGGTGGGCGGCAAGAGCATCACCGAGATGACGGCGCTGACGATCCGCGAGGCGCACGACTTCCTGAAGGGGCTCACGCTGACGCCGCGCCAGAAGGAGGTCGCGGGGCGGATCCTGCGCGAGGCGGGCGACCGCCTGTCGTTCCTGAACAACGTGGGCGTCGACTACCTGTCGCTGGACCGCACGGCCGCGACGCTGTCGGGCGGCGAGTCTCAGCGCATTCGCCTGGCGACGCAGATCGGCAGCTCGCTGGTCGGGGTCCTCTATATTCTGGACGAGCCGTCCATCGGGCTGCACCAGCGCGACAACGCGCGCCTGCTGGACACGCTGATCAAGCTGCGCGACCTGGGCAACAGCGTGCTGGTCGTCGAGCACGACGAGGACACCATTCGCGCCGCCGACCACGTCATCGACATGGGGCCGCGCGCCGGCGTGCACGGCGGGCGCATCGTGGCAGCCGGGCACCCGGACGACATCGCTGGCAACAGCCACTCGATCACGGGCGCGTACCTGTCGGGGCGCAAGGCCATCGAGGTCCCGCGGCAGCGCCGCCAGTCAGCCAACCGCGCGCTGACCATCAAGCACGCGCGCGGGCACAACCTGCGCGACCTGACCGTGTCGTTCCCGATCGGCGTGCTGACCTGCGTGACGGGCGTGTCGGGCTCGGGCAAGTCGACGCTGGTGATCGACACGCTGCTGCGCGCGCTGGCGCAGAAGCTGAATCACGCGAAGGCGCCGCCCGAGCCGCACGCCGGCATCGAGGGGCTGCAACACGTCGACAAGGTGATCGACATCGACCAGGCGCCCATCGGGCGCACGCCGCGGTCGAACCCGTCGACCTACACCGGCGTCTTCACGCACGTGCGCGACCTGTTCGCGAACCTGCCCGAGTCGAAGGCGCGCGGGTACAAGCCGGGCCGGTACTCGTTCAATGTGAAGGGGGGGCGCTGCGAGGCCTGCCAGGGCGACGGCATCATCCGCATCGAGATGCACTTCCTGCCGGACGTGTACATCGAGTGCGAGGCCTGCGGCGGCCGGCGCTACAACCGCGAGACGCTGGAGGTGCGCTACCGCAACGCCAGC
>CAZPUH010000761.1:0-3285 GCA_964589215.1 uncultured Myxococcales bacterium | reverse complement strand
CGGTTCCGATCAGACAGGAACCCTGGGAGGGTCCCTTGGACCTCCCATTCGCCTGGTCATCAACGCCGACGATTTCGGGCTCTCGCCGGCCATCTCGCGCGGCATCCTGCGCGCGCACCGCGAGGGGGTCGTCACCAGCACGTCCCTCCTCGGAAACGTGGCGGATCTCGACGGCGCGCGGGCCCTCTTGTCGGAGGCCCCCGACCTGGGCGTGGGCGTCCACCTGGCCCTCACGGGGGGAGCCCCGGTGGCGCCGCCCGACCGCGTGCCGTCGCTGCTGGCCGGCGCGGGCGCGGCGACCTTCCACGCCCGCGGCCACGACTTCATCACCGCCTGGGCGCGGGGCCGGATCGTTCCCGAGGACGTCGAGCGCGAGCTGGACGCGCAGGTCGGCCGGATCCGTGATGCCGGGATCCCCGTAGACCACCTGGACACACACCACCACCTCGGGTTCCTTCCCGTCGTCGGCCGCGCCCTCGAGACCGTCGCGCGCCGGCACGGGATCGCCGGGATCCGCAGCGCGGTCGAGCGCCCCACCCTGGCCTGGGTGACCGAACCACGCCGCGGCCTCGAAGCCAGCCTTCTCACGGGCCTGGCCTGGCTGACGCGGCGGCAGCTCGGCGCGCGCCGCCACGGGCCGCAGAGCTGGGGCTACGTCGAGTCCGGGCACCTCGACGAGATCCGGATCCTGGAGATCATCGGCCGCCTGTCGGCCGGCCCGCACGAGCTCATCTGCCACCCCGGCGAGGACGACGCCGACCGCGTCGAAGAGTCCGGCCGCTACCGGCGCCTGCTGGAGCTGGGGGCGCTGACCTCCGAAAAGGTGCGGCGCGCGCTGGGCCAGCGGGCCATCACGCTCTGCCGCTGGGGAGACCTGCTTTGACCGGCGCGCCGGAGGGCGACGGGGCAGACGCCGCGCCGCCGGCGCCTTACGTCCCGGCCGACGCCAGCGTCCGCGAGCTGACCTTGCGGGCGATCGCGCTCGGCATGCTGTTCGGCGTGATCTTCGGCGCCGCCACCGTCTACCTGGCGCTGAAGGCCGGCCTGACCGTCTCGGCGTCGATCCCGATCGCCGTGCTGGCCATCTCGCTCTTCAAGCGCCTCGGCTCGTCGACGATCCTCGAGAACAACATCGTCCAGACCATCGGCTCCGCGGGCGAATCGATCGCCGCGGGCGTGGTGTTCACGCTGCCGGGCTTCCTGTTCCTGAGCCGTTCGCCCACGACCGGCGCCAGCGTCGGCGAACCGTACTTCTCGTACTGGACGATCCTGTCGCTGGCCATGGTCGGCGGCCTGCTGGGCGTGCTGATGATGATCCCGCTGCGCCGTTCGTTGATCGTCAAGGAGCACGCCCGCCTCCCCTACCCCGAAGGCACCGCGTGCGCGTCGGTCCTGATCGCGGGCGAGCGCGGCGGTGACCTGGCGCGCACCGCCTATCAAGGGCTGGGCGTCGCCTTCGTCTACGCGATGCTGCAGAAGGTGATTCGGCTCGTCGCCGAGGCGCCCGCCATCGCCGTGCGCGCGACCAGCCGGTACCTGCCGGCCGCCGTCATCAGCGGCGACATCACGCCCGAGTACCTGGGCGTCGGCTACATCATCGGCCCGCAGATCGCGGGCGTGCTGGTGGCGGGCGGCGTGCTCGCCTGGCTGGCGCTGATCCCGCTTCTGACGGTCGTCACGCCGCCGGACGCGATCGCCGCCCAGCTGGTGAAGCTCGGCTATCTGACCAGCGTCGCGACGGCCGGCGGCCCGGGCGGCTGGAACCCGGCCACGCACGCGTTCGCCGACAGCGCCACGGCCGTGTATCGCGCCTACGTGCGGCAGATCGGCGCCGGCGCCGTCGCGGCGGGCGGCTTCATCACGCTGCTGAAGACGCTGCCGACGATCGTCTCGTCCTTCAAGGAGAGCCTGGCGGCCCTCCGGCGCCGCGATCGCGGCGGCGCGGCCCGCACCGAGCGCGACCTGCCCATCACCTTCGTGCTGGTCGGATCGGCGGTGCTGGTCGTCGTGATGGCGCTGCTGCCGTTCGTGCCGGGACCCGGCATCGGCAGCAAGCTGCTGCTGGGGCTGCTCATCGTCGTCTTCGGGTTCTTCTTCGTGACCGTAGCCAGCCGCGTGGTCGGCCTCATCGGGTCGTCGTCCAACCCCATCTCGGGCATGACGATCGCGACGCTGATGGCGACCTGCCTGGTCTTCGTCGGCCTGCACTGGACGGGCGACGTCTACCAGCCGATGGCGCTGTGCGTGGGCGCGATCGTCTGCATCGCCGCCGCCAACGCGGGCGCGACCTCGCAGGACCTGAAGACGGGATTCCTGGTGGGCGCCACGCCGCGCGCGCAGCAGATTGGTCTTATCATTGGCGTGACGACCGCGACCGTCGTCGTCGGCTTGACGATCCGGATTCTCGATCGGCCGCCCCACCACCTGATCGGGTCCGATCTGTATCCCGCGCCGCAGGCGACGCTGATGGCGACGCTGATCCGCGGGCTGCTCGCGTTCAACCTCGACTGGCAGTACGTGATGGTGGGCGCGGCGCTGGCCGCGACCGTCGAGCTCTGCGGCGTCGGGTCGCTGTCCTTCGCGGTGGGCGCGTACCTGCCGCTGTCGACGACGTCTCCGGTCTTCGTCGGTGGTCTGGTGCGCGCGCTCGCCGACCGGGCGGCGCGCCGGCGCGGCGAGCGGGTGGGCGGCCCCGACGCGGAGCTGGGCCCGGGCAACCTGTTCGCGACGGGCCTGGTCGCCGGCGGCGCCGTGGCGGGCGTCGCGGTGGCGCTGCTCACGGTGACCGACGCAGGGGCGCGCGCCGTGGGGCACCTCTCCGTCGAGGCGGCGCTGACGCGCGCCCTGGGCCCAGGCGGCTATGAGCTGCTGGGGCTGGCCGTCTTCGCGGCGATGGCCGCCCTGCTGTGGCGCATCGCGCGGCGCCCGCGACCGGGCATCTGACGGCGGTCGCAGCGGAAGATTCTCGGTGCGGCTGGCAAGATTCGAACTTGCTACCCCCGGCTTCGTAGGCCGGTGCTCTATCCAGATGAGCTACAGCCGCTTGCGTGAGCGACACGTATGCCGTGCGCGTCGGCGAACGTCAAGTGCGTCGTGAAGCGCTCGTCACTTGCGCCCGCGCGGCCGTTCCTCTATGGTGCCCCGTGCCGTGCAAACGGCATGGAGAGGTGGCCGAGAGGCCGAAGGCGGCGGTTTGCTAAACCGTTATACGGCCCAAAAGCTGTATCGAGGGTTCGAATCCCTCCCTCTCCGCTGAGCGGTCATTACACTGTGGTGTCATCGGGA
>CAZPUH010000760.1:0-2652 GCA_964589215.1 uncultured Myxococcales bacterium | reverse complement strand
TGGCAGCACCGGCGCGGCCGGGACGCCGGGCGGCGGCGGCGCCGGCGGCGCGCTGTCGGACTCGACCGGCCTCGGAGGCATCTGACCCGCGCATGCTGGACCGGCTGAAGCGCGTCCCGCCGTGGGCCTGGGCGCTGGCGTTCGCGCTGGCGCTCTGCCTGCCCCGGCTCGGCAGCTTCGGCTTCTGGGACCCCTCCGAGCTCAAGCTGGCCGAACAGGCCCGCGACATCGCTCGGTCGGGCCACCTGCTGGACCCCACCGTCGGCGGGCGCTACCCCGCGCGCCCGCCGCTGGACCTCTCGCTGGCCGCGCTGGGAATCCGGCTGTTCGGCGCCAGCGAGTGGGGGGCCCGCTTCTTCTTCGCGCTGTCCGCCGTTGCGTCGCTGATGGCGGTGTACTGGGCGGGCGCAGGCCTCTTGCGCCGTCGCGCCGGCCTCCTGGCAACGCTGGCGCTGGGCACCATGCCGCTCTTCGTGCTGGAGGCGCGGCAACTGACGTCGGACGCCCCGCTCATCGCGGGGCTCGCGCTGGCGCTGGGCGGCCTGGGTCGGTACGCGTGGCCCGCCGACGGGCGGCGGCGCTGGCTGGATCTCGGCGCGGGGCTGGCCGGCCTCGCGATCGGCGCGCTGGCCGGCGGCGCGCTCTCGGGCGTGGTGCTGCCGGTCCTGGCGATGGCGCTGGCTCTTTTGATCGGCCGGGGCCTCGTCGCGGAGGACGCGACGGGCGTCCCGGACGGCACGGCGGCGCTCGCGGCGCCGGGCATCGGGCCGGACGTCTCCGCGGGCGCGACGCTGGGAGCCAGCACGTTTCGCCCCGGTCGACGTGGGTTCATTCCGCTGCTGGTGCTGGTGCTGGCGGCCGTCGCCCTGGGTCTGGCGGCGCTCGGTCGGCTGACGGCGGGCGCCTATACGTGGCTGGTGGGCGGCGTCGCGCGCGTCGGCGCCCCCACGCACACCTTCGAGACGCTGATCCGCGAGCTGGGCTTCGGCCTTTTCCCGTGGAGCGCGGTCGCCTTCTTCGCGCTGGCCCGCCCGCTGACTCGCATGGACGCCTCGGCGGGCGAGGCCGGTGACACCGGCGCGCTTCGCACCAACGCGCGGCTGGTCTTCGTCGAGCTGTACCTGCTGTTCTTCGCGGGTCTGGGCTACGCCTTCTCGAGCTATCGAGACATCGTGCTCGGCCAGGCGCGCTACGCGGCCCTGCCGGCCATCGCGCTGGCGATCGGCGCCTTCATCGACGAAGCGCTGGAGGGGGCCCGCCCCGAGCCGGTCGCCGGGCTGCTGATGGCGACCGGAACGATGGTCGTCGCGCGCGACTTCTACCTGTCGCCCGAAGACCTGGCCTCCGTGCACCTCTTCGACAAGGTCCGCTGGCCGACGACGCTGCACGCCGGCGAGCTGATCCTGGGTGTCGGCTTCCTGGCCGCGCTGGGCGTGTATGCCGGCCTGGCCGCGCGCGCCCGCGCCATCGGCGCTGACGGCACCGTCGCGGCGGACGCGCCCGGCAGGCTGCGGCGAAACGCGAAGCGCGCCTTCACGCTGCTGGGCCGCTTCGGCCTGCAGGGCGCGATCGCGTGCGCGCTGTACTTCGCCTTCTACCTGGCGCAGGGGATCGTGCCCGCGCTGTCGACCCAGCTCTCGTTCAAGCCGGTGCTGGAGTCGTACACGAAGTTCGCGCGCCCCGGCGACCCCATCGGCCGCTACCGCGTCGAGGGGCACGGCTCGACCTTCTACAGCCAGCAGGATCTGGTCGATCTGCCGACGCAGGACCGGGTGGTGTCGTTCCTGCGCGAGAGCCGGCGGGTCTTCGCGCTGGTCGCCGCGTCGGAGCTGGCGTCGCTGGACGTGGCGTTCAAGCAGGCGGCCGTGCCGTACCACGTGGTGGACGCGTCGTCGTCGCGGTTCCTGCTGCTGACGAACCAGCTGGCGGCGGGGCAGCCCGACCAGAACCCGCTGCTGAAGGACGTCTGGACGCCGCCCGCCGGCGCGGCCGCCGACGCCCGCCCCCCCTGGACCTGGCGAATCCCCCTCTCGGCGACGTTCGGCGACGCCATCGAGCTGGTCGGCGCCGACTTCCCCGAGACCGTCCGCCGCCCCGGCAAGATCCCGCTGGACCTCTACTTCCGCGTGAAGGCGAAGCCCCCCGCGGGGTACAAGATCTTCGTGCACTTCGACGGCCCGGCCGCGCCGCGGGTGATCGGCGACCACGACCCGGTCAACCGCGCGTTCGGCACGGGGTTCTGGCTGCCGGGCGAATACATCCGCGACCACTTCGACACCGAGGTCCCACTGATGACCACGCCCGCGGGCACCTACGTCGTCTACATGGGCTTCTGGCCGGGCGGCGAGGGGAAGCGCCTCAAGGTCACCGCCGGCCCGAACGACGGCGAGGATCGCGTCAAGCTGGGATCGCTGGAGATCAAGTAGACTCGCGCGCATGACTCGGCGAGGCAAGGACAGGCGGCGGCGAGAAGTGACCGTCCCGGCGGATCGACGGCGCAGCGGCGCGGACCGCCGCACCCACGCGCGCGTGACCGTCGACATCGAGGTCGACTACAAGAGCGCGGACAACTTCCTCTTCGCGTACATCACCGACATCAGCGCGATGGGCATCTTCATCCGCACCAACGCGCCCGAGCCGCCGGGCACCAAG
>CAZPUH010000759.1:0-1594 GCA_964589215.1 uncultured Myxococcales bacterium | reverse complement strand
GGTGTCGCGACCGGCGCGGGCGCGGCCGCCGCAACCGCCTCGGGCGCCACCGCCGCCGGGCGCGGCTCCAGCATGGCCGGCTCGCCGCGCGCCCCGAAGAAGGCCGCGATGCGCGGATCGTGCTCGCCGCGCGTCAGCTCGCGGATCATCGCCTTGTGCAGCTTCTGCATCAACGAGCGGACTTCGTCCTCGGGCGCCGCCGGGTCGTACTCCTCTTTCTTCGACGACAGGATGGTTCCCTCGAAGAAGAGGTGGGTGTAAAGACGCGCGTACGACTGCCCCGAGTCCTCGGTCTGCACGTGGAACACACGCCCGCCGTAGCGCAGATTGTGGTTGTAGCCGAGGACCGGACTGCGGGCGCGCTTCGACATCGGACGGCCGACAAATTATATCGCGCGCCGTGGCGAATCTCGTGAAGATCGCCTAGATAACAGCCTCTTTTTGGCCGGGTGGCAGGCCACCGGGTTAGATTAGGGCCTTCGACGGACTCCATGACGCGCCGAGCAACGATCACACGAAAGACCTCCGAAACCGACATCTCCCTCACGGTGGGATTGGACGGAACCGGGCAGCGGCGCATCGCCACGCCCGTCCCGTTCTTCAACCACATGCTGGAAGCGGTGGCCCGCCACGGCCTCTTCGACCTGGACATCCAGGCGACCGGCGACGTGGAGGTCGACGCCCACCACACGGTCGAAGACGTGGGGATCTGCCTGGGGCAGGCCTTTCGGGAGGCGCTCGGCGACCGCGCCGGCATCACCCGCTACGGCGACGCCACGATCCCCATGGACGAAGCGCTGGTCTCGGCGGCCGTCGACTTCAGCGGGCGGGCCGCGTTCGTCTACCGGGCCGACGCCCTCAAGGGGCGCTGGGTCGGCAACTTCGATCTCGAGCTGGGGCGCGAATTCTTCGGCGGCTTCGTGGCCGCCGCCCTCTGCAACCTGCACCTCGAGGTGCGGTACGGCGAGAACGCGCACCACATGATCGAGGCCCTCTTCAAGGCGTTCGCCCGCGCGACGTCGGCGGCGACCCGCATGGACCCGCGCGTCGTGGGCGTCCCCTCGACCAAGGGGACCCTCACCGCATGAACGTGGTCGTCGCCGATCTGGGCAGCGGCAACCTGCGCAGCGTCGAGAAGGCGCTGGCCGCCGTGGGCGCCGACGTGCGGGTCAGCGCCGACCCCGACGTCCTGGCGGGCGCCGACCGGCTGGTCGTCCCGGGGCAGGGGGCGTTCGGCGCCTGCGCCGTGGCCCTGAACCGCGGCGGCGGCGCGCTTCGGCAGGCGCTGGAGGCTTTTCTGAAGACGGGCCGCCCGTACTTCGGCATCTGCATCGGCATGCAGCTGCTGTTCGACAGCAGCGAGGAGAACCCCGACGCGCAGGGGCTGGGCGTCCTGCCAGGCCGCGTGCGCCGCTTCGCCGCGCAGCCGGGGCTGAAGATTCCGCACATGGGGTGGAACCAGACGCGGCGCAGCCCCTCGGCGGGCGACGGGGTGCCGGACGGCGCCTTCTACTACTTCGTGCACAGCTATTACCCCGACCCCGCGCGCCCCGAGGACGTGGCCCTGACCAGCGAGCACGGGACGCCGTTCTGC
>CAZPUH010000758.1:0-46135 GCA_964589215.1 uncultured Myxococcales bacterium | reverse complement strand
TCGGCCGCCGCTCGCAGAAGGCCTTCTTTTTGTGACTCGATTTCTTCGTTGCGGCCGTGATAGCGGTCGCGCTCCTGTTGCGCCTGTGTTTCACGCTCGGTCGCGCGCGTCAGCTGCTCGGCGATCCGCTTCTCGCGGGCATCGATGGCCGCCAGTACCGGCTTGTAGAGGAAGCGTTGCAACAACCACACCAGGAGCAGGAAATTGACGATCTGGGCGGCGACGGTGAACCAGTCGATGAGCACGGCTTACTTCCCGGCGAGCGGTGCGATGACGTGGTTCCAGAAGGGGTTGGCGAACAGCAGGATCATCGATACCACGAAGCTGTAAATGGCCATCGACTCGATCATGGCCAGGCCGACGAACAGCGTTCGGGAGAGCGGCCCTTGCGACTCGGGCTGGCGGGCGATCGCCTCCAGCGCTGCCACGATGGCCTTTCCCTCTGCCAGCGCCGGGGCGACGGCGCCCACCGAGACGGCGGCGGTCGAACAAATCACGCTCAGTGCCTTGACGTCCATGACTATCCTTTCTCCACGGCGCCAACAGCGGCGCCGATGAACACGGTTGCGAGGATCGAGAAGATGTAGGCCTGGATGAGCCCGACGAGGATGCCCAGCGCGAGGAACGGGATCGGCACGAGGAGCCCGGCGATGCTGGCGACGATGCCAACCACCAGTTCGTGACTCATCATGTTTCCGAACAGGCGCACCATCAGGGAGAAGGTGCGGGTGATCTCGGCGACGATATTGAGGGGGAGCAGGAGCGGGTTGGGCTTGAGGAACGCGCCGAAATAGCGCCGCGCACCCTGCTGCCAGATGCCGTAGATGTGCGTAGACAAGAAAACGACGATGGCGAGGGCCGCGGGCGTTTCGATGCTCGCGGTGGGCGACTTGACCCCCGGGAGCACCGCGGAGAGGTTCGCGGCCGCGATGAACAAGAACAGCGTGCCAAGCAACGGTAGGAACGGCGCCGGGTCCCGGCGCACGATCTCGCTGATCTGGTCGGCCACCCAGGTGACGACCGCTTCCAACACCGCCTGCCAGCGGCCGGGCACGGGGCGCAAGCGACGGGTGCTCGCCCAGCTCCCGACGCCCAGCACGAGAACGATGACCGATGTGGTGACGACCGGACGCGCGACCGGGATCGCGCCGATGCGAAACAGGACCTCGGTCTGGAGCGGGGAGGACTGGGGGTTCACAGCGCCCTGTTCCCGCGCGCGACGACCACCCGGCGAGCGACGAGGAAACCGACGAATGCCGCGAGTAGGCCGGGCGCGCGGCCGAACCTGGCGATGAGCACCCAGACACCGGCCAGGGCCAGCATTCGCGCGACATGCAGGGCAACGATGTGGGCGCGCGCCCCCCCACGCACATACCGCCGAACCTCACTGGCGAGCGAGCCGAAGTGCGCGACGCCGAGGACAAGCCCGAAGCCAACGAACACTGGCACGATAACGATCGCGTGAGTCACGACCGCCTCACGTGGGTCCAGGCCAGCCACGATCCGAGCCCCAGGCCCGCGACAATGAGCGCGAACGTAAATGCGACGCCGGTCGCCGCATGCGCGTCGATGATGTGACCGATGAGAGCCCCCAGGAGGGCCGGGACCACGATCAGCCAGCCGAGCCCGACCAGAGCGAGGTTGCGCCCCAGGGGGCGCTCGCCTTCGCGGTTCCACTTCTCGCGCCGGGTCCGCCGGCGTTCTACGGCCTTGTGCAGCTCACTGTCGGGTCGCCGCTCGGTCATGGGACACCTCTCTCATTGGACGGGGCGGCCAAAGAGAGCGCGTGGCCGCTGCGCTCGGCGCGCACATAGCGATAGAGGTTCTTCACCACCGCCGCGTGAAGCTGTGCCGCCCGCGTGCGGGCCTTCGCCTCGACCTCGGCGGCTTCGCGCATGCGAGTCAACACAGCCGGGCCGAGGTCATCGAGGCGCTCGCCGAAGATCGCCTCCCGCGTGGCGACGTCGACGGTGCGGCCGTCGCGAACCCGAAGGACGCCGCCTCGAACGGCGGCGTGCCGATACTGACCCGCTACGTCGCGCCAGGTCAGTACGGATACCGCCAGCGTGGTCACAAACTCGGTGTGTCCCGGCTGGATACCGAACGCGCCGGTCGCGTCCTCGGCGCGAACGTGGTGGACGTCCGGAACGTCGACCGCCACCCCACTTGGCGTCGTGATGCGCAGCCTCATGCCGACGCCTCCTGCCGCTCCGCCGCTCGACTCTTGGTGCGAGCCTCCTCGAAGCCGCCCACCATGTAGAACGCGGCCTCGGGCATCTTGTCGCCCCCGCCGTCGAGAATGGCGCGACACCCGGCCAGCGTGTCCGCAAGCACCACCGACCGTCCGGGTTGCCCCGTGAAGGCCTCCGTGACCTGGAAGGGCTGGGTCAGGAACCGTATGAGCCGGCGCGCCCGCCCCACGGCGGTGCGGTCCTCCGCGGAAAGCTCCTCGATCCCGAGCAGCGCGATGACCTCTTGCAGCTCGCGGTAGCGAGCGATCGTGCGGCGCACGCTTTGAGCGACGTCGAAGTGCTCGCGGCCGACCACGCGCGCGTCGAGCAGAGTTGAGCTGGAATCCAACGGGTCGATTGCCGGGTAGAGTCCCTCGCTGGCCATCTCGCGCGACAGGACGATCGAGGAGTCGAGGTGGCTGAACGTCGTGGCCACCGCCGGATCCGTGTAGTCGTCCGCCGGCACGTAGACGGCCTCGATCGCCGTGATCGACGCCCCCTGCGCGTGAGCGATTCGCTCCTGCAGCTCGGCGATCTCGCTGGCCAGTGTTGGTTGGTATCCCACTCGGGAGGGCAAGCGGCCAAGAAGTCCGGAGACCTCGCTGCCGGCTTGAACAAATCGGAAGACGTTGTCCATGAGGAGCAGGACGTCCTTCCGATCCCGGTCGCGGAAGCTCTCGGCGACCGTCAGAGCGGCGAGCGCGACTCGCCAGCGGGCGCCTGGTGGCTCGTTCATCTGACCGAAGACGAGGGCGGTGCGTTCGAGCATGCCCGACCCGCGGAGCTCGAGGAGAAGCTCGTGTCCCTCTCGCGATCGCTCACCGACGCCCGCGAAGACCGAGACGCCGGCGTGGCGGGACACCGTCGTGCGAATGAGCTCCATGATCAGTACCGTTTTGCCCACGCCGGCGCCTCCGAACATCCCGGCTTTGCCTCCGCGGGCCAGGGGCGCGAGCAAATCGATCACCTTGATTCCGGTCAGGAACGGCTCCCGGCGCGCGCCCTGCTCTTGAAACGGCGGCGCGGCGCGGTGAATCGGCATCCTCGGCACCTCGGGGCCGAATGCCGGGCCCCCATCGACTGGTCGGCCAAGCACGTCGACGAGTCGGCCGAGCAGGGGAGCGCCCACCGGCATCGTGAGCCCTTGCCGCGTCCGCCGGACCGGGGCCCCCCGGTATAGCCCTGACGCTGACTGCATCACGACCGTACGCACCGTACGCGGGTCGAGGTGTTGCTGCACTTCCAAGACCAGTGGAGCGCCGTTGTCCGCCACAACCTCGAGCGCTTCGTACAGCAACGGCGGCTCTCCCGCGGGGAAGGCCACGTCGACAACCGACCCGCGTACGCGCAAGATACGGCCCGAGGGCAGGTTGCCCTCCGTACGAGCGAGGTCAGACATGGCGAATCCAGGCTCCGACGCCGCGATCCGAGCGCTGGTGGAGCAGTACAAGGTGTGCTGGGACAGCTTTCCGGAGTGGTCCCGGACCAATGGCGAGCGCGAACAGAGCGGCGTCATCGTCGAGCTCTACGGCACGCACGACACGCCGGGCGTCGTCCCGATGGCCGGCTGCCGGCACTGCATTCCGGTCATCCAGGCGCTGCTCACAATCGCCGATGACGTAGCCGAGCGGGCGCGGGACCGCTTGGCCTCGATCCGGGCGCACAGCGGCATCGAGTACGCGGTCGAGCGCGGCGCGCGCCCCGACATCGTCGTCGCCCTGGCATTCGCTCCCTTTGGGACACCCAGCCCCAGCGCGACGGGCTTGCCCGGAGAAGTTGGCGCCCGCCTGCGTGAGCTCGGGATCGCCGAACGCCGCTGGCGGACAGCTGGTGACTGAGCCGGCGCGCGTGCTCATCGATCTTCTCCCAGAAGCCGAGGCGTGTCGCGCCGCGCGAGCACCTCGCGCTTCTTCCAGATCGTGAAGATCACCGGGTAGATGAGCAGCTCCAGGATGAAGGAGGTCACGACCCCCCCCACCATGGGCGCCGCGATCCGCTTCATGACGTCTGCGCCCGCGCCACGGCTCCACATGATCGGGAGGAGACCCATCAAGATCGCCATCACCGTCATCATCTTCGGCCGGATCCGCTTGACCGCACCGTCCTCCACGGCGAGCTGGAGGTCACTCAGGGTGTTCATTCGCCCTTCCGCCTTCGCCCTGTCGTAAGCGGCGTCGAGGTAGAGCAGCATCACCACCCCCGTCTCCGCGTCGACCCCGGCGAGCGCGATGAACCCGACCCAGACCGCAACGGAGAGGTTGTAGCCGAGCAGGTAAACGACCCAGAACGCGCCCACTAGCGAGAACGGCACCGCGAGGAGGACGATGCAGATCTTGGTCACGTTGCGGGTGTTGAAGTAGAGGAGGACGATGACCGCCAGAAGCGTGATCGGGATGACGACCTTGAGGCGCTCCTTCGCGCGCTGCATGTACTCGTACTGGCCGCTCCACTCGAGCGTGTAGCCCGGCGGAAGCTTCACCATCCGCGCGACGACCTCCTTGGCATCCGTCACGTAGCCCCCGATGTCTCGGTCGGCGACGTCGACGTAGACGTAGCCGAGCAGTTGCGCCTGCTCTGTCCGGATGACGGTCGGGCCCGTGCTCACGCTGATGTCGGCGACCTGCTCCAGCGGGATCTGCGTTCCGTCACCCGCTGCGATGAGCGTCCGCTTGAGCGCACCGACGTCGGTGCGGTAAGTCCGTTGATAACGGACGTTGACCGGGTAGCGCTCCCGTCCCTCGATCGTGGTCGTGACGTTCGCGCCCCCGATCGCCGACTCGATCACCATCTCGACGTCCTCGACCGTAAGGCCGTATCGCGCTATCTGGTCGCGCTTGACCTTGAAGTCGACGTAGTAGCCGCCCGTGACACGCTCCGAGAAGACGTTCCGCGTACCGCGCACCGCCCCGAGCGCTCCTTCAATCTGCGCTCCGATGTCGTTGATCTTCTCCAACGTCGGGCCGAAGATCTTGATGCCGACGGGTGTTCTGATCCCGGTAGATAGCATGTCGACCCGCGCCTTGATCGGCATCGTCCAGGCGTTCGCCACCCCGGGCACGCGAACGCGCTTGTCGAGCTCGGCGATTACCTTGTCGGGCGTCATCCCAGGGCGCCAAGCCGTCTCGGGCTTGAGGTTGATGACCGTCTCGATCATCTCGAGAGGCGCGGGGTCCGTGGCCGTCTCGGCGCGGCCCGCCTTGCCGAACACCGACTGCACCTCGGGAACCTCTCCGATGAGCTTGTCTTGCAGCGCAAGGATCTGCTGCGCCGTCTGTACCGACGCGCCCGGCAGGGTCAGCGGCATGTAGAGGAGCGTCCCCTCGTAGAGTGGCGGCATGAATTCGGAGCCGAGCTTCATGATGATCGGCCCGGTGCTAGCGAGGAGCAGCGCGGCTGCCAGGAGCGTCAGCGCCCGATGCCGCAGAACGAGCTTCACGAATGGGTGATAGGCCCAGATGAGCAGTCGGTTGATGGGGTTTCTGTCCTCGCGCGTGATGCGGCCGCGGATGAAAAGGACCATCAGAAACGGGACGATGAGGACCGACGTCAGCGCGGCGAAGCCCATGGAGAAGGTCTTGGTGAACGCCAGCGGCCGAAAGAGGCGCCCTTCCTGCGCTTCGAGCGTGAATATCGGGAGGAAGGACACCGTGATGATCAACAATGAGAAGAAGAGTGGGCGCCCGACCTCTTGCGCCGCCTCGATCAGAATTTCTCGCCGGGACTTCCCATCGGCCGCCTGCTCGTGTTCGATGTGTTTGTGGGCGTTCTCGATCATGATGATCGCGGCGTCGATCATGGCTCCTATGGCGATCGCGATTCCGCCCAGGCTCATGATGTTCGAGCCGAGCCCCACGAACCGCATCGCCACGAACGCGAGCAGGATCGAGAGCGGCAAAGTCAGGATCGCCACGAGGGCGCTCCGGAAGTGCCACAGGAAGACGACGCAGACGAGCGACACGATCGCCATCTCCTCGATCAGCTTGGACTTCAGCGTCTCGATCGATCGTTCGATGAGCTCGGACCGGTCGTAGGTCGTGACCAGCTTCACTCCCTCTGGCAGTGACGGCTGGATCTTGTCGGCGATCGCCTTCTTGATCGCCGCAAGGACGCCATAGGTGTCGACGCCGGAGCGGATGACGACGATCCCGCCGGCGGCGTCCCCGTCGCCATTCAGCTCTGAGACGCCCCGGCGCATCTCCGGACCGAGGTGGACGCGGGCCACATTCCTCACCAAGATGGGCGTTCCGTCGGGCTTGGCCCCGAGCCCAATCTGCTCTATGTCGGCGACGCTCTTCAGATAGCCCTCGCCACGCACCATGTACTCGTGACCGGTCCATTCGACGACGCGCCCGCCCACGTCGTTGTTGCTCTTGCGGACCGAGGCGACCACTCGGTCGATCGGGACGTTGAAGGCGAGGAGCGCGTTGGGATCGACCTCGATCTGGTACTGCTTCACGAAGCCACCCACCGGTGCCACGTCGGCGACCCCGGTGATGGACCGCAGCCAGTAGCGCACGTACCAATCGTTGAGCGTCCGAAGCTCCGCGAGGTCGTGCTTCCCGGTCTTGTCCACGAGGGCGTACTCGAAGCCCCAGCCAACCCCGGTCGCGTCCGGGCCGAGCACCGGTTGCGCGTTCGGAGGGAGCCTGCCCTGGAGGCCATTCAGGTACTCGAGCACCCGCGATCGCGCCCAGTACTGATCGGTGCCGTCCTCGAAGATGACGTAGACGAAAGAGATGTCGAAGTACGAGAAGCCACGGACCACCTTCACGCGCGGCGCCGAGAGGAGCGCGGTGACGATCGGGTAAGTGACCTGGTCCTCAACGAGAGTCGGGCTGCGGCCCTCCCAGTTCGTCGTTACGATGACCTGGACATCCGAAAGATCGGGGATCGCGTCGATGGGCGTGTGCCGGATGGCCCACACGCCGGCGCCCAGGATGATCACCATCATCAGGACGACCACGAACGGGTTGCGCGCCGAGAACGCGATCAGCTTCTTGATCATCGCCGCTCCGATGCCGGTGGCGGCTGCGAGGGCATGTCCATCCCCTTCATGTCTTCCTGCGCACCGCCGCCGGCCTTCTCGTGACCGCCCCCTTTCGTGTCCATCCCCTTCATGTCGCCGGCGCCTTGGCCCTCCATCTTCATCCCCGGCATCGTCGCGGACATCGACTGCATCGCCGCTTGCAGGTTGGTCTCGGAGTCGATCAAGAATTGGGCTGAGGTGACGACGCGCTCGCCCACGCGCAGGCCGGTGAACACCGGGATGACGTCCCCCTGGGTTTCCCCGACGTTGACGTCGCGGGGCTCGAAGAACCCGTCAGGCAGCGACATCAACACGTACTGCCGCGCCCCCGTATCGATGACGGCCTCTCGCGGGACGGCTAGCTGTGACGTGCCGGCCGTATGAAGGACGATCGTCACGAACGACTCGGGCTTGAACTTGACGCCAGGGTTACGGAACTCCACCCGCACCCGGGCCGTGCGCGTGTGGGGATCGATATCCGGGTAGACGAAGCTCACGCGCCCTTTGACGGGCTTGGTCTCGCCGTACGGAAACTGGACATCTGCGTCCTGGCCGACACGAACCTTGCCGAGCTCGTACTCGTAGACCTGGCCGATAGCCCAGATTGTCGAGAGGTCGGCGATCTTGACGGTGGCCATGTCGGGCGGGATGTACTGGCCCGCGAATGCCTTGCGCTCGACGACCACGCCCGAAAAGGGCGAGTACAGCGTGACCGTCTTCGCGGCTTGCTGCGTGCGCTCGAGCGTCGCAATCTGGGCGTCCGTCATATCGAGCAGCTTGAGACGTGTGCGGCTGGCATCGACGAGCGAGTGATCGAGACGGTGCAGGGAAGATGCCGAGTCAGCTGACTTGGCGCCGGTCTTGATCGCGACCAGGTAGTCAAGCTGGGCGGCAACCAGGTCCGGGCTGTAGATCGACAGCAGAGGCTCGTTCTTACGGACCGCCTTGCCGACATAGTCGACGTTGACCTTCTCGACCCAGCCCGCCACTTTGGCGTGGATCTCGGCCACCCTCCTCTCGTCATACGCGAGCACGCCGACGGTGCGGATCGTGCTCTCCGGCGCCACCGTGCCGACCACCGCCGTTCGAACCCCGATGAGCTGCTGGCGCTCGGGCGTGATGCGAACCCGCACGACGGCCTTGGGCGAGGCCTCCGTCTCTGGGGTGGCCAAGGCAGAGGATGCCGGCTTCTCCGTCGTCACGCTCGCGGCCGTGTGCGTCGCCGTGGCGAAGAAGACGCGCGTCCCGACGATCCCTATCAGAATCCCCGCGGCAGTGAGCAGCCCGACCAGCAAGGCCGCACCTGCCCGGTGGCCCCGGCCCCAGGTGAGCAAGTCCGAGAAAGAGTTGCTGTTCGTCTTTGTCATGGTCGTCATGGTCCTTCACTCCGTCGCTCGGGGCTCATGGGCCGGCGTCCGGCGCGCCCGACAGTGCACGGGCCTCGGCGACGGCTTGCGCCCTCTCCGAACGGAGCCTCGCAATATCGATCTGGGCGTCGAGGAGGGCTTGCCAGCTGGCCAGCAACGCGACGAACGCCGTCTTTCCGACCTGATACTCGGCGGTGCCGCTGGCGACCGACCGCTCCGCGTTCGGTGCCACCTCGGCTTCGAAGAGAGCGATCTCGCGGGTGAGCCGCTCGACGACGTCAAGAGTGCTCTGTTCCGCGGTAGCTGTGTTCAGAGACGCCGCCTCCACGTTCGCCTGGGCCGCGGACAGGTTCTGCCGAGTCTCGCGGAGACGCGCGTTCTGCTTGCGCGCGATCCAAAGGGGCAGCGTGACACCGACGCTGACGCTGAACATGTCGCTTCCGCTCGACGAATCGCCGGGCACCACAGCCCGGATCATGTAGCCGCCGACGACCTGCAGGTCCGGCCACCGGTCGTACGAGGCCTCGTCCACGGCGCGCGCGGCGGCCGTCATCCGCGCGAGCGCCGCGAGCACGTCGGGGCTGGCGCGCGATGCCGCGCCGAGCAGCGCGGGGCGATCCAGCGCCACTTGGTCGGGCGGGGCCTCTGTCGGTCCAAGGGTACTCTCGGGTGGCCGTCCGATGGCGCCGTTGAGCTCGCGCCGTGCCGTCACGATCATCTGCTTACGCTCTTCCAGCATCGCAAGGGCACGACTCTTGGCGACCTCGGCCGACAGCACGTCCTGTTGGGCCGCCTGGCCAACCGAGAAGCGCGCCCGTGAGATCTCGAGCAAATGATCGAGAATGGCGACCCCTTCGCCCGTGATCCGCTCCGCCTCCTCGGCATAATGGAGACGCCAGTACGCCTGCCGCACGCGTAGGGCGATACCAACCGCCGCCACCCGTGCGTCGGTCCTGGCCGCGTCGGCGTTCGCGCTCGCGACGGCACCTCGGCGTCCCAGCTTCCCTGGGAACGGAAAGTCCTGCGTGGCCATGAGCGCGATCCCGCTCATCGAGTCAGAGTTGAGACGGGGGCTGTCCACGCGAAGGTTCACGGCCCCGACCGACACCATTGGATCGGGAAGCGCCCCTTCGCGCGACACGGCGTCCGCTGCCGCATCCGCCATGCGCTCCGCCACGCGTATCGCGGGCTGGCGGTGGAGCGCCTCGTCGACCAGCGGCTGCAGGCTCGTGGAAGCCTGGGCATGCGCCCACGCGGGCGCTGCCATGACCGGCAACGCGAGCACCAGCAGCAAGCGGCGGAGAGCGAGCGTCATCGTTTTCTCATGGAGCAACTTGCGCGCCAGTCGGGCGCCCGAACGAGGGGCTCGCGCAAACAATGCGGTTCGCCCGAGTAAAGGGCTCCGTGTAACTTCGGCAGTTACACCATCGCTTCTAGAAGATCGCGCAAATCCTGCGGAGCTGCCGAGGCGTGCCCGGTCACAGGTCTCGCTTCTCCAGGAGGCGCACGATCTCGGTCACGAGCTCGCGACGTTCTCGGACGCTCGGACTCTCAAGAGCTTCGGTCGCTCGCTCCTCGACGTGGGAGGCGAGAACGATATGTGACGCGCTCGCGATCGCGGCGCGAGCGGCGCTCAACTGAGTGAGGACGTCGAGCAGCGACCGATCCTCGTCCAGCATCCGATGGATACCGGCGATCTGTCCGGCAATTCGTTTCAGCCTGGCGCTGACGTCAGCCTTGTCGCGTGCATTCACGGTACACCGCCTTAGCTCGCGGGGGGACTACCAGGGTTAGGTACGCGGATGAACGCAAGCCACGTGCCTCACAACTTGCAGGCGGCGGCATCGATCGACCTCGTAAATCGTGCGCGGAGATTCGAGAGTCGCGCATGAACTGCCGCTGACTGTGCCCGCGCCGGTCACAGCCCGTCGCCCTGCGGGCGAGCGTCAGTCGCAGCTCGTAGGTGAATCCGAGCGCTGTCCCCTCGCGCACGAGCGGTTGGAACGGCTACTGCATACCCCCGTTCCGTATCCGGAGCGATGGTCGCGCCGGGCACCCCACGACAGTTCGATGGCAAGAGGAGAGAAGTGATGAAGCTCGCACGGAAGGCCCGAATCATTCTGGCGACGATCGCTTTTGGAGCATTCGCACTGACCGCGACGGCGTCGTACGCAGGCGAGCCGGATCAGCCGGCAACAACGGCGGCCGGGCAACAGGAGCGTGCCAAGGCCTACAAGGACAAGGCGACGGACGCGAAGAAGGTCGCGGACGAGCACCGGGCTATGGCAGCCGAGTACGGCAAGGCACACCCGGACATGAAAGGCGGGATGAAGAATCCCTGGAACGAGAAGATGCAGAAGCACTGCATGGCGATCGCGCGCGACGCCGACAAGCTGGCCGCCGACTACCAAAAGGCGGCCGACTATCACGAGATGCGAGCCAAGGAGCTCGAAGGGAAGTAGCCATCGAGACGCATCTGTGACTCCGCAGGTCACAGGTTCCTGACTCGGGATCGAACCGGCCTGAAACGCGGCGGAAATCACATCGAACGTAAATCGTAAGAGAAGAAGGCAGTAATCACTCAACCGAAGGAGAGACGATGATGGTCACGACACGCCGAGCGACGATTTTGGGTGTCCTATTCGCGGTAGTCGCACTCACGGCGACGGTCTCGAAAGCCGCGTCGACGGTTCCGACGACTGTCGCGGAGCATGAGGCGCTGGCCAAGCAGTACCGAGACGAAGCCGCACAATACAAGAAGGTGGCCGACGAACATCGGGCGATGGCCG
Source organism: uncultured Myxococcales bacterium (assembly GCA_964589215.1). Lineage (GTDB taxonomy): Bacteria > Myxococcota_A > Polyangia > Fen-1088 > Fen-1088 > JADGRB01. The sequence continues at coordinate 34,722 of CAZPUH010000758.1, read as the reverse complement.
AGGCGGCAAAGCAAGCGGGGTTGAACTCTCACTCGACAGCGCAAGGAGAGAAGGATCCTAAGTTGGCGAAAATGCAGAAGCATTGTTCCGAGATCGCCAAGGACGCCGACAAGCTCGCGGCGGATGCCACGAAAGCCGCCGATTATCATGAGATGCGAGCAAAAGAGCTCCAGGGCAAGTAAGTCGGGCGGCCGCTGCCAGCGTCCGATAGAGCGCGGGATCGAGTCGGGGTGGCCCGTCTGGCTCGTCCCGCGCGGATGCGCCGCTGCTCTGGGGTGGGAGGTACCCGCTTGATCGCTTCCGCCTGCCTAAGTACATCGAAACAAGTGAGTGTGAGAGAGCACTGGGAGGCGGTCTACGAGCGCAAGGCTCCCGATCAGCTGAGCTGGTATCGACCCCATCTGGAGTTGTCCCTTCAACTCATAGATCAGGTCGGACTCAGCAAGCGTGCTCCGATCATCGAGGTTGGCGGTGGAGCATCGACGCTCGTCGACGACTTACTCGCGCGTGGGTTCACGAACGTGACCGTGCTCGACGTTTCCTCGGCCGCTCTGGAGGCCACGAGGACACGCCTCGGCTCGAACGAACGTCTGGTTCGCTGGGTGACCGCTGACGTGACCCAGGCGTCGTTCGAGAGTGGTTCACTCGACCTGTGGCACGACCGCGCCGTTTTTCACTTTCTGCATGGGGAAGACGAAAAGTGTCGCTACGTCGCGGTTATGCGCCGCGCCGTGACGCCGGGCGGGTACGTCCTCATGGCAACGTTCGGGCCTGAGGAGCCTGAGCATTGCAGCGGCCTCGAAGTCGATTGCTACGATGCCGACATGCTTGCCGCGCAGCTCGGATCCGGCTTCCGGATGATCCACGCGACGACCGAGATTCACTGGACGCCGTGGGGCATCGGACAGCAGTTCCTCTACTGCCTCTTTCGTACGTCCGCGGCATGAGGGCGCGGGCAAGACGACAGGGTTCGAGCCTACGAGACGCCGCCCTCGGATAGAGGTCGGGGCCCGTGTGCAGGCCCTAGCTCCGCAGGGAGGCCAGTCAGGGCGAGCTTCGCGACGACTGGCGCGGTGCTCTGCGCCGTTCTTCGTCGTGCCAGCATCGAGTAGAGAACGGGTACGGCCATGCGGCTGATGAAGAGCGACGCGAGTTCGCCAGCCATGAGCGAGAGGGCCAGACCCTGGAAGATCGGGTCGAACAGTATGACCGAGGCGCCGGCGACGACCGCCAGAGCGGTCAGCAGCATCGGGCGGAAGCGGACAGCGCCGGCATCGACGACCGCCGCGTCGAGCGGCATACCTTCACCGAGGCGGGCCTCGATGAAATCGACGAGGATGATCGAATTGCGAACGACAATCCCGGCCCCGGCCATGAATCCAATCATGGAGGTCGCCGTGAAGAAGGCGCCCATCGCCGCGTGTGCCGGCAGGATCCCCACGAGCGAGAACGGGATGGCCGCCATCACGACGAGCGGCGTGGCAAACGACCGGAACCAGCCCACGAGCAGCACGTAGATGAGCACCAGCACCACGGCGAAGGCGGCGCCGAGGTCACGGAACACCTCGAGCGTGATGTGCCACTCGCCGTCCCACTTGATCGCCGGAGCGAGGTCGCTCTTCGGTTGCTCGGAATTGTAGACGCCGAGCTTGCCGCTCGCGCCTCCGAAGTCCTGGGCATCCAGCGCCGCCACGGCCCGGTTCATGGCGAGTACGGAGTAGGCGGAGCTCTCCGCGCCACCCGCGACGTCGGCGGTCACATAGACGACCGGTAGCAGGTTCTTGTGATAGATGCTCTGGTCTTCCGTCGTCTGTTCGACGCGGACGAGCTCGCCCAGCGGCACCAGCGTGTGGCCGCTGGCGTCCGGCACGCGAAGAGCGAGCAGGTCCGCCACCGACGTGCGCAGGGTGCGGGGGACGTCGAGCATGATCTCGACGTCCTCTTGTTCGCGCGGGACGTGAAGCAGGCCCGCCGGGCGGCCGCCCACAGCGATCTCCAGGGTAGCCGCGATGGTGTCCGCCCCGATGCCGTGCAGGGCGGCCTTCTCCTTGTCGACGACCAGCCGCTGCTTGGGGTGCGGATCCTCGACGTACCAGTCGACGTCGACCACTCCTGGCGTCTTCTGGAAGATGTCGCGCATCGCGCGTGCAAGCCGCTGCCGAGAAGGGGCGTCCGGGGCGTAGACCTCCGCGACCAGGGTCTGCAGCACGGGCGGCCCCGGTGGCACCTCGGCCACCGCCACCCGCGCGCCGTAGCGGGCCGCGATCGCCGCGACGGCCGGTCGGATGCGCTTGGCGATGTCGTGGCTCTGGGCGTCCCGGTCGCCCTTCGGCAGGAGGTTCACCTGAATGTCGGCGACGCTGGGCCCTTGGCGCAGATAGTAATGGCGGACCAGGCCGTTGAAGTTGAACGGCGAGGCGATGCCGACGTAAGTCTGATAGTCGGTGACCTCACGCTCGCCGCGGATCGCATCCGCGATGTCTCGCGCGGCGGCGGCCGTGCGCTCGAGCGAGCTCCCCTCGGGCATGTTCAGGATCACCTGAAACTCGCTCTTGTTGTCGTAGGGGAGCATCTTCACGCGGGCGGCGCCCACCGGAACGAGGGAGATCGCAGCCACCAGAAGGGCCGCAATGAGGCCGAGGAAGCCCCAGCGCCACCACGCACGCCCCACCAGACGCGCCATCACCCGGCGGTATGCGCGGGTACCGAAGTCTTCTCGCCCGGTCCGATGACCGCCGCGGCCACCGTCGCCAGTTGCGCGCGAGCGCTTCAGCAGGCGCGCCGCCGCCCAGGGAGTCACCACGAACGCGACCATCAGCGAGAACGCCATCGCGGCGGACGAGCCAATCGGAATCGGGCGCATGTACGGCCCCATCAGTCCGCCCACGAACGCCATTGGTAAGACGGCGGCCATCACCGCGAGCGTGGCCAATATCGTCGGGTTGCCGACCTCGGCGACGGCATGGACGGCGACCTCCTTGAGTGAACGTCCTCGGTTCTCTGGCAGATCGCGGTGCCGAACGACGTTCTCGACGACGACGATCGCGTCGTCCACCAGGATGCCGATCGAGAAGATCAAGGCGAACAGCGTGATCCGGTTGAGCGTGTAGCCGCCGAGGTAGAAAACGAGCAGCGTCAGCGCGAGGGTCGCCGGGATGGCGATGGCGACCACCAGGGACTCGCGCCACCCGAGCATGAACAGGATGAGCAGGGAGACGCTGACCACGGCGATCCCCATGTGCAGAAGAAGCTCGTTCGACTTCTCCGCGGCGGTCGCGCCGTAGTGACGGGTGATGGAGATCGACACATCACCCGGGAGCGCGGTTGGCCGCATGCGATCGAGCCGTTCGAGGACAGCGTCCGCCACCTTGATCGCGTTGGTTCCTGGGCGCTTGGCGATCGACAGAGTGACGGCGGGCTCCTCGTCGGCGGTACCCGAAGTCGCCGCGCCTTTGCCAAAGAACACGTACTGGCTCGGTTCCTCGGCTTCGTCGGCGATCTTGGCGACATCGCGGAGATGGACGGGGGCGCCCTGGTAGACGCCGACGACGGCCGTCCCGACATCCTCGGCGCTTGTGAAGAAGGCGCCCGTCTGCACCAGAACGTCCTGGTCCGCGAGCGTGAGGGATCCGACCGAGGCCTGACTGTTCGCCTGCGCCAGCACGCGGGTGACGTTGGTCGCTGCCAGCGACCGGGCCGCGAGCGCCGCGGGATCGAGCCGAGCGCGGACCTGACGCCGCAGGCCGCCGATGAGGGTCGCCTCCGACACCTCGGGGACCCGTTTGATCTCGGCGTCGACCTGGGCGGCGATGCGGCGCAGGGCCAGGTGGTCGTAATTGCGCGAGTGGAAGGTGAGCGCGAGGATCGGCACGTCGTCGATGGAGCGCGCCTTGATGAGCGGGGGCGACACGCCCGGCGGAATGCGATCGGCGTTGGCGTCGAGCTTCTGGTGGAGCTTCACCAGCGACCTCTCCACGTCCTCGCCGACCTTGAACCGGACGATCGTCAGGGAACGGCCCGGCTGGCTCGTGCTGTAGACATACTCGACACCTGGAATCTCCCAGAGCAACCGCTCGACGGGAGCGGAGACACGGCTCTCGACCTCCTCGGCAGTCGCGCCGGGCATGGAAAGTGACACGTCGACCATGGGAACCTTGATCTGCGGTTCCTCCTCGCGCGGAAGTGCAAGAACGGCCACCAGACCCAGGAGGACGGAGGTGACGATGAAGAGCGGCGTCAGCTTCGAATCGATGAACGCGCGCGCGATCCGGCCCGCGATGCCCTGGCGATGCGGCTCGCGACTCACAGGCGCGCCTCCACAGCTTGCCCGTCCACCAATTCCGCGAGGTCGGAGATGACCACCGTCTCGCCTTCGGTGAGGCCGGACAGGATCTCCGTCGCGCCGTCCCCTTTGACACGTCCAGTTTTGACCAACCGCAAGCGGGCCCGTCCCCGGTCGACAACGAAGACCTCGTCGAGCTGGCCGCGGCGCACGACAGTTCCGCTGGGGACCACGACCGAGCGTGCCTGACCAGGAGATGCGGGCAGCAGCAACCGGCCGAGTAAGCCGGGGTGGATCGACGGGTCGGCCGGTAGCTCGATCTTCACCAGCACCGTGCGGCTCATCGGGTCCGCCGCCGGGCTGATCTCTGCCACGGTGCCGGTCACCGGGCGCTGGGCCCCATCGATGAGGACCGACACCGTCTGCCCCGTCCGCATCGCCTGCGCGGCGATCTCAGGCACCGTGGCCTCGAGCCGCAGCGCGCGCGGATCCTCGAGAACGACGAGCGTCTGGCCGGGCATGGCCGTATCCCCGACGTTGGCGAGCTTGGCGCTGACGACGCCAGCGAACGGCGCGCGGAGCACCGTATGGTCGGCCATCGCCCCGGCCTCGGCCCGCCTAGCCGTGGCGACCCGGAAGTCGGCCGCCGCGGCGTCGTACTGCACCCGCGGGATCGCCTCGCGCTCGAGCAGGCCTTTGGCTCGTTCGAACTCGAGCTTGGCGCGCGCATACATCGCCTCCGTCTGGTCCAGCTTGGCGCCGATTTCGTCCGCCGAGATTCGAACCAGAACGTCGCCCGCCCGCACGCGGCGGCCGAGTGTCACGTTCAGCTCGCGGACCTTGCCAACCACCGTCGCAGATATGGCCGCCGAGTTGCGCGCCCGGACTGTGCCGATGGCCGCTTCGCCCGAAGAGCTCGCGTCCAGGCGGGCGCGTTCGGTCCGCACGGATCGTGTTGGCAGAGGCTCCGATGGCGCGCGTGGCGGCTTCGAGCCGCACGCCGAAACGGCCACGGCGGCGACTGCCATCAGGCCCCCTGCGATGCGGCGCGGCTGGCGCACTTAGCTGCCCTCGGTGTGCCGCGCAGGCCGGTCAGTGGTGGTGCACGCTGTGAACCATCCCAGGCGGCGCATGACGATTTCCGCCGGGCAAAACTTCGTGAATGCGGACTGCAGAAGGTTCACGCCCACGAAAGCCGTGAGAAGTAACCACCAGGGGTTGATCAGCCGCGAAAGGACGAGGCCGGCGAGGACCAGCGCCCCTGCCAGGGCGCGAATTGCATTCTCTGAGGTCATTTTGACCGTGAGAGCCAACCGCGGCGAAAAGGGTTCGAGGGTTCGGCACGCCGTCCTTGCGTCCCATGCCAAGCTAAGGGCGATGACCGTCCAATCCCGCGAGCGGCTCCTGGCCGAAAACCACCGGCGGTTCCTCGACTTCCTTCGACCGCGGGTCGAGAGTGCGGCGGTCGCCGAGGACATCCTGCAGGAGGCGTACGCGAGGAGCCTCCCGAAGCTGGACCAGGTCCGAGACGACGGGAGCGTCGTGGCCTGGTTCTATCAGCTGCTCCGAAACGCGATCATCGACCACCACCGGCGGGTGGGAACGGAAAGCGAGGCCCACGCACAGCTCGCGAAGGAAGCGGAGCCGACCTTCGAGCCGGAATTCCGTCAGAATCTCTGCACTTGCATGAGCGCCGTCCTGCCCGGGCTCAAGCCCGAGTACGCCGACATCGTGAAGGCGGTGGAACTGGAGGAACGGCCGATCGTCGAGGTCGCGAACGAAGGGGGGCTGACGGCCAACAACGCGACCGTTCGCCTTCACCGCGCCCGCGCGGCGCTGAGGCGGCGGCTCGTAGAGGTGTGCGGCGCCTGTTCGGAACACGGCTGTCTGGACTGCACCTGTCGGCGCGCGTGACACGGGCGGGGACTCCGCACGGATTGACAGCTGAGGCGATGCTGGTCAGAGTCGTCCCCGATGTCGAAGGGCCGATGGTCGAAGCTGCTCTGGATGGTGGCGCTGGTGCCGCTGTTCGGAGCGAGCGTCCTTCCGACTCAGGTGCGCGCGCTTGTCTGTCGCTTCACCGGCGCGATGATGGACGAAGAGACCTGCTGTCCGTCCCGCGATCAGAAGCAGGCCGTGCCGATGGCGCAGCTGCGGGAGCAGGGTTGCTGCCTCATCAAGATTGTGGAGCTCCCCAAGCTGCTCTCTGAGCACCAAGTCGACGGGCCGGTTCGTTTCGACGGACAGCCGCAGCTGTCGACGTTGAGCTCTGAGCTACCGGTGCACCAGGCCCCTGACCTCCCATTTCATCGCGTTCGGCCCCCCCCCCTCGGGCCACCGCTCCGTCTCCTGAAGCGTTCGTTCCTGATCTGAGCCGCGCCGCTCCCGCGTAACGCGCGCCTCGCGCGCGTCTGCGCCATCACGAACGGCGAACTCGAATCTCAGGAGGTGACCGTCATGTCGATTGGAATCGTCGTGACGAGAGCGGCCGTGCGGGCTGCCCTCGTCGCCACAGCGCTCGTCGTTGTGGCTGTGCCGATCGCGTATTCCCATCAGGGGCATGGCGTCGGCCGTCCTCACGAGCCCTCCCCGGCCGAGATCGCCACGTTCGAACGTGCAAAGCCCGCCTTCGAGCGCCACTGCTTCAGGTGCCACACGACCGGCGGCAAGAAATCGAAAACCAAAGCCCTCGTCCACGTCGCGATGGACGCCTACCCCTTCGGCGGGCATCACGCCGACGAGGCGGGGGCCGTCGTCCGCAAGGTCCTGGGCGCGGGCGGAGCCAAGCCCACCATGCCGTCGGACGACCCCGGTGTCGTGACCGGCGACGACCTCACCCGAATGCTCGCCTGGGCGGACGCCTATGACGCCGCCAAGAGAGCCTCCAAGGACAAGTCAAATGCTCACTAGAACACCCTGCAAATCACTGTTCCTTCTCCCGTTTCTTGTCGCGATCGGTGCCTGCGCGACCGAGCCGCCACCGCGTCCGGTCACGCTCGATCCGTCGAACCCGCAGGCGGTTGAATCGCCATCGCTGAGCGTGGGAGCGCTGAACCAGCCGCCGGTGCCGGCGGCGAAGCCGACCCCCGACGAAGCACCCGCGAAGCCGGAGGCGACGCTCTACACATGCCCGATGCACCCAGAGGTGATCTCCGACAAGCCGGGCAAATGCCCCAAGTGCGGGATGACGCTGGTTCCAAAGCAGCCAGAGTCGAAGCCGTGAAACGGTTCGGACTAGCCCTAATAGCGGTCACGCTCGGTGCATGCGCCAGCGTGTCTCCCGAGCGCGGGCACGACCAAGTCTCGTCGGTGGTCAGTGAGCGGACGGGCCACAAGACTCGGTGGGAGAAGGGACCGCCTGACGAAGCCCAGATCGCGGACTGGGTGCGGAGGGTCACCACCCAGGGACTGACTCGCGATCGCGCTGTCGAGATCGCGCTCGTGAACAACCCGAGCCTGCAGGCGACCTACGAAGAGCTGGGCATTTCTCAGGCCGACATGGTGCAGGCGGGACTCTTGAAGAACCCGGCCTTTGGTCTCGACCTAGGTTTCCGTCTCAACAACGGGGAGACCGACGAGGTGCGCGTGTCGCTGGTGCAGGACTTCCTTGACCTCATCGTCCTGCCGCTTCGCAAGCAGATCGCGCGCGAGGAGTTCGAGGCCGCGACGTTGAACGTCGCCAACCGGGCGCTCGAGGTGGCGGCGGAGGCCGAAAAGGCGTTCGTCGTCGCGCAAGCCGACGTGGAGCTGGTCGCTTTCCGCCGGACCGTCGTGGAAGGCGCCGGCGCGGCCGCCGACCTGTCGGCGCGGCAAATGGAAGCAGGCAACGTCAGCGAGCTAGATCGAGCGACACAGGCGGCGGAGTACCAGCAGGCAAAGCTCGATCTGGCGCGCGAGGAGATCGACCTTCTTGAAGCGCGCGAGCGGGTGAACAGGCTGCTCGGCCTGTGGGGCGGGACAACAAGCTGGCGTTTCGCGGAGCAGCTTCCTTCGGTGCCTGACGCCGACCCCAAGCTCGAGCACCTCGAGCCCTTCGCGATGAGCCGGCGCCTCGACGTGGCCGTCGCGAAGCGGCGGGCCGCGCTCCTCTCCAAGGCGGTCGACCTGGCGCGGACGACGCGGTTGGTCGGTCGGCTCGATGTCGGCGTGGACATGCACCAGGACCCGAACGGGCCGCTGCTACTCGGGCCCAACTTGGTCATCGAGCTGCCCATCTTCGATCAGCGACAGGCTGTGATCGCCCGGCTCGAGGCCCAGCGCCGCGAGATGGAACGCCGGCTCCAGGAGGTCGCGATAGATGCCCGCTCCGAGGTCCGCCTGGCCGCGCTCCGTTTGAGCACCGGCCGCGACGTGGTGACACATTACCGCGAGGTCCTCCTCCCGCTTCGAAAGACGGTCACCGAGCAGGCGCTCCTCCACTACAACGGCATGTTCCTGAGCGCGTATCAGCTTCTCGCAGCGAAACAGGGTGAGGTCGACGCGCGCCGCGGCTATCTCGAAGCGCTGCGCGACTACTGGATCGCCCGCGCCGAGCTGGCGCGCGCTCTCGGAGGAACGCTGCCCCCGGTATCTGCATCCGAAGGAGACCACCATGGCCACTGATTCGAAGAAGGACGACACGGGGCTGTCTCGCCGTTCCCTGCTCGTCGCCGGTACGGTCGGCGGAGCGATCCTCTCGACGGCTCAGCCCACCTGGGCCGCCGCCCGCGGGAAGACCGGCTCCAATGCGGCCCCCGGGAAACCCGGCCGCGACTACCGGCCGGTGACGGTGCCGAACGGCGCGAAGCTCCCGTGGAGGGTGGTCGACGGGGTGAAGGTGTTTCACATGGTGGCCGAGGAGGTCGATCACGAGCTGGCGCCTGGTCTCAAAGTGAAGTGCTGGGGGTACAACGGGCGCGTCCACGGTCCACTGATCGAGGCTGTCGAGGGCGACCGGGTCCGCGTCTACGTGACCAATCGGCTGCCGGCCGCCACGACGGTCCACTGGCACGGCCTGAAGCTGGTCAACGGAATGGACGGCGTCGGCGGCCTGACCCAGAAGGCGATCGCGCCGGGTGAGACGTTCAAGTACGAGTTCACGCTGCGCCAGAGCGGCACCGCCATGTACCACTCGCACCATGACGAGATGACGCAGATGGCGCTCGGGATGACGGGAATGTTTGTCATCCACCCGCGCCATCCCCGGCAGCGGGTTGATCGGGACTTCGCGATCATGCTGCACGAGTGGCGCGTCGACCCCGGCGCCAAGCGGCCGAACCCGAACGAGATGACCGAGTTCAACATGCTGACGATGAATGCGAAGGCGTTCCCGGGGACGGCGCCGCTCGTCGTTCGGACCGGGCAACGCGTCCGCATCCGGATCGGCAACCTGAGCGCGATGGACCATCACCCGATCCACCTCCACGGCCACTCGTTCCACATCACGGAGACCGACGGCGGCGAGATCGCCCCCTCCGCCCAGTGGCCGGAGACGACCGTTCTAGTCCCGACGGGCAGCACGCGGACAATCGAGTTCATCGCCGACGAGCCCGGGGACTGGGCGATGCATTGCCACATGACCCACCACGTGATGAACCAGATGGGGCATGGATCGCCGAACTTGATCGGCGTAAAACCTGGAAACCTCGACGAGAAGATGCGCCAGGTGGTTCCCGGCTACATGACGATGGGCCAGACGGGAATGGGTGACATGGGCGACATGGGAATGCCCGTCCCCACGAACAGCATCCCGATGCTGGGTGGGAAGGGGAAGCACGACACCATCACCATGGGCGGGATGTTCACCGTCCTCAAAGTGCGCGACGGGATCCGGAGCTACAAAGACCCGGGCTGGTACGAAAACCCGCCGGGCACGCTCGCCAGCCAAGCGAACGGCGGCGACCTTCGGCGCGACGGGATCGACGTCGAGCATCCGCCGGCCGCCCAGGACGACCAGGCCGTATGAGCGACACTTGAACGCAACCGTTGCCGGAGGGTCCTCGGGCCGCGCAAGGTCTACCGACTCAAAGCCGACGAAGGACCTGAGGACTCGTTTTCGGAGAGAGCGGCTGTGGCCGGCATGTCGGTTGCACGAACTCCGGGAACGGAGGGACGAAGCCATGATTATCTCAAAGGTGGTCTTCGTGATGTCGGTGCCACTCGTCATCGGGTGCGCTTCGACGCGAACCGGAACGATGACTGCGGCGGAACATGAGAACGCGGCCCGACAGGAGGCGGCCCGCGCGGACTCGGCGCAGCAGCGGGCAGAAGCCGCCTGTCCCGGCTACGAATCGCAGGACGCCTGTTATCGATACTGGACGTCCTTTCGCAACCCCACGCAGAGGAGTTTTGTCGAGGCACGCAAGCACCGCGAGCAAGCCGAGAAGCATCGCGCGGCCTCGCAAGCTCTTCGGGATGCCGAGGCACAAGCCTGCATCGGGGTTCCAGCCGCGGAGCGCGACATCAGCCCGTTTCTGCACCTCGAGGACATCGTGTCGGTCGAGCCGCTGGAAATCGCCGACCGAGGCGATACGTTGAGCGGTGTGCGGGTGGTGTTCCGACCGTTGCCCAACATGACCGCGGACTGGCTTCAGCGCGTCGTCAACTGTCATCTGGCACGCAACGCGGTGGTTGGATATGCGGACGACAACAAGGACAGCTGCCCGCTCCAGGTCCGGAACGTCACGGCGTTGGTTCATCCGGTGCCGGCCGGTCTGGCGGTGGACATTCGGCCAGAAAACCCAGTCGCCTCCCGTGAGGTTCACGTCCGGACGCGGCAAGCGGCAGAGTACTGCGCGAATACCGGCGCTCGCGGCCCCGGTCAATGAACTGAACCGGGACGTCGGGGTGTAAGGCCCGATAGCATCGTGCGTCTCCCCTATGTAAGAGGCGATCGACGAACGGAGACGGGACCATGGACCACCACCAACACGATCATCCAACGCGACCGTCGGGGGGGAACCCGAAACGACTTCCCCTTGCGACACAGCCGCTCGGGAAGGACCCCGTCTGCGGCATGAACGTGCCAGCGGACGCGCCTCTCCACAGCGAATATGCAGGAAAGACCTACCGTTTCTGCGGCCCGCGGTGTCTCGAACGGTTCCAGCAGAACCCTCGGGCCTTCGTCGATCCCGGTACCGAGCCGCCCAAGCCCGCTCCACCTCCACCTCCAACGGGCAAGGTCGAGTGGACCTGCCCAATGCATCCGCAAATCGTGCGCGACGCGCCGGGTAGCTGCCCAATATGCGGCATGGCGCTCGAGCCACGGACGATCACCGCCGAGCCGCACGACAATCCGGAGCTGGCCGACATGTCGCGTCGGTTCTGGACCGCCACCGCCCTAACGGCCCCGCTGGTTCTGCTGGCTATGGGCGAGCTGATCCTGGGCGCGCGTTTCGGGCAGATCCTCTCGCCGAGGTTGCGTACCTGGGTCGAGCTGGCGCTCGCCACGCCCGTCTGCACATGGTCCGCGTGGCCGTTTTACGTTCGGGCAATCCAATCGGTCCGTCACCGCAGTCTCAACATGTTCACGCTGATCGGCCTGGGCGTTTCGGTCGCCTTCTCGTACAGCGTGATTGCTGCGGTCGCGCCCGGCATCTTTCCGTCGTCTTTCCGGGAGCACGACGGCCAGGTCGGTGTCTACTTCGAGGCGGCGGGCGTGATCGTCACGCTCATCCTACTCGGTCAGGTGCTGGAGCTCAGGGCAAGGAGCGCGACCGGTGCCGCCATCCGCAAGCTGCTCGGCCTTGCGCCCAAGCTCGCCCGTCGCGTCAACGCCGACGGCAGCGAGGCCGACGTGCCGCTCGAGGCTGTGCAGGTTGGCGATCTGCTCCGGGTTCGGCCGGGCGAGAAGGTTCCGGTCGATGGCGTCGTGACCGAAGGACGGAGCCATGTCGATGAGTCGATGGTGACGGGTGAGCCGATCCCCGTCCAGAAGGAGATCGGCGCCAAGGTGGTCGGTGCCACACTGAACACCTCCGGGACCCTGGTCATCCGGGCCGAGAAGGTCGGCTCTGACACATTGCTCTCCCGCATCGTGGCGATGGTCGCCGAGGCCCAGCGCAGCCGCGCGCCCATCCAGAAGCTGGCCGACGTGGTGGCCGGCTATTTCGTGCCGGTCGTCATCGCCATTGCCGTGGTGACGTTCATCGTCTGGTCACTGGTCGGGCCGGAGCCCCGTGCCGCACATGCGCTCATCAACGCCGTCGCCGTGCTGATCATTGCCTGCCCGTGCGCCCTCGGCCTCGCGACGCCGATGTCGATCATGGTCGCGATGGGCCGTGGGGCGACGACGGGCGTGCTCTTTCGGAACGCGGAGGCGATCGAGGTCCTGCGTAAGGTCGACACCCTGGTGGTCGACAAGACGGGAACGCTCACCGAAGGGAAGCCCAAGCTGGTCAGCCTGACGCCGATCGGCGGGACCATGGAGACGGATCTCTTGCGGTTTGCAGCTGCCCTCGAGCGCGGTAGCGAGCATCCGCTAGCGACCGCGATCGTCAAAGGAACAGAGGAACGCGGTGTTGCCATTCCCGCGGCAATGGGGTTCGAAGCCATCAATGGCAAAGGGGTGAAGGGGACGGTAGAGGGTCGGGCCGTCGCCGTCGGCAACCGCGTTCTGCTCGCCGACCTGGGCGTCGATCCGACGCCGTTCGCCACGCGAGCGGAGGAACTCCGACAGGACGCCCAGACGGTGATCTTCGTGGTGGTCGACGGGCGCCCAGCGGGGCTTTTGGGCGTGGCCGACCCAGTCAAGGACAGCACCCCCGAGGCGATGCGGGCGCTCCACGAAGAGGGCGTTCGCATCGTCATGCTGACTGGCGACAGTCGAACGACCGCCGAAGCGGTCGCGCGGAAACTGAAGATCGACGAGGTGGTCGCCGAGGTGCTGCCGGATCAGAAGGCGACCGTGGTGAAGCGCCTGCAGGGAGAAGGCCGCGTGGTCGCCATGGCGGGCGACGGCATCAACGACGCCCCGGCACTCGCGCAGGCCCAGGTCGGGATCGCGATGGGAACCGGAACTGACGTCGCGATGGAGAGCGCCGGCGTCACCCTCGTGAAAGGCGACCTCCGCGCGATCGCCCGAGCCCGCCGCATCAGCCGTCAAACGCTAGGGAACATCAAGCAGAACCTGTTCTTCGCCTTCGTCTACAACGCCGCGGGCGTTCCGTTGGCGGCGGGCGTCCTCTATCCTTGGTTCGGGATCCTGCTGAACCCCATGATCGCGGCGGCGGCGATGAGTCTCAGCTCCGTCTCGGTGGTCGGAAACGCGCTGCGGCTCCGCCGGGCCCGAATCTGACCGACGCCGCTCGTGCTGCAAAATTTGCGCAAGCCCTGGCGGCCTCAGTAGGTCTTGCGCGGGGCTGGCTGCTTCACCTCGGACTTCAGACAAGTGTGTGCTGGCACCACCCATGCACTGAGCCTGAGCATGAACCCTCACGAGATTCCTGGACCGTCCAGCGATCCCTCGGTCAACCAGCGGCGCCTTCGCTGGGGGCTGGGAGTCTTTCTCGCCATCGCGGCCTACTTCCTTCTGACCGAACACCGGGCGCACCTGCTCGCGGCGTTGCCGTGGTTGTTGCTGCTCGCCTGCCCGCTCATGCACCTGTTCATGCACCGCGGACACCGGGCGCACCAGCACGACCCCGCGCCGGGCTCGGGCGAGGCGGCAGACCAGACCCACGGGAAGCACGAGCACGCCGGCCACGGCTGCTGCTGAAAGGATCGAGTCATGGACCACGGAACGAGCACACCCGCCTACGGACTCTGGACGCTGGTCCTGATCAACTCGGCCGTGTTCATCATGTTCGCGTTCAGCTTCTTCAAGCCGCAGACGAAGCGCGACTGGCGTACGTTCGGGACGTTCTCGGCGTTCATCGTCGCGCTGTTCGTCGAGATGTACGGCTTCCCGCTCACGATCTACCTTCTGGCGGGCTGGCTGGGGCGGCGGCTCCCGGGCGTGAACCTCTTCTCGCACGACGCCGGCCACCTCCTTTACGATCTGCTCGGCTTCAAGGGGAACCCGCACCTGAACCCGCTCCACCTGGCGAGCAATGTTTTCATCTTCGCCGGGTTCGTGGTGCTTGCGCGCTCGTGGCGGGTGCTGTTCGCCGCTCAGCGGGAACGGAAGCTCGCGACGAGTGGGCCCTACGCGCGCGTCCGGCACCCGCAGTACATCGGGTTCATCGTCATCATGTTCGGCTTCCTTCTCCAGTGGCCAACGCTGATCACGCTGGTGATGTTTCCGATCCTGACGGTCAGCTACGTACGCCTCGCCCACCGCGAGGAGCGCGAGGTCGCTGCGAAGTTCGGCGAGACTTGGCGCGCCTACGCGGCGGTGACGCCGCGCTGGATCCCGCGCTTCAACGACGCCCAAGGGACCGCGCGCCACGGGGGCCACGCCGAGCGGCCGGTCTGAGTGGGGGGCGGGGAGGGTGACGTCGTGGACGCCGTCCTCGTTGCCGAAGGGATTACCAAGTCCTACCGGATGGGGGAGGTGGAGGTTCCGGCCTTGCGCGGGATCGACCTTCAGCTCGGGGCGGGCGAGATGGTCGTCCTGCTGGGCGCGTCCGGAAGCGGGAAGTCGACCCTACTCAACATCCTCGGCGGTCTCGACGTCCCGACCTCCGGGCGGATCCGGTACCGCGACCACGACCTGACCAACGCGAACGAGCGCGCCCTCACCGTCTACCGGCGCGACCACGTGGGGTTCGTGTTCCAGTTCTACAATCTGATCCCGAGCCTGACCGCGATCGAGAACGTCGCGCTGGTCACCGACCTCGCCGACAATCCGCTCGCGCCGAAAGACGCGCTGGCCCTGGTCGGCCTGACCGAGCGACGGGATCACTACCCGGCGCAGCTCTCGGGCGGGGAACAGCAGCGGGTCGCCATCGCGCGAGCGATCGCCAAGCGCCCGGACGTCCTCCTCTGCGACGAGCCGACCGGCGCCCTCGATATCGCGACAGGAAAGATCGTCCTCGGCGCCATCGCCAACGTCAACCGCGAGCTCGGTACGACGACCGCCGTCATCACCCACAACGCTGCGATCGCCGCGATCTCCGACCGTGTCCTTCAGCTCGCCGACGGCCGCATCGTCGCCGACCGACGGAACGCCTCGCGCGCCTCGCCCGAGGCGCTGGAGTGGTGATGAAGGCACTTGACCGCAAGGTATTCCGTGACGCGAGCCGCTTGCGCGCCCAGGCAGCGGCGATCGCGCTGGTCGTCGCCGCCGGCGTGTCGCTGTTCGTCGCCACGGTCACCGCCTACCGCTCTCTCCGGGTGTCGGAGCACCGCTACTACACGGAACAGCGCTTCGCCCAGGTCTGGTCGGGCGTCGCGCGCGCCCCTCTGTCTCTCTTGCCGGACCTGGCCGCCATCCCGGGGGTGACCGCGATTGAAGGGCGCATCGTCGAGCGTGCGGTCCTGGACATCCCCACCCTCGCGGAACCGGCCTCGGCTCTGGTGGTGTCGATCCCCGCCCACATCGGGCATGCGCTGGACGACTTGCACATTCGCCGGGGCCGCCACGTCGAGCCAGGACGCGCCGACGAGGTCCTGGTCAGTGAGGCCTTCGCCGAGAAGAACCATCTCGCGCTCGGCGAACGCATCGCCGCCGTCGTGGCGGGTCGCCGACTGTCCCTGCGCGTGGTGGGGGTGGCGCTTTCGCCGGAGTACGTGATGCCGATGCCACCTGGCGCGCTGGCGGTGGACGATCGGCGCTTTGGCGTCATCTGGATGGACCGCGGAGAGCTCGAAGCGCTGGTCGACCTGAGAGGCGCCTTCAATGACGTCGCCGCCACGCTAGCCCGGGGCACCGACGAACACGCGGTGATCGCGGCCTTCGACCGCGCGCTCGCGCCCTACGGCGGCCAGGGAGCCTACGGCCGCAGCAGCCATCCTTCGCACGTGATGCTCGAGGAGCACATCGAGCAGCTGCGGTCGATGGCGCTCATCATTCCGTCGATCTTTCTCCTGGTGGCGGCCTTCCTGGTGAACGTCGTCCTCTCGCGTGTGGTGTCCACTCAGCGCGAGCAGATCGGCATGTTGAAAGCCTTCGGTTACGGGTCGGGGCGGATCGCCTGGCATTACCTCGAGCTGACCGCCCTGATTGTCCTCGGCGGAATCGCCGCGGGGATCCCTGTCGGAGCTTGGCTCGGGCGGGGAATGGCACGCTTCTACGCCTCCTTCTTTCGCTTCCCGGTCCTGGTCTTCCGGCCCGAGCCAGCGATCATTGCGCTCGCCGCCGGCGTCGCGCTCGGAGCGGCGACCCTCGGCACCCTGGGGAGCCTCCGCAAGGTGATGGCCACGCCGCCCATCGTCGCCATGTCGGCGGAGGTCCCTACCTTCCGGCGGACGCTGCTCGACCGCCTGGGCGTCCCGCGTCTCTGGGGCCCTGCGTCCCGCATGATCGTGCGGAACCTGACCCGGCGTCCGCTCCGGTCGGTCCTCGCAGTGGCCGGAATGGCGCTGGCAGTGGCGGTCATGGTTCTCGGCGGCTCGTCGGCGGACGCCATCAACCAGATGATCGAAGTTCGCTACCAGCGCGCCGAGCGGGCGGACGTGACCGTGGCACTCGCTCATCCGCGCGCGCTGGGGACGGTGGCCGACTTTCGCGCCCTGCCGGGCGTGCGCGCGGCCGAACCCTTTCGCGCCGTTCCCGCGCGCGTGGTCGGGCGCGGGGCCTCGCAGGACGTTACCCTGGTCGGCTTGCCCCCTGGAGGCGCGCTCCGCCGCGTCGTCGCGTCGGACGGACGCGTAGCGGTGCCGCCGTCAGAGGGCGTCGTCCTCACCACCTGGCTGGCCCGGCGTTTCGGGCTCCGCCGCGGCGACCTCGTCTCGTTGGAGATCCGGGAGAACGAGCGGCGTAACGTCACGGCGACGTTGGCAGACGTGGTGGACGAGCCCCTGGGCCTGGGCGCCTACATGGACCTCGGAGCGCTGGGTCGGCTTCTGGGTGAGCCGGATACCTATTCGGGCGCCAGCCTCGCGGTCGACGCTGCCGGCAAGTCCGAGCTCTACGGCGTCCTCAAGCGCACGCCGGCCGCGCTCGCCGTCGAGACCCGCCTCGGCGCCATCGCCGCGTTCCACTCGATGAGCGATCGCGCCCTCGCATTCATCCGTCAGATCGAGGTCGTCTTCTCGGTGATCATCGCGTTCGGTGTGGTGTACAACAGCGCACGGATCGCGCTGGCCGAGCGTGGGCGCGAGCTCGCCACCCTCCGGGTGCTCGGTTTCACGCGTGCCGAAGTCTCCCGGATCCTGCTGGGCGAGGTCGGGTTCCTGGCGGTGCCCGCCATCCCGCTGGGATTCCTGGTCGGTTACTGGCTCTCGTCCGTGCTCATGCGCGCGATGGAAGGCGTGAGCATGCACTTTCCCGTCGTCGTGGCGCGGCCGACGTACGCCTTCGCCGTGGTCGTATTCGCCGTCGCCGCCGCCGCTTCCGCCCTCGTCGTCCGTCGAGGCCTCGACCGTCTCGACCTCGTCGCCGTCCTCAAGGCCAAGGAATGATCATGACCGGGATCAAGCACGGAAAGACAGCCCTCTGGATCGGCATCGTCGCCCTGGCGATCGCCGGCGTCGCTTGGGCTCTGCGGACCGCAGCCGTCGGGGTGGCGACGGCCGTGGTCCAGCGCGGCGCTCTTTTCGCAACGGCGAGCGCGGAGGGGCGCACACGAGTCAAGGAGCTATACGTCGTGTTCTCGCCCGTCGACGGCCAGTTGCAGCGGATCGACGTACACGCGGGCGACACGATCGCCGCTGACGCGATCGTTGCCGAGATCCTCCCTGGCGCGTCCCGGCCGCTCGATCCGCGAGCCCGCGCAGAGGCGAGCGCGGCCGTCAGTGTCGCCGAAGCCGCCGTTGCCCGCGCCGACGCCGGCGAGCTGGAAGCCAAGGCGGCGCTCGCCCACGCCGAGAGCGAGCTCGGGACGACGCGCCGGCTCGTAGAGCAGGGAGCCATGCCGAGCAACAACCTCGAGCACCGCGGGCACGAGGCCGAGATCCGTCGTCGGGCCGCCGAAGGCGCCGCCGCGGCCGCCCGGGCCGCGCGGGCGGAGCTGGTGCGTGCGCGGTCCGTGGTCGCCCCGGCTTTGGTCAAGCCCGGACAGGTGACGCCTGTCCGGTCGCCGGTCGCCGGTCGGATCCTTCGCGTCGTTCGGGAGAGCGCCGGGCCGGTCGCGGCCGGAACGCCCCTTCTCGAGGTGGGGGACGTGACCAGCATGGAGGTGCACGCCGACCTGCTCTCAAGCGACGCCGCGAAGGTACGTCCCGGGGCCGCCGCCACGATCACTGGGTGGGGTGGTCCGCTGCCAATTCGGGCTGAAGTCCAGCGGGTCGATCCGGCCGCGTTCACCAAGGTCTCCGCCCTCGGCCTCGAGGAGCAGCGGGTCCACGTGGTCCTCGACCTGGCGGAGCCGCCGCCGCCCGGCCTTGGCCACGACTACCGTGTCGACGCGGCGGTCGTGGTCTGGGAGGGCAAGGACGTCCTCCGCGTCCCCTCGCCCGCGCTGTTCCGGTCCGGTCAGCGGTGGGCGGTCTTCGTCGTCCGCGACGGACGCGCCCGCAAGACTTTGATCGACGCCGGGCCGACGGACGGGGCCTGGACCGCGGTCACAGGTGACGTGAAGGAGGGCGATACCGTCATCGTGCAGCCCTCGGACGCGATCGAAGAGGGGACGCGCATCCAGGCTGCCGGGGACCGCTAGTTCAGGAGGTTGGCAACTTCCGACTGAACGGCGTCGACCCGACAGCGGGCGCGACCGACCTCCTCGGCAAGCGCCCTTTTGTTGAGCGCGACGATTCAACGAATCAACGAAGCGAGCCGCGAGCGGTCGTAGCGGCTGCTTCCGATGGTCACTTCTTTGTGAAGTAGCCGCTAGTGTAGTCGCCGGAGTACAGGACGGACATCTCTTCGGGCTTGTCTCCAAGAAACTCGTCCACGGCCGCCGTCACCCCGGGGCTGAGATATTTGAGATTCCGCGTGTAGGGCACGTGGACGCGCTCGTCGCAGTAGACCCCAAACATGCATATGGCGTTCCCAGTAAGCCGAGGGTAAACGTGTTGCAGGGCCGTGAGCGTCGACGTGTTAAAGGTCAGCGTCGATCAGCGCGAAGGAGATCTGGCGCGGCAGTCCGGTCGGCAAAGTCTTCTCGAACCAGCCTTGGTGGACCGTCGGCAGCTCCAGTCCGATGGCCTTAAAGTTGTCCTCGAACCAACGACGTCCGGCCGTCATCTCGCCAGCGACGTACGCACCTTGGTCCTTCGCGTCGACGGTGGCGGGAAGTCCCTCGAAGCTGTCGAAGCAAACCAGCTCACGACCCCGTCCACGATCTCGGAGAAGCGATCTTAGGATCACGGATGAAAATCCGGCGTTGCATCCAACTTCCACGAAGTCTCCAGGAACATCATGCAGGAGCAGGCTTCCCAGTAGTGCAGGACGAGGTCGCCCATCGAAGAAGGTCGGTCGCTTGGGCCTGGCGCGGAGGAAGGGGTTTGGGATTGTGGCTGAGCGCACCCGCCGGCTCGGCACGCCGTTCCGATGCCATTGCTATTCGAGCCGGGCGATCGCGCGCGTGAGCTTCTCCTTGACGGTTTCGGCGATCTTCGCGAGCTCCCGGCTGCCGGTCGCGGTCACGGTCTGTGTCGGATCGACGGCAATGACGACCGCCCGGCGGTCCTCTCCCTCGTAGACGACCACGTTGCAGGGCAATAGCAGCCCGGCGACGAGGTCCGCGGAGAGCGCCTCGTGAGCAAAGGGCGGATTGCAGGCGCCGAGGATCTTGTAGCGACGGAACGCGACGCCGAGCTTCTGCTTCAGCGTGCTCTGCATGTCGATCTCGGTGAGGACACCGAAGCCCTCCGCCTTGAGCGCCTCGGGCACCCGGGCGAGCGCCTCGTCGTACGAGGCGCGGAGGTTCTTTCGAATTCCAAATGTGGTCATGACCGCTCTCCTCACTTCCCGAGTAGGCCGCGCAGCCAGGAGCGCGGGCCGGCGCCTGGCGCGGTCGGGCCCGTAGCCCGGTCCTCCCGACACCGGCAGCGCTGGGCCGGTGGGACGTTGCCGAGCACCTGCTCGACGTGCATTCCGCAGCCGGCGAAGCTCGGTCGCCCGCACTTCGGGCAGTCGATACGCCGGCACATCAGGCGCCTCCTGCCTTGGCGGCTCGCGGCTCCGCAGCTTCGGCCTCCGCCAGCTTTCGCTGCACCTCGTTCATATCCAGCGCCTGCACCTTGCCCACCAGCTCGTCGATCGCCTTCGCCGGCATCATCCCGGGAAACGCTCCGAGCAGCACCCCGTCGCGAAGCACGGCCAGCGTCGGAATCGCGCGGATCTCGAACGCCGCTGCGAGACCGGGCTCGGCTTCGGTGTCGACCTTGCCAAATACGACGTCCGCATGGCGCGCCGCCGCGGCCTCGAAGATGGGCCCGAACGCGCGACACGGCCCGCACCAAGCGGCCCAGAAATCCAGCAGGACGATCCCCTTCTTCACGGTTGCATCAAAGGTCTTTTCGGTCACCTGCACGGTCGCCATTCCAGCCTCCTGAAAAGTTAGAGCCAGGCGCCGCCTAAAGGATTCAGGCGTTGTCGGCGAGGAAGGCTCGGAGGGCCTTCCTGACTGAAACCTGAACCGCTGTGGGGACCTCGACCGCCGGGCCCGACGTTCGACACAGCGCGAGGGTGCGCTTGAGCGAGTCGCACGCGCCTCGACAGCGCCCACAAGTCTCGAGGTGCAGCTCCATTTCCGCGCAGAGGTCCGCGCTGATCTCGTCCTCGAGGTGCTGCGAAAACATCGTTAGTACGTCGGGGCAAATGCCGGGAGCCGCCGGCGCGTCGAGGTCGATTCCGAGGATGGGCGCGACCTGCTCCCGCACCGATAGCCGGGCCCGGTGGAGTCGGCTCTTGACGGCCTGCGGGGTCACTCCGAGCACCTCGGCGACCTCGGGTGCGGTCAGCCCCTCGACGTCCCGGAGGAGCAGAACTTCGCGGTACATCGGGTCGAGCGCCGCGATCGCCTGCTCGAGCGCCCGCTCTACCTCCTTGCCGGCGAGCGCCTCATCCGCGTCGACCGCGGGAGCAGCGAGGTGCTTCGCCTCAGCCTTCACGTCCGTGTCCAGTGAGCGCTCCTCGTCGGGGGCGAACTTGCTCCGGCGCCGCTTCTTGATGCAGAAGCTCCGCGCGATCGTGTAGAGCCACGTCGAGATCGAGGACGCGCCGCGGAAGTCCCGGACGCTACGCGCCATCGCGAGCAGGGTGTCCTGGAGGACATCCTTCGCGTCCTCCGGATCCCGGCACATCTTCATGCCGAACCTGTAGACCTGTTCCTGGTGACGCTCAAGCAGCGTCTCGAGAGCGGCTCTATCCCCGGCGCGCGCGGCCGCGAGGAGGCGCTCGTCGGACGACTCCGTTTCGTTCACGGCTTAGATGCTACCCGACTGGCACAAGCCTGGGGTTTAGGCCGACTGTGCCTCGGGTACCGGAGGCACAGTCGGCTCGACGGCAACCTCGACCGACGGCGGGTGCAGCAGGGTGCCGTACGCAGGGCAGCTCTTCACGGCCCGCTCGACCCCGGTCAACTGTCGGTCGGAGAGACCGGGTGGAAGCTGCACCTTCATCGACAGGCGACCGATCCTGGACACCGGCACCCGATCTTTCTCCGACTGGACCTCGACGGTCAGCCCCTCGGTCGAGAGGCCACGGCCGTGGAGGTAGGCGGCTGCGAAGTAGTGCGCGCAGGCTGCGACCGAAGCAACCAGTGCGTCGAGCGGGGAGGGGCCGCGATCCTCACCTCCGGGGACGGACTGTGGCTGGTCGAAGACGAGCTCGTGCTCGCCCATCCTGACGCGGCTCGCGACCTTACCGAGTGACTCGACGATGGCGTTCATGACTTCATCACCTTCGCCGGTGAGAGCCAGTCAGACGGGAAAGGGTTCGCAGCGCGCGCCAGGTCCCGTAGAGTTCTGCACGGGCGAGAGAGGATGACCTCGATGTCTACGAAGCCCTCAAGACGACAAGTCCTAGAAGCTGGAATCGCCGGCGGTCTGTTGCTGTCCGCGGGATGCAGCCGTCGTGCACCCGCCGCAGCTCCGCTCGCAGCTTCAGAAGCCACGACCCAACCGGATCTCGAGGTCTCACTGAAGAGTACCCGCGCGCGGGTGGCCGTCGACGGCTCGGGCCGGAGCACCACCGTCCTCCGGTTCGAGGGCAAACGACTGGCAGGTTCGCCCGGGACCTTCGACGGCAGTGACGCGAGCTACCTCGGCCCGACCTTCCGCCTGCGGCGTGGCCAGCGGGTGCGCGTGAATTTCGAGAACGCGCTCGATGAAGCCTCGGTCGTCCACTGGCACGGGCTCGACGTATCCGAGGAGAACGACGGCCATCCCCGCTTTGCGATCGCGAGCCGCACCACGCGCCGCTATGACTTCAAGGTCGAAAATCGCCCTGGAACGTACTGGTACCATCCGCACCCGGAGGGACGTACCGGCTATCAAGTCCATGCGGGGTTGGCCGGGTTCTTCCTCGTGGCCGACGAGGACGACGTCGCGCGGGGGCTACCGGCGCCGGAGTTCGATCTTCCCCTCGTCATTCAAGATCGGATCCTCGACGGCGACGGCCAGCTCGTCTACGCGCCGAACCAGATGCTGGGTTTTCTCGGAGACCGCATCCTGGTCAACGGGCGCGCCGACGCGTCGTTGGACGTCAAGGCGGGCACATATCGCCTGCGGCTCCTGAACGGCTCGAATGCCCGGATCTACAAGCTTGCCTGGAGCGACGGGAGCCCGATGAGGGTCATCGGCACGGACGGTGGACTGATCGCCGCACCGGTCGAACGACCGGCGGTCCTCCTGGCGCCCGGCGAGCGCATCGAGCTGTGGGCTGACTTCGGAACCGCTCCTGGCGGGGACTCGGTGTGGCTAGAGAGCCGAGCCTTCACGATTGGTGGCGGGATGATGGGCGGGGGCATGGGCATGATGGGAGGCGGTGGATCATCCAGCTCGCCCGCAAATGGCGCGGCGCTTCGAATCTGCAGGTTCGCCATTGGCGGCAAGGGGCCGCGCCTTCCGATTCCGCGGCACCTGTCGCTTCCCGAATGGCGTTCACCGGATGAGGTGGTCAACCGCCAGAATCCACGCCGGTTCGCGGTATCGATGGCGATGATGCGCTGGGTATTGAACGGCGAGCCGTTCGACATGACCGAGGTCGCGGCGAACGAGCGGATAAAGCTCGGTGCGACCGAGGACTGGGAGTTCTCGAACCCGGGCGCGATGATGACGACCGCTCACCCGATCCACGTGCACGGGGGGCAATTCCAGATCGTGCAGCGAACGGTGGCTCCGCAGTGGAGAAGCGTGGCCGCGACGATGGACGACGGTCTCGTCGACGACGGCTGGAAGGACACGTTTCTTCTCAGACCCGGCGAGCAGGTGCGGATCCGCGTTCGGTTCGCGCGGCACGCTGGCCTCTTCCTCTATCACTGCCACAACCTCGAACACGAGGACATGGGCATGATGCGGAACTTTCGCGTCGAGGGATGAGGGATCAACTGCGCGCCAGGCATCGGCGGTTCCAGGCAGGCCGGTGTTGCCCCACCAATCGCGAGTACTCAGGGGCCCCGAACGAGCGTGTGGGGTGCAAGGAGGTCGTCTTCCGGCCGCGCGGCCTCGGGCTGCACGGTGATGTGGGCGGCCCCGACCTTGTCCTCGATGCGGCGTCCGACGTCGCGGGCGACCTCGACGCCGTGCGCGCCCGGCGCCAGAACGACGTGAGCCGTGATGATCGGCGAATCTCCGCCGATGGACGAGACATGCAGATCGTGGACGTCTCGAACGCCGGGCGTCTCGCGCGCGATCCGCTCGAGAGCGCCGACATCGATCCCCGCCGGCGTTCCTTCCATGAGGACGTGTATCGCGTCGTTCAGGAGGCGCCAGGCGCCGAACAGGATCAGCACCGAGATCAGGATCGACGTGATGGGGTCGGCGATGGTCCAGCCCAGCGTCAGGATCAGCACCGCAGCAACCAGCGCGGCGACGGAGCCCGCTGCGTCCGCAACGACGTGGGCAGCTGCCGCTCGCATGTTGAGGTTGTGCGCCCCGCCGCGGGAGAGGATCCACGCGGCGAGGATGTTGATCGCGAGCCCGATGGCCGCAACGATGAGCATCGGAACTCCCTGGACGGGCGGCGGCGACGTGAATCGTCGGACTGCCTCGACGATCACGGCGATGGCGGTCGCCCCGAGGACGATGCCGTTCGCCGCGGCGGCCAAGATCTCCGCGCGACGGTAGCCGAAGGTCTTGCGGCTGGAGCGCGGCCGGATGCTCAGCGCCTGCGCCCAGATGGCGAGCCCGAGGGCGCCGGCATCGGTGAGCATGTGGCCGGCATCGGACAGCAAGGCCAGGCTGCCCGAGATGAAACCGGCCACGACCTCGACCACTAGGAACGACGCCGTGAGAGCGAGGGCCGCGACGAGACGCCTCCGCGTCCCGGAGGTTCCGTCGCCGGCATGCCCGTGCTCTCCGTCGTGCGTGTGTGCTCCCATCGTCGTGTCTTCTTGCCCCGACTGGTCAGCGATCAGCCGGCCCGCGCGCGTCGGCGCCTCCCAGCGCGGCGCGCGCCTCCTCGATGCTCTTCTGGCTCGCCTCGGGGTGCTCGGCAACATACAGATCCAACAAGTCACGGAGCGAGCGTCGCTCGGCGACGGTCATCTGGTGCGCAGGGTGTTTCTTCGGCGTCACTTCCGCCGCCTGCTTGCGGCCTGCGGGGGCAGCGCGATCCTCGCCGGCTTCGTCTGTTTTCCCCTGGCGCCCGGCCGCTTCGGCCTTCTTGGTCTCGAGCTCGATCTCCTTTTCGAGCTGCTTGGCTCGCTTCTCGTCGCAGCCCTTCGGCTCGCACTCGCCGGGGCAGCCGCACTTCGCCTTTCGATCGCAGTAGCAGAGGCCGGCTGAATCCTTCCGGCATCCGCAGGCGTTCACTCCGTCCCCCGGCTCGGCGGCTCGCGCCGGGTTGGCGCAAGCGAACACTGCCATCACGATCGCAAAGAGAACCCACTGTGATGCAAGCGACCCCGTTCCTCGACTAAATCGATGTGTCATGTCTGTCCCTCCCCTGGTGTGCTGTTCTTGGCATCTCTCTTTTGTGGCTGGCGGTGCGCGAGAGCGTAGACCGCCGGAAACAGAAGTAACGTGAGCGCCGTCGCAGTGATGAGGCCGCCGATGACGACCGTCGCCAGCGGGCGCTGCACCTCGCTCCCAGGCGCTCGAGACAGGGCCATCGGGACGAAGCCCAGCGCGGCCACCAGAGCGGTCATGAGGACGGGCCGCAGCCGCAGCTCGGCCGCCTCGGCGATGGCCCGGCGGGGTGGGGTGCCTTCCTCCTCCAGGTGCAAGCAGAACGAGACCAGGACCAGACCGTTCAAGACGGCCACGCCGAACAGGGCGATGAACCCGACGCCGGCCGAGATGCTGAAGGGGATGTCGCGCAGCCACAGAGCCAGGACGCCGCCCACGGCGGCGAACGGGACGTTCGCGAACACCAGGATCGCGGGCTTCACCTTGCCGAACGCGAGCCACAGCAGGAACACGATCAGGACGAGCGCCAGCGGCACCACGACCGCGAGGCGGGCGCGGGCGGCGCTGTAGTTCTGGAACTGGCCGCCCCAGTCCACGTGATAGTTGGCGGGGAGGCTCACCGCGGACGCGACCACCCGTCTCGCTTCTTCGACCGTCGACACGACGTCGCGCCCGCGCACGTTGAACTCGACGATCGAGCGCCGCGACTGCTTGTCGCGGTTGACGAGCGCCGGGCCTGACTCGAGCACCACGTCCGCAACGTCGCCGAGGGGAACGATCTGCCCCAGCGTCGACTTGAGCGGCAGCGCCCGCACGCTTGCGAGGTTCCCCTGGAAGTCGAAGGCGGTCCGCACCACCATCGCGAAGCGCCGGTCCTTCTCGAAGATGTCGCCGACCGTTCTCCCGACGGCCATCGTCTCCGTGATCGTGTTGACGTCCTCGATGGTGAGGCCGTAGCGCGCCAGGCGCGCTCGGTCCGGCCGAATGCGCAGGTAGGTGAGCCCGGTGCCTTGTTCGGCGCGCAGGTCCGCAACGCCGGCGACACCTTTCAGCGCCGCGACCACCTGCTGCGCCAGTTGCTGCAGCGTCTGGAGATCGGGGCCGTAGATCTGGGCGGCTGCGTCAGATCGGACGCCGGCGATGAGCTCATTGGTGCGCATCTGGATCGGCTGCGACACCGCGACCGCCACCTCGGGCACCTCCCGATCGACGATCTCCGCCACCTCCTTGCCCAGTGCCTCCTTCGTGAGCCCGGGCCGCCATTCGTCCCGCGGCTTGAGGGTCACGTAGATGTCGCTCTGCTCGATGCCCATGGGATCGGTGGCGACCTCCGGGGCACCGGCGCGCGCGACCACGTGCTCGACTTCGGGGACCAGGAGCACCGCTCGCTCGACGCGCATGTCGGTCGCGATGGTCTCCGAGAGCGCAATGCCCGGCAGGCGCCGCGCCTCGAGCAGCAGGTCCCCTTCGTCGAGCTGGGGCACGAACTCCGCCCCGAGGCGGGTCATCAGACCGCCGCCGAGCGCCAGCACGACGAGCCCCACGCCGAGCGTGATGGATGGACGCGCGAGGGCCCGACGAAGGACGGGCACGTAGCCGCGGCGGGCCTGCCGCATCAGCCAGGGTTCGTGACTCACGCTGCGCCCTTTGAGGAGGTAGCTTGCGAGGACCGGGACGAGGGTCAGCGAGAGGATGAACGCGCCGGCGAGCGCGAACAGCACCGTCCTGGCCATCGGGTGGAACAGCTTCCCCTCGATGCCGCGCAGGGCGAGGATCGGCAGATAGACGATCGCGATGATGATCTCGCCGAAAACGCTGGCGCTCCGCACCTCGACCGCCGCATCGTGAGCCACCGTCACCCTCTCGTCGGAGGTGAGCTCGCGGTCAGCCGCGACCCGCTTCTCCCCCAGCCTGCGAACGGCGTTCTCTACGATGATCACTGCACCGTCGACGATGAGACCAAAGTCGATCGCGCCCAGGCTCATCAGGTTCCCGGAGGCGCCGGTCGCCTTCATCAGGGCGATGGCGAACAGCATGGAGAGAGGGATCGTGGAGGCGACGATCAGCCCCGCGCGGATGTCGCCCAGCAGGACCAGGAGAATGATGATCACGAGAGCCGCGCCCTCGGCGAGGTTCCGGACGACCGTCTTGATCGTCCGGGCCACCAGCTCCGACCGGTCGTAGAAGGGCTCGATCCGGATGCCGGCGGGGAGCGTCGGGCGCAGCTCTTCCAGCCTCGCCTTCACGCGGTTGGTCACCAGGCGGGAGTTCTCGCCCATCAGCATCAGCGCGACGCCGACGACCACCTCGCCCTTGCCGTCCATCGACGCGGCGCCGCGCCGCAGGCGCGGGCCAAAGCGGACCTCGGCGATGTTGGCCACCGTGATCGGGACGCCCTGTAACGTCGCGCCGACGACGACCGAGTTGAGGTCCCCCAGGCTGGTCACCAGCCCGACCGTCCCGATCACCACCTGCTCCCTGTTGTGCTCGATGTATCCGCCGCCCGCGTTGGCGTTGGATCGCTCGAGGGCGTGAATCACCTCGCCGAGCGAGAGGCCGGCGGCCTGAAGGCGCTTGGGATCGATCACGATCTGGTACTGCTTGTCCTCGCCGCCGAAGCTGTTGACCTCGACGATCCCGGGCACGCTGCGGAGCTGCGGGCCGATGTACCAATCCAGGGTCTCCTCGAGCTCCATGAGCGAGCGCCCCTCGCCCCGCACCACGAACTGGTAGACCTCGCCGAGGCCGGTCGCGATCGGGCCCATCTCGGGGCGCCCGTAGGCCGCGGGGACGGTGTCGTCGGCCTCGCGCATCCGCTCCGCCACCATCTGGCGGGCGAAGTAGATGTCGGTGCCGTCCTCGAAGACGACCGTCACCACCGAGAGGCCGTACTTCGAGATGGACCTGACTTCTTCGACCTTGGGGATGCCGGCCATCGCGCGCTCGACGGGCACGCTCACGTACTGCTCGACCTCGACGGGGGTCAGGGCGGGAGCGGCGGTGATCACCTGCACCTGGATGTTGGTGATGTCGGGGACGGCGTCGATCGGGAGGGTGAAGGCGGAGCGGACGCCGACCACGGCCAAGAGGCCCGTCGCGAGCAGCACGACGGCGCGGTGCCGGAGCGACCAGGAGACGATGCGGCTCAGGAAGACCACGTCACTCCTCCTCGCCGAACGTGCCCTTCAGGACCGCGCTCTTGAGCGTGAAGACGCCGTCGGCGACGACCTTCTCGCCGGCCCGCAGGCCGCTCAAGATCTCGACGCGGCCGCCGGCCGTCCGTCCGAGCGTCACCGGGTGAAGCTCGAAGTCGCCATCGGGCTGGAGGACGAAGACAACCTCCTTGTCCGCAACGCGCGTCACCGCGGCGAACGGGACGACGACGCGCTTGAGCGTCGTCTCCGCCGGCCCAACCACGACGCGGGCAGTGCCGAAGAGGCCGACCTTGACCAGATCCGCATGGTTGCGCACGACGATGCGGGCGGTGACGGTGCGCGCGGCGGGGTCGAGTTGCCGGCCGATTGTCTCGATCTTTCCCTCGAAGGCCTCGGCCGGGTAGGCGTTGAGGCGGACCTCGGAGCTCGCGCCGACCTTCACGCGCGCCAGATCCTTTTCGAACAGGCGGCCCAGGAAGTAGACGCGATCGAGATCCCCGACCACCGCGATGACGTGCTCCGCGTCGACGCTCTGCCCCTGCACGGCGTCGCGGCTGAGCACGAACCCCGCGAGCGGCGTCCGGATGGTCACCCGGGCGCTGCCGTTGTTCGTCTGCACCTCGCCTTGCCCCAGCGCCGACAGAGTCTGCTTGGCGGCCGAGACCTCGGAGTCGAGCGCGGCCGCCTCGGCCTCCGCGGCGGACACCTCTTGTCCGGACGCCAGCGACTTCGCTTCGAGGCTCTTGAGTCGGTCGGCGTTGAGCCGGGTCGAGCGCGCGCGGGCCACCGCCGACGCGAGCGTCGCGCGCGCCCGCGCCAGCTCCGACGATTCGAGGATGGCGACGGTCTGGCCGGCGCTCACCCGATCGCCTTCCTTCACGCGGACGTCGATGATGCGGCCCGGGATGCGCGCGGCCAGGCGCGCGGAGCGGTTGGGATCAGCGGCGATCTCGCCGGTCAGATCCACGGTCGCGGGCAGGCTGTCGAGAACGGCAGGCGCGGTCTTGATGCCCGCCGCCTTCACGACGCTCGGCGGGAGCCGCACCTTGCTGGGGAGCGCCTCGTGCACCTCCGATTCGTCTTTGTGAGGGGCGGGCCCTGCCTGTCCTCGCCCAGGCTCTGGCTGCTGTTCGCGCGACGCGCGGTCGGTGGTGTGCGCCAGCTCGGCGGGCTGCCGGGAGCACGCGGTCGCGGCGGCGGTGACCAGCAGCGCCGCGCCCGCGGTCAGCCACCTCATCGCGCACCTCCTTGGCCGGCCGCGAACGGTGTCCCCACCACCCGGCGAAGCTCGACCAGCGCCAGGACCTGCCCGAGGCGCGCCTCGATGTCGGCCTGGAGCAGCTCGATCAGGCTGCGCTGCCACTGCAGCGCCTCCCGCAGCGAGAGCTGCCGCGATGAGATCGCATCGCGGAGCGCGGTCAGATCGGCGTGCGCACGGGTGAGGAGGTCGGCCCCGAAGAGGCTCGCGGCACCCTGACGTGCGGTGTACGCGGCCAGGGCGCGGGTCACCTCAAGTCGGACGCGGCGGCGGACCAGCTCCTCGGAGGTCTCGGCGGCGCGAATCTGCGCCATGGTCTCCGCGATCTCGCCGGCCCGCGTGCGCCCGACGGGCGCGGGCAGCGGCAAAGGCACGGAGAGGCCGACGCCCAGGATGCGATCGTTGATCTCGCCCCGCTCGGCGAACGCCGAGAGGGTGAGGTTGGGGACACGCTCTCGGCGAACGAGGGCGAGACGCCGCTCGAGGACCTGCCTCTCCAATTCGGCCGCCGCGACCTCGCCGCGCAGCCGGAGCGCCTGCTCTTCGGGCAAGCCGGTGCCGGCGGGCAGCTCGGCCGTCGGGACGACGAGCGCCCCGGGGAGCTTCAGCGTGCGCGCGTCGACATCGAGCAGAGCCGCCAGCGCGGCACGGGACTCCGTCAGCCTTCGCTCGGCCTCGAACCGGGCCAGCCCGATACGCGTCGCCTCCGCGCGGGCGACGTCTGCCTCGATGCCGGCGAGCATCGCCTCCTTGGCCCGCCCTTCGGCAAACGCCGCCAGGGACTGAGCCATGCGAGCCAGCTCCTCCGCGAAACGGAGCGTCTCCTGCGCCGCGACCGCCTCGTAGTAGGCCGCGAGCGCTCCGGCGGCGACCTCCTGCTCCGCGACGCCGACCCGGCGCGCCCGTGCCGCGACCTCGGCGTCGGCTGCCTCCACCCGGGCGCCCCGCTGGCCGGCGATCTCCACTTCCTGTGAGAGCACCACGCTCCAGTTGAAGACGGAGGCGGCTTCCGGCGGCGGCCGGCGGCGGTTCGAGAAGAGGGCGGCCACGGTCGGATTGCTGGGTAGCCAGACGCCCGCGGTGGCTTTCCGGCCGCCCGCGGCGTCGAACTCGGCGCGCGCCGCCCGGACCTCCGGGCTGGCGGCGAGCGCGCAACGAACGACGCCGTCCGCGTCGAGTGGGCCGCTGCACCCAGTCGTTTGCTTCGGTTGGTCCTGGGCGACGGCTTCGCGCGCCCAGGCACCGGCAACGACGAGCGTCGCCGCCATCAACGTGCGTTTCATGGTTCCCTCGCGTGTCCACGTCACGGACGGACCGCCACCCGGCGGCACCCCGTCCACTCACTCGTTCGGATCGCTACGCGAGGAGCAGCTTGGGGACGTGCAGGATCGCCGCGGGGTCGGGCGAGGGGTGAGTTTCGGTCGCGCAGAACCAGCTGGTGCGCCCGAAGGAAGACTTCACCTCCGCAATCGAGGACGCGGGCCTGGTGAAGGTCGGCAGCGGGCTGCAGCTACAGAAATGGCAGTTCGGCGCGCACTGTCCGCCGGACGCGTCGGAGGGGCAGTCCTCGTCGCAGGTAGGATCGCCGCAAATCGCCGCCAGACCGCTCACCTCGAAAGTGAGCAGCGCCAGGAAGAGCACGAGGACGGCCCGCGGCACGGCCCGAGTATCTCATAGGTCCCGAGACCGCGCCTGCCCGGCACGGCCGACGAGAATCGACAAAAGAGTCGACGCCCTGACGACGCTCTGACGACCACGGGCGACGCCTGGTCTGGCATCTCCGTTCGCGTGATGGCGAACGAGGTCGAGGACGTACGGTGCACCGGGTGCGGGAGGCTGCTCGCGCGCGTTCGTGACGGCGTGCTGGCGATCCAGCGGGGCGACCTCCAGGCGACGTTTGACGGCGACTTCCGCGTCTCGTTCGTCTGCCCGCAGCGACGGTGCCCGCCGCCTGAATTCGGTCAGCGTGCGGTCACAGAGAGCCGCCAGGACCGTCTGGAGCTGATGACATCAGAGTTCGGCGCGATGAAGGAGAAGGTCGGGCTCTTGCCGGCCTGGCACTAGGCGTCAGGCGCAGGATCTGCGCGCCTCGCATTCGACATCAGTCGGTTCGGCCCTGCGGTCCTCGCCTGAGTAGAAACGGCGCGGCGACGACAGCGAGCGCAAACATCGCGAAGATGAAGGGCAGATGGTCTGAACGAAGGATCAGATTGCTCAATAGAAATCGACCGAACGCAACCAGAACGGCTGCGCTGGCTCCCCACCGGAGGATGCCTTCGCGAGCTGAGAGCAAGTACCATCCGACCGCGCCGAGGAGGAATCCGAAGCCGGCCATGAATCCTCCCCATGTTCGAAAGACAATTCCGAGCCAGGTGATCATCCGAGGATCCAGGAGTCTCGGATCTACCCCGGTGAACCTCACGTCCTCGGGCAGAAGGGGCGGCCGGACGAACAAGAAGTAGGCGCCCGTTCCAAGGGTCAAGACGCCGAGAATTACCAGCGAGACGCCCCCAATTCGTTGTCGTGCCATGCATTCACCTCAAGCCAGACCCGCGCGTGGACGGAGCCGGAGCGCGTCCCCGATGACCGACGCTGAGCTGAAGAGTTCTGTTTGACGTTCGCCATCCTGGCGCCGGAAAGGTAGGGTGCGGACGATGCCGGGCAGGTCACCCTTCACTTGCGTCAGCCCTGCGCTCTCAATCGCGACGTCGGTTCCTGTCGCCACGGCGATGCCGACCCGTTCCGAGCACCTCCGCGGCAGTCACGCATCCCCTGGCACAGAGAGTATGGGCCCTCCGTAAGATTGTCGTAAAGGGTCATGGATTCCCGTGGTGGCCGATCGACGGCGCTCGTGGCGCGGAGCTACACTGATGGGGTTGATGCTTGGATTCGAAAGATGGCTAGCGGCCGGAACGGTCTGGCTGGCGATGCAACGGCCCGCGAACGCATGCCCCTTTTGCGGGAAGAGTCCGGGCGAATCTCTAGGAACGTTCGCGTTGTTGGCGGGCACATTCTTCTGGATGCGCTGGTTCAGCCGCCGGCGCCGGACCGATGATGCGAAATCCGTCGAAGCGGCGCCGGGCGTGCGGCGAGCCGGTCACTGAACCGTCACGTCCCACTGTATACTCAAATGCGCGCTCAGCCGATTCCGGGCCGTTCGGTCAGTCGTGAGGTGGCGAGAAATAGGCTGTAATCTCAGCCGGTTACGATTGAGGCGGAATCGTTGCGTTGCGTCTTGAACGGACTCAGGAGCCGGGGGAGTTAACTGGCGCTTCGGCCGGGGACTCGAAGAAACGTCGAAACGACCATGTCCGACTCAGATAGCGTGGGCGTCCCGTTGACGATCGACATCGTGGCGGCGGTTAAAGAAGCGCTGCACGATGTCGCGGTCCGCGATCAGATCCGGGCGATCGTGCTGGAGTGTGCGGCGCCGCCCGCAAATGACGTGGAGGATCTTCTCGACGTTCGTACTGCCGCGGCTTTCTTATCGATGACGCCCGCCGCACTTCGAATGGCGGTCTTCCGCGGATCAGTTCCGTGCGTTCGAATCGGCCGTCGCTTGCGGTTTCGACGCGCCGATCTCACGGGTCGTTAGCCGGCCGTCCGGGCGCGGTGATGCCCTGTCGGAGCCCTGGCGAAAACACTTTCCGCACGAAGTGGTCGTAGTACGTCCGCGTGACCAGGGGCGACGAGTGACCCAGCGCTGCGCTGACCTCGTCCAGGCTGGCGCCATTCTTCAGATTTCGGGAGACGAAGGAGTGCCGTGTCGCCTGATACCAGGTGAGTTGGACGCCGACCTTCGCTGCGGCGTCGTTCCAGCAGTCCTCGATGTACTCCTTGCGATAGCCGGACCACAGCGAGGTACGCCGGCGATTCTGTGGTTTGCCCGGCACGAACGGGAACACCAGGTCTTCGCCCTTCGCTCCGCTCAGCTTGCGCTTGGCCAGGTGGAGCTTGAGGACAGTTCCAGCGTCCACGGGGGCCGGCACCCACTTGACCTTCCCGCTGCCATCCTTGTCCTCTTTGAGCGGGCCGTCCCACGAGTATCGGACCCGGATGACGCCCTCGTGGAGAAAATCCACGTCCGCCATTCGCAGCCCGGCGATCTCGCCGGTTCGAAGCCCTGAGCGGTTACCGAGATAGAGCATGAGGCCAACCTCAGGACCGAGTTCCGCCATGAGCGGCGGGAGCTTGCTGTCGTCATCCAGCCAAGCGACATCCCTGGCGCGCTGTGGCTTCGGTCGCTTTCCCTGGGGGATCATCTTCACCGGGTTCACCGTCGCCAGCCCGCGCTCGATGGCCCAGGAGAAGAACCGGCTGACCAGGTTCAGGAGGTGCCGCCGGCTCTGCCCCGATAGGGCGGTCTTCTTCAGGTCGTCGAGCCAATTCATGATCTCGGCGAGGGTCACCTTCTCGATCGTGAGCTCGCCGAACCGGGTGATGACGTGGCGGTCGATGCGGGAGCGGTCGTCGTCCGCGTTCCGGTTGCTCAGCCCGTCCCGCCACCGTTCCAGAAGGGGCCGCAGGTCGGAAGACAGCGGCTGCTGCTCCGGAACGGCCGGTAGGCCCTGCGACAGCCTCGCCTCGATCACGGCGAGCTGCTTGCGGGCGTCCTCCATCGTGCGCGCGCCCTTGGCAGCTCGCATCTCGTAGCGGGGCGAGCCGTCTTCCTTCTTGCCGATCCGGTAGTGCACGTAGTACCGGGGCTGTGCGCGCGAACCGCGCCTGTAGATGCTTCCCATCTGCCGTACCTCCGGCCGCAGGTGGGAGTAGCCCTGCAGCTGTTTAATACTCGGTTAATACGGCAGGAGATGTTTCCGGGACCGACTTCGAAAAACCTGAATGATTCTTGCGGGGTGGACGGGACTTGAACCCGCGGCCTCCGGCGTGACAGGCCGGCGTTATAACCAAGCTTAACTACCACCCCAGGTGATGCGGCCCGTGGATCTACATGCTGGGGGCTTGGGTGTCAACGGGGGTTCGTGGCGTGG
>CAZPUH010000757.1:0-1291 GCA_964589215.1 uncultured Myxococcales bacterium | reverse complement strand
GTGGACTCCGCGCAGGCGGCCAACGCGCGCGAAGAGCTGCGCGCGCACTACCTGGCGCGGTCGTCGGTCAACCTGGCGCGCCTGCTGATCAAGATCCAGCAGCAGTACATCGATCCGATCATGAACCAGCTGCAGAAGATGCTGAGCCAGGCGACTGGCGCCGGGGCCAACGGCACGGGCGGCAGCACCGGCAGCGGCAACACCCAGTCGGCGGCGCCGTCGCTGGGCTTCAGCATCCGGGTCACCGACTACGCGAGCATGCTGATGGGGTTCTTCAGCGGCTCGAAGGACGAGGTGGCGGGGCTGGGCAGCCTCATCGGCCTCGACACCAGCAAGATCACCGGCCTGGGCCTGAAGTCCGGGACGTTCGACGCCCAGATCACCGCCGAGGACGGCAAGATCGACATCAACTGCGGCTCGGGCGTCGCGTCGGACCGCGGCAAGCAGCTGATCGTCTACCGGCTGCTGATGGGGCTGATGTCGTCGCGCCGCTTCGACAAGCTGTTCTCGGAGGCGGACACCACCGGAAACTTCACGACCCGCAGCGACGTGGCCCGCGCGATCATCGACTGGGCTGACGGCGACGAGCAGATGTTTACGCCCGAGGGCGGCTCGTCCAACTCCGAGGACTACCGCTACGACGCGCGCGCCGACAAGTACCGGGCGCACGACAACAGCTACGACACGCTGGAAGAGATCAAGATGGTGCGCGGCGTGTCCGACGGATTCATGGAGGCGTTCGCGCCGTACCTGACGGTCTACGCGTCGGATCCCAACTGCAAGGTGAACCTGGGCGCCATCAGCAACAAGGAGACGGGTGACTGCACGCCGCTGGTGATGGGCGTCATCCGCGCGGCGGCGACGCCGGATCCCGCCAAGCCGCCGACCGATCCGACGGTGTTCGACGACAACGTCCTTTATCCGCTGGCCAGCATCCTGTGCGACCGCGCGTCGACGGCCGGCTTCGACAGCCTCAACACCATCACCAGCCTGCTGGCCAACCCGCAGACGGCCGTGCTGCCGGACGATCCGCGCTACCGGATGTTCCAGGGGATGCGGCCGATCCAGATCGACGCCGGCCAGCTGGGCAACCTGGCGTACGTCGGGCCGGCGCGCGTCTATCGCGTGACCTCGACGGGGACCTCGGGGCGCGTGAAGAAGAAGATCACGACCATCGTCGACACCGGCCGGATCATCGAAAACAACATGACGTTGAACGCGGCGTCCGAGAAGGCGGCGGGCGCTCTGCAGTACTGGCGCGAGGAATAGCGACAACCACCATGGCTCACAC